>NZ_JAVFXA010000018.1:0-54756 GCF_040981195.1 Kocuria oxytropis | reverse complement strand
GCCGGTGAGGTGCGCGTCTACCACCAGGACACCTACCTGTGCCGGGCGATCGCCCCCGAACTGGCCGCCGAAACCATCACCCTCCAGCAACTGCAGCAGGCCCGGGGCGCCCGGCGCAAGGAGTTGAAGCAGCAGCTGTGCGCCCGGCGCAGCCTCGCCGACGCCCTGCCCGCCGACGACCGCTGGGCACCACCACCGGCCCCGGCGCCGGGCCCGACGGCAGACCCCCCGGCGGAGCCGGCGCCCCGACATCGGTTGCGGACCTATGCCACCGACTGAGCCCGACTCCACCCGCAGCCTGTTGGGCAAGGGCGACGACGGTCGGCGTTTCCTCTCCGGCACGTTCGGGGAGATCAACGGGCTCACTTCACCCCCGCCCCCGGGCGCACCGGCGTTCTTGCCCACCCGGGAGCACCGCCGCTTCACCGAGTTCGCCGACACTGTCCGCACTAACCGCTACATCGGCCTGTGCTGGGGTCCACCCGGGGTCGGCAAGACGCTTTCGGCCCGCCACTACGCCGGGGCCCCGGAATGGGAGCAGTGGCAACGAGACCTGGGCGAGGACCGCGAGCCCGGCCCCATCCCCGAACAAGTCCTCCAGGCCCGCACCGCGCTGTGGACTCCGACCGTCACCGCCAGCCCCCGACAGGTCGACCAAGCACTGCCGCGGGCCTGCCAGCAGATCTCCTACGCCATCGACTACCACCGCCACGGCCGCGTCGACCCGTTCGTGAACCCCGAATCACGGTCCTCCGGGCTCACTGAGCTGCTCATCATCGACGAGGCCGACCGGCTCAAGGCCACCGGACTGGAACAGGTCCGCGACTACTACGACCGTCACACCATCGGGGTGATCCTCATTGGGATGCCCGGTATCGACAAGCGCCTGGGACGCTACCCCCAGCTTTACAGCCGTGTGGGCTTCGCCCACGAATACCGCCAGCTCACCCCCGAAGAGCTCACCGCCGTCCTGAACCGTCGCTGGCACACCGACGGACTCGCCACCGATGACGAGTTCACCCAGGCGGTCGCGATCGCCACCGTCGCCCGGATCACCGGCGGCAACTTCCGTCTCGTCGACCGCCTCCTCACCCAGATCAAACGCATCCTGGACATCAACCAGCTCGAGACCGTCACCCCCGAAGTGGTCGAAGCCGCCCGCGAGTCACTCCTGATCGGTCACTGAGCACACGGGCCGGCCACCAGTTCCTGAGATCCACCGGCCAGGCAATCGCCTCTGGCAGCGACTCCTCGAAAGGGCCCCCGGGTCTGGGGCACATACGGACGTGCACCGGACATTGCCGCGGTGACGTCTTGACCTTCCTCTTCAGGGGAAGGTGCAGGCTGGGCACAGCACAGCACAGCACACAGACGGCCCGTCGGGGCCTTCATCACGGACTTACGGAGGCCGGTCATGCCTGAGACGGGAACGCACGAGGTGGACCTGGCGATCATCGGTTCCGGCGGTGGTGCTTTTGCCGCCGCGATCCGGGCCACCAATCTCGGCAAATCAGTGGTGATGGTAGAGCGTGCCACGGTCGGGGGCACCTGCGTGAACACCGGGTGCGTGCCGTCGAAGGCGTTGCTGGCCGCCGCCGAGGCGCGCCACGTGGCGCTGGACGCCGCAGGACGGTTCCCTGGTCTGAGCACGTCGGCCGCCGGGGTGGACATGTCCGGGTTGATCACCGGTAAGGACGCGCTGGTGGAAGGGATGCGTTCGGACAAGTATCTGGATCTGATCGCCGATTACGGCTGGGAACTGGCCACCGGTGAAGCGGTGTTCACCGGAACGGCCGAGGATCCGGTGCTGGAGGTCACCGGAGCCGACGGTTCCGGCCGCCGGGTGCGGGCGGCCCACTACCTGGTGGCCACCGGCTCCACCCCGATCGTCCCGGAGATCGAGGGCTTGGATCAGGTGGAGTATCTGACGTCGACCACGGCCATGGAACTGGACGAGGTGCCGGAGTCGCTGCTGATCATCGGCGGCGGGTACGTGGGCCTGGAGCAAGCTCAGCTCTTCGCCCGCCTGGGCACGGCGGTGACCATGGTCGTGCGGTCCCGTCTGGCCTCCCATGAGGAACCGGAGGTCTCCCGGACCCTGAGGGGCGTGTTCGCCGAGGAGGGCATCCGGGTGATCCCCCGGGCCACCGTCTCCTCCGTGACGCCCGACCGGGACACCGGGGAGGTGGTGGCCACCGTCACGGGCCCGGGCGGGCAGGACACCCTGCGGGCGGGCCGGCTCATGGTCGCGATCGGGCGCCGTCCGGTCACCGAGAACCTGGGCCTCGGCTCGGTCGGGGTGGACACCGGGGCCCACGGGGAGATCCTCGTCGACGCCCGGATGGCGACCTCGAATCCGAAGGTGTGGGCGGCCGGGGACGTGACCGGGCACCCCCAGTACGTCTACGTGGCCTCGGCCCACGGGGTCACCGCGGTGGAGAACGCCTTCCACCACACCGGCCAGCAGATCGACTACACCCACCTGCCGCGGGTCACTTTCACCTCCCCGGCCATCGCGGCGGTGGGGATGACCGACCAGCAGGCCCGGGAAGCCGGCCTCCGGTGTGAATGCCGGGTGCTGCCCCTGGAGTACGTGCCCAGGGCGCTGGTCAACCGTGACACCCGGGGGTTCGTGAAGATCGTCGCCGAGGCCGAGACCGGGCGGATCGTGGGCATCACCGCGGTGGCCAAGGACGCCGGGGAGCTTGCCGCGGCCGGGGTCTACATCTTGTCCGCGGGCATGACGGTGGACCAGGTCGCCACCCTGTGGTGCCCGTACCTGACGATGGCCGAAGGCCTGAAGATCGCCGCCCAGTCCTTCCGCACCGACGTCTCCAAACTCTCCTGCTGCGCCGCGTGAGGATCGGTCGGCCTCGAGCATCGAGCACAGCCGGGAGCTGACGACTCAGCAGGCACTGTAACGGAAGGGGAAGTCATGGCCCAGAGGTTGATCGTCATCGGTGGGGACGCCGCGGGGATGAGCGCGGCCTCCGCCGCCCGCCGCCAGCTGCCCCAGGACCAGTTGGAGATCGTGGCCTTCGAGCGGGGCCACTACACCTCGTATTCGGCCTGCGGGATCCCGTACTTCATCGGCAAGGACGTCGCCGACACCACGGAGCTGATCGCCCGCACCCCGCAACAGTTCCGCGACCACCACGCCATCGACGCCCGCACCGGCCACGAGGTCCTGGAGATCGACCTCCACCGCCGCGCCGTGCTCGTGCGCGACCTGACCGCCGGCCGGGAGGCCTGGGAGGGCTTCGACCAACTCATGGTCGCCACCGGGGCCACCCCGGCCCGCCCGCCACTGCCCGGGATCGATGCGGCCGGCATCCACGGCGTGCAGACCCTCGACGACGGTATCGCCCTGCGCACGGTCCTGGAGCGGGAGCGCCCGGGCCGGGCGGTGGTCGTCGGGGCCGGCTACATCGGCCTGGAACTGGCCGAGGCCCTGTCCGCCTGGGGCGTGGACATCACCGTGATCGGACGCCCCCCGGCCCCGCTGCCGGGCCTGGACCCGGACATGGGCGCGCTCATCGCCACCGCGATGGAAGGGTACGGGATGGAGGTGCGGATGGAGGAGACCGTCACCGGCTTCGACACCCACGCCGGGAAGGTCACCGCCGTGGTCACCGACCAGGCCACCATCCCCACCGATCTGGTGATCCTCGGCCTGGGGGTCACCCCGAACACCACCCTGGCCGCCGACGCCGGGATCCCCCTGGGCGAGACGGGGGCGATCGCCGTGGACCGCCGGCTGCGCACCGGCATCGAGGGGGTGTGGGCCGGCGGGGACTGCGTGGAGAAGTTCCACCGCGTCTCCCGCCGCCACGTGTCCCTGCCGCTGGGTACCCACGCGAACAAGGAGGGCCGCACCGCCGGGATCAACCTCGGCGGCGGCTACGCCACCTTCCCCGGAGTGCTTGGCACCGCCGTGACCAAGATCTGCGACATCGAAGTCGGACGCACCGGCCTCGGAGAGCTCGAGGCGCAGGCGGCCGGCTTCGACCCCGTCACCGCCGTGGTCGACTCCACCACCCGGGCCGGCTACTACCCCGGGGCCAAACCCATCCGCACCAAACTCATCGCCGAACGCGGCACCGGGCGACTGCTCGGCGCCCAGATCGTCGGGGAAGAAGGCGCGGCCAAGCGCATCGACGTGCTCTCCGTGGCGCTGTGGCACGAGACCCCGGTGGAAGAGCTGCTCAACATCGACCTCTCCTACGCCCCGCCCTTCTCCCCGGTGTGGGACCCGGTGCTCATCGCCGCGCGCAAGACCTGGCAGGCCGTCGAGACCGACCGCACCCGCACCGAACCCGGATGACCACCTGCCCCTCCAGGGGCAGGCAGGGCCCTGCCCCCGGAGCCTTCCTCTACCGTGGAAAGCCACACGACAGTCCAGGATCGAGGTGCGCACCGTGCGGATCGGTGAAGCGGCCGCAGCCGCCGGCATGACCACCAAAGCCCTACGGTTCTACGAACAGCACGGTCTGCTGCCCCCGGTGCACCGCGGCCCCAACGGGTACCGCGACTACCCACCCGAGGCCCTCGCCCGCCTGCAGTTCATCCGCCGCAGCAAGGCCGCCGGACTCACCCTGGCCGAGATCCGGAACATCCTGCAGATCCGCGACGCCGGGCAGGCCCCCTGCGCCCACGTAGCCGCACAGCTCGCCCAGCAACTCACCGACCTCGACCAGCACATCGCTGAGCTCACCGCCCTGCGGGCCTCCGCGGCCGAGCACTACCAGGCCGCCTCCCAAGGCGACCCCACCCAGTGCGATCCCGCCCAAATCTGCAGCTACCTCTGAGCCCACAGCCGCACCACGGCCGCCAAATACCTCTGTCAGAACACCGCCATTCACCGTCGACAGTCACACTGTCTCGCATCCTTGTGCTTTATCCATGACTCTAGAATCTGATACTCAACGTCAGTTGCGAGACAGATGAGGTGGGCATGGGAAAGTTGATCGGGTACGCCAGGGTGTCGACGCGGCAGCAGGACGCGGACCGTCAAGTGCATGACCTGCTGAATGCGGGCGTGCGGCGCAATGACATCTATGTGGACAGTGGAGTGTCTGGAGGGCGTGCATCGCGTCCGCAGTTCGACAAGACCGTGGCGGCGCTCGAGGAGGGTGACACGTTGGTGATCACCACGCTGGATCGTTTGGGGCGGTCGACGCAGAACATGCTGGTTTTCGCTGAGGCGTTGCGGGGGAGGGGTGCCGGGTTGCGGGTGCTGAACCTGGGTGGGGGAGATGTTGACACGGCAACCCCGATGGGTTCCATGGTGTTCACCGTGATGGCCGCCCTGGCGCAGATGGAGCTGGAGATCAAGCGGGAGCGGATCACCGACTCGGTGGCCAAGCGTAGAGCTGCCGGCAAGGATCTCGGTGGTCGGCGTCAGACCTTCACTGATTCCCAGATCCGCAATGCCTTATGGCTGATCGATAGTGGGGAGCCGGCCACCCAGGTGGCCCGCGACCTGGGGATGTCGCGGGCCACCCTGTACCGGCGGATCCGGGAGCTGCCGCAGACGACGACCGTCTGAATGGGTCGTCTCCGGTGGACATCGTGATGGGCATGTCGTATTTGAGTGGAATTTTTACCTGTCGAGGCGACTGAGTAGGGCAACTCAGCCTCGTTGCCAGCGTCCCGCCTGGGCGCTTCTTGGTCCGCTGAGGGTCCGCCCTTTGCTCAGTAGCCGTTGGCGGAGAGCCACTCCGCGGCGGCGGCGGCGGGGCTGATCGGCTGGTCGCCGCTGACCTTGCGGTTCAGGTCGATGAGGTCCTCCGTGGTGAGCTTGCCGGACAGCTCGTTCAGCGCGTCCACCGCCTCCTGGGGGAGCCGGTCCGCCGCCGCCAGCGGCAGGACCTGCTGGGCGATGAAGTTGTTCTCCGGGTCCTCCAGCACCACGAGGTCGTTGTCGGCGATCGCCGGGGTGGTGGTGAAGATGTCGGCGACGTCCACGTCCCCGTTGAGCAGCGCCTCGACGGTCAAGGGCCCCCCGCCGTCATTGATCGGCTCGAAGGACTGCGGCACGCACCCGTAGTTCTCCTCGAGGCCGTCGAGGCCGTAGGCGCGCTCGGCGAACTCGGGCGGACCTGCGATCACCAGCTGGTCGCACACCGCCGCCATGTCGGCGATGCTCGTGAGCCCGTACTGCTCCGCGGTCTCCGGGGTGACCACCATGGCGTCCTTGTTCTCCGCCTCGGAGGCCTCCAGCACGGTCAGCCCGTCGGGCAGCGCGTCCGGCAGGGCGGTCATGATCTCCTCGGCGGAGCTCGCGGTGGCCTCCGGGTCGGCGAAGAGCAGCAGGTTGCCGGAGTAGTCCGGGACCACGTCCACGGACCCGTCCTGCACCGCCCCCACGTAGGCCTCGCGGGCTCCGATGCCCAGGGACGTCTCCGTCCCGATCCCGGCGGACTCGAGCGCCCCGGCGTAGAGCTCGGCCACGATCTGGCTCTCCGGGAAGTCGGCGGAGCCCACGGTCACGGTCTCGGTGGAGCCGTCCTCGGAGCCTCCGTCCCCGGCGAGGGGGTCTCCGCCGCCTCCGCAGGCGGTCAGGCCCAGCAGCAGGGCGGCGCCCACGGCGGGTGCGGCGGCGCGGCGGCGGAGCACGGGAGCGGTGGTCATGGTGGTTCTCCTGTCGGTCGGTGGCACGGTGCGTCGGATCGGGCATGCGGGTGTGCTGAGCCCAGACGGAATAGGGCATAGCGACATCGACGTGAACCGGGAGTCGTGAAATCGCAGGTGCGTTCTGGGGGCGGATCCGTGTTACTGCCCCGGGCAGTCACGTCCTGCCGACACCTGGTAGTCGGGCACCGAACGGGCTTGGGCCTCCTCGGCTGTGGCAGCCACCCCGTTGCGTTCGATGTCCTCGATCAGCCAGTCCATCTCGCGGATCTCCCGCCGCTGGGCTTCGCTGATCTCCACCGCCAGTTCGCACACCCGCACGTCGTCGAGCTCGGCGCGTTCGGACCGGGTGATGGCCAACGAGTGGTGAGGGATCATCGAGCTCATGTAGGCGGTGTTCTGCACTGTGGTCTGGCTGCGGTCCAGGAAGGCTCCACCGCCGAGCAGCAGGAGGCTGGCCAGCACCACGGCCACGTTGGCCTTGGTGTTCTTGTACATGTTCAGCATCCAGGCGAGCATGACCAGGCCCATGGTCCCGCCCATGGTCAGAGTCATGAACAACCGGTTCTCGCTCCAGCGCACGTGGCTCCACTCCCAGGAGCCGACGAACATAACCGCGTACATCACCACCATGGCCGTGAGGATCATTGCCCCGAACCGCAGGTACATCTTCGTGGAATCGTGGGACTGGTGCTCACCGGACTGCTTCCCACCGTGCTGATGCTCGTTGGCCTTGTTTCCCGTGGTCGACACAGAACTCCTCCATTCTCCGTTGCCTGACTCAGTGCGACAGCGTGCAGCTGACGGCCGTGACATACAACCGACAGTAGACTGCTGGTTCTTTGTGCCTGAGCTGGATGCTGTGAAGATTCGGTGAAGAAGTGCGCCTCGGCCAGGAGCCGCAAAGCCCTCCGGCACATCGGCCGGGACCTGGCCTAAGGGCACCTTGGCGAGTGCTCAGGGGGCGAAGTGCGCAGACCAGCAACGGGTCGGCGTACCTTGGCGGGGTGAAGCCCGGGGAGTGTTGCTTTAACCGGGCAATCGCGGTCGGAGGCGATAATCACAGAGCCGTTTCCAGAACCGGAACGAGGAAGAAAATGGGCCTTGCGCCGGGCAGCCGGTCAGGATGTGCGGGGGCGGGCCCGCCCGCCCACGGACACTCGAATTCGAAGTGCCATCTGCCTGATCGAGTCGGGGGAACCGGTCACGCAGGTGGTCCAAGATCTCGGGATGTCCAAGGCTCCTCTCCATCGGTGGATTCGGAAGCTTCCACCCTCCATGATCTGAGGCTCCTTCGACGCGCGAAGGGGTTGTCCATAGCTCGGTCACCGTCGAGGGGCCACTGGTCACCCGGGCCAATGACTGAGGCGAAGTCGTTTGTTGAGCTTCCCTCAAGACGACATGAAGATTCCCTGAAGCTTGCCCTCCTAGGGGCTCGCCGGCCTGTTTTTCCGGGTCAATGAGGGCATAGTTTGCCAATGAGAACACCCCGTTCTCATCCGTTCGTGCACGGACATTCGGGTGCCCCAGTATTCCTCCCCAGGGCTGGGGCACCCGTCTTTAACGTGAAGGGGTGGCCTGGCTCGGATCAGGGGCCCGACGGACCCCGGGCCACCTCGCGGGTCCTGCGCTGGGTCTCCCTGTCCACGTTTCGTACTTCGGTCCCACGGAGAAGCTCCTGCGTCGCCCATGGACCCTGGAGTCTTCATGGAACCTTGAGAATCCCGCGACGGAGACTCCAAGTGAGACGTCCACCCTGGAGACAGACGGTCCCGGATGCACCGGGACCGTGTAGTCAACAGGGGGAATGATGAGTACTGGATCGAGGATAGGAGGGCATCTGCCGGCGGGCCTCGGAGACGCGGTGGTAAGGCCCACGCGCCGGTTGGTGGGGATCGATGCGGCCCGGGGGCTGGCGCTGATCGGACTGATGTCGGTGCACATCCTGCCCAGCTATGACGACGTGTCGCACGAACCGACCTGGTCGTACCTGATTTTCTCGGGGGACTCGGCGGCGCTGTTCGCCTTGCTGGCCGGGGTCGGTCTGGCGCTGACCTCCGGGGGGCGCCACCCACACGACGGCGCGACGATGACCGCCGACCGGATCGGGCTAGGAGTGCGGGCGGTGCTGATCGCGATCGTCGGGCTGTGGATCGGGGCGCTGATGCCCGCAGACGCCCCGGCGGACAACATCTTGATCTACTACGGGGTGTTCTTCCTGCTGGCGATCCCGTTCCTGCACGCAGGCCCGAAAGTGCTCTTCGGCTGCGCGGCGGTCTTCGGGCTCGTGGGGCCGCTGCTGATGCAGGGCCTGATGGATGTGCTTCCCGAGTGGAGCTCGTCCAACCCCACGTTCACCGACGTGCTGAACGAGCCGGCCGGGACAATCTCCCAGTTGCTGCTGACCGGCACCTATCCGGCGCTGCCGTACATGACCTATCTGCTGGTCGGGATGGGAATCGGCCGATTGAACCTGCGCAAGTCCGAGGTGCAGATCCGGTTGCTGGTCACCGGCATCGGGGTGGCGATCTTCGCCCAGGCCACCTCCTACTTCCTGCTCTACGCCTTCGGCGGCTACCAGCGGCTGCTGGACGCCTCCTCCATGGGCGAGGAGGAGCTGGCCGAGGTCCTGGTCTGGGGCCCGGACTCCCTGCCGACGTCCACGGTGTGGTGGCTGACGATCGCTACCCCGCACAGCAACACCCCGCTGGCCATCGCGGCGAGCCTGGGCGTGGGTCTGGCCGTGCTCGGTGCTTTCCTGTTGATTGCCCGCAAGGCCGAAGCGTGGCTGCTGCCGCTGGCGGCAATGGGCGCGATGACCTTGACTCTGTACACCTCCCACCTGGTGGCCCTGTCCTTCGAGGCCCACTACGACCAGCCTTACCTGTGGTTCATGGTCCACCTGGCGGTCGCGGCGCTCTTCGCGGTGGCCTGGTACCGGGGCCTGGGGCAGGGACCGCTGGAGAAGGTGGTCAGCACCAGTGTGAAAGGCACCCGCCGGCTGGTGCTGGGCGGGCCGACGAAGAACGCACACGGATAACAAGCGCACGGCAGCAGCGACGTGACGGGCCGTGCCCACCGCAGCGGACGTGCTCTCTTGGGCGGGCACGGCCTGCCGCCGTCACAGAACGATCTGGGGGGTGACGCTGGGGTCAGTCCGGGGGCGTGTGGCGGGGTAGATGGATCCGGAAGCTGGTCCCGCGTCCGGGGCCGCCGCTGGTGGCTTCCAGGGTTCCGCCCTGGGCCTCGACGAGGGACTTGCTGATCGCCAGCCCCAGTCCGGAGCCTCCGCGGTGGGCTTCTCGGCCGGTGTGGGCGCGGTAGAACCGTTCAAAGACGTGCGGAAGGTTCTTGGCGCTGATGCCTTCCCCGGTGTCGGTGACGGTGATGGTGGCTGCCTCCGGGGTGTGGTCGGTGTGCACGGTGATGGCGCCCCCGGGTGGGGTGTGGCGCAGGGCGTTCTCCAGCAGGTTGCCCAGCACTTGTCCCATCCGTTCCCGGTCGACCAGCACCGGTGTGACCTCCATGCCGGTGCTGATGGCGGTCACTGAGATGTTCTGAGCGGCGGCGTCTTGTTGGACGGCCGCGGCCGCTTGGGCTGCCAACGGGCCCGGGTCCTGGAGGGTCAGCTGCAGATGCGTCATGCCTTCCTCGGCGGCGGTGAGCTGGCGGATGTCGCGGGCCAGTCGCTCCAGGCGGGCGATCTGGGCGTAGAGGATGCCGGTGGTCCGCTCATCCCACTCGACCACCCCGTCCTCGATGCCCTCCAGATGTCCTTTGAGGCTGGCCAGGGGGGTGCGCATCTCGTGGGCCAGGTCGGCCAGCATCTGGCGCCGGGTGGCGTCCACGGCGTCGAGCTTGGCGGCCATGTCGTTGAAGGAGGAGGCCAGGGAGTCGAACTCCGGACCCAGTTTCGCCGACGTCACGCGCACCTCGTAGTTGCCCGAGGCCACCTCCTGGGCGGCGGTGCTGAAGGAGGTCAAGGACCGCCCGATCGTGCGGTAGAGGTAGAAGGTGAGCATTCCGGCGATGTAGAGCGCCGGGAGCCCGCCGATGGCCAGGGCGGTGAGGCTCACCGAGCGGAAGGCTTCCTGAAGGTGCACCAGCCCGGTGGCCTCATCGGCGTGACCGGCCTCGATGAGCTCGTGATAGAACATGTTCGGCCCGACCAGCACCGCAGTGATCACCACGATGATCAGCCCGATGGCCAGCACTGCGGTCTGGGCCAGCATCAACCGCACCGTCAGCGGGCTCCAGGACCAGCGGCGGGTCCGGGCGGAGACGGCGGTGCTCATCGCCCGGTGCCCATCCGGTAGCCGATCCCGCGGATCGTGTGGATGAACGTCGGCCTGGTGGCTTCGTCGCCGAGTTTCTTGCGGATCCGTCCGATGTGCACGTCCACCAGGTGTTCGTCCCCGGTCCAGGCGGTGTCCCAGACCAGCTCCACCAGCTGGCGGCGGGAGAGCACCAGTTGGGGGCGGGCAGCCAGGCACAGGAGCAGGTCGAACTCGATCCGGGTCAGTGCCACCGGTTCCCCGGCCAGGTGCACTTGGCGGGAGTCCTCGTCCACCACCAGGTCCCCGATCACCAGTGCCTGCTGCCCGTGCGGTGAGGCCGTAGCGGATTCGACACTTCCCGTGCGGGCCCGGCGCAGCATGGCCTGGACCCGCGCCACGAGCTCGCGCGGGCTGAACGGCTTGGTCACGTAGTCGTCGGCGCCCACCGACAGGCCCACGATCTTGTCGACCTCGTCGTCCCGGGCGGTGAGCATCAGCACGTGGCAGTCCGAGAAGGTCCGCACCTGACGGCACACCTCGATCCCCTCGATCTCCGGTAGCCCCAGGTCGAGCACCAGCACGTTCGGGGCGAAGTCGCGCACCGCGGCCACGGCCTCGGATCCGTCGTGGCGCACGGCGACCTCGAGTCCGGCCTTGCGCAGATAGTCCGCGATCAGCTGCGCGAGGTCGACCTCGTCGTCGACCACCAGCACACGTCCGGTGAGCGGATCCGTCATCTGTCCTCCCGGTACTGATCGCGGTGACATGAACACTGTGCTGCGAGCCCCAGCGCCCCAGGGCGACCGTGTCTGAGGCCTCGGTAACGAAACAGGGGGTGGACTCGTCGTGGCCGGGCTCACCGGTGAACCGGTGGTCGCTGTGGCTAACAATCTCCTGCCCCGGGCGGAGGAGATGGTTATCGGGCACGGAGAAGATCGCGTGTCGCCCCTCCACGAGCCCGGACAAACACGACACGGCCGGGAGCCGACCACCACCACCGTGCGAGGGGGCTCCAGCGGTCTCGGCCATCTCGGCCATCTTGGCCATCTCGGTGACGGTGCGCGCGCTGGCGGAGCAGGACCCCAGGCGAGGGGGTCCGTGTCCTGAGGCAAGAGGACGCGGCGCTGGCGAACCTACGGTTGGTCGGTGACCGTTTGGGGTGCCGCTGACTGTGCGAAGGGCGCGCGCCCATCGGGTGCCGGGTCGGGGATCACCGCACTGGACCGGCTGGAACGGGTCGACGGGGATCATGACGTCCCGGTGGCGGCCCGTTCCAGCCGGTGGGGGTTCAGCTCGTGGTCCTGGATCAGGCCGCGAACCACTCCTCCAACCAGCCCTGCATGAGCTCGATCTCCACCTGCTGGTCCTCGATCATCTTCTCCGCCATGGCTCGCAGCTCGGGGTCGGTGCCCATCTGCAGCTCCATCTCGGCCATGTCGAGAGCCATCTGGTGGTGGGCGATCATTTGTTCGAGGAAAGCCTGGTCGAACTCGTCCCCGGACAGTTTCGCCAGCTCCTCCAGGCTCATGCCGTCCATGCCGTCCATGCCGTCCATCTCGCCCATCATGGCGCCCTGCATGTCGGCATTCATGCTCTGACCATGGCCGCCATGGTGGCCGTGGCCGTGTCCGTGGTGGTGCCCGTGGCCGTGGTGGTGGTGCCCCGGGGTGTTCCCGGCGGCCAGCCGCTGGGCCGCTGCTTCCAGCTGCTGGATCTCCTCGGTCTGGGCCTCGATGATCTTCTCCGCCAGGTCACGGATCTCGGGGCGCTCGGACTTCTGCAGGGCCAGCTCGGCCATGTCGGTGGCACCCTGGTGGTGGGGGACCATCATCACGGCGAAGTGGCGGTCATGGTTCATGTGCCGCTCAGCGCCCGTCTGCGCGGAGGCGGAGGCGGGCTGGTGCGTCGGGGACGCGACCGCCGCGGTCGCTCCGGCACCGCTGAGGGCCAGCGCCAGGGCCGTCCCGGCGGCCAGGTGCTTGATCGTCGACGTCATGAAGAAACTCTCTTTCGCAGCAGCCCGTGCTGGGCCTGCACATTGTGGTGTTTGCTCTGCTCAGCCTCGGGTCGAGGCGGGCCGATCCATTGACGGTAGCCCCGCCGCAGCTGGCTTCTCCGGGTTGGGAGGGCTGGGCGGTAGATCTTCACTGAACTTTCAAGAGCGGGTCCGTCAGGCGGCCAAATCGGGGTGTTCCCCGGCGTTGGCCGGGTGCAGGCATCTCCGGTTCTGGCCGGCCGGTCCCGGATGCTGGTCAGATGGGGGGCACACACGCCGCCCGCCACGCGTGGCATTCGTGGCGGGCGGCGTGTTGGCTCAACGGAAAGTGACGTAGCCGACCGTCGGCATGGCATTCACGCTGTGCACGAAGGTGCCCTGGGTGGGGTTCAGCGCGGAGATCATCTTGCCGCCACCGAGGTAGATCCCGATGTGGGCCCCGCCGTTCTGGACCACGAGGTCGCCGGGCTGCGGGTCGGTGGTCGGGGTGCCGGCCGCCCACTGCTGCTGGCTGGTGCGGGGGATGTCGATGCCCTGCTGGGCGTAGACCCACTGGGTGAACCCGGAGCAGTCCCAGGCGCCGAAGTCCGTGCCGCCCCAGACGTAGCCGGTGCCGACACCCTGCATCGCGGTGCCGACAATGCCGCCGGCCGCAGCGGAGATCTCGGAAATGTCCGAGGACTGGGGGGAGAGACTCGAGGTGGCCTGCCCAGCGGCCGGAGCGTCCGGCTGGCTCGCCGTCTGCACGGTGACGGGGGACTGGGAAGCGGCCGGTGTCGGGGAGGTCGCGGGGGCCGAGTATGCGGTGTCGGTCGTGGCGGGGGCTTCGGCATAGGCCTGAGCCGGGGCGACGGAGCCGATCACCGCCGCGCCGACAGCGGCGGCCAGGGTCGTGGTGCGCACCAGGTGCGAGGGGGTCTGGGCGCGGTGGCGGGCAGAGCTACGCGTGAAGAAAGCCATGAATGAGGGTCCTCCTTTTGCCTACGAGGTGAGCTGTCGGGTTCGGGTGGGAGGCACCCGGCCGCTGAGCCTGCAGCTCCGGCGGCTTCACCCCAAGGTCCGGGTGCGGACCGGGTATGGTTCCCCCGCTTCTGCCAAGTCATTTCTGTGATGGGGACCCCGGCTGCCGGCAGAATTCGGCGAAGCACCCGGGGAAGCCGATGAGATCAGCCAACGGCACGCAGAGGACACTAGCGCCTGGATAACGAAAAGGTCACATTCCTTGTGGTGCCGGGAAAAGGCTTGCAGCGACTCCGCGCGGTCGTCGGCGAACCGCGGGTCGTCCACGACACCCGGGGGCACATTCGTTCCGGCGTGGTGGCGCCACCAGTTGTCTTTCCTCCCGGTGCCACCACTCATCGGGACCGCCGGGGGAGGCCCTGACCTGCGGCATCGCGCCGATGAGCGCGCTGGGGGCTGGGATCCGCAGCCCCTCTGCACTCATGGCCCTACCGGCCTGCGTCCTGTCCGGGGAGGGGCGGGCCCCCGGGCGAAGTCCAGCGTTCCACAAGGTTTTTATCGGATTTCTGCACAAAAGTACCCAGCATTTCCTGAGGGGAATGAGCTATTTCCTTCATGAAATCTTCATATCCGAACATGGCCCGGCCGGGAAAAGGCCCTTTTCTTCACGGAATCTTTAAACCATTCCGGGTCTGTGGCTGGTGCTGGGGGCCGGGACCTCGATGAAGGCGCCAGATCGTGACTCATGTGACCTCGATGCTCGAGACCGGCTCCCCATCCACCCGCGCCTCGTGGGCCGTGAGATCGACGGTCTGGTCCCCGAACACTCGGGCCGGCTCCACGGTAGTCACGGTGGTTCGGGACCGGCGCAGCACCGCGGCCACTCTCGCGACGAGCTCGCCCACGCTGAAGGGCTTGGTGATGTAGTCATCAGCCCCGGCGGTCAGGCCGGCCAGTTAGTCGTCTTCGTCCCCGCGGGCGGTGAGCATCAGCACGTAGCACTGGGAGACCCCCCGATCCTGCGGCACACCTCGATCCCGTCCAGCCCGGGCAACCCCAGATCCAGCACCACCACATCAACGCTCCGGCTGCGGGCGGCCTCCACCGCGCCGGGCCCGGTGTGGGCGGTGGCGACCATCTGCGCCAGGGGCTTTTCGTCGTCCACCACCAGCACCCGCCCGGCCGCCGCGTCAGTGCCAGGATGCATGACTTCAGTGTCCCCTCGGTCCGGGAGGCTTTCATGCCGAAGGTCGGTTGCGGGAGGAATCTTCGTCAGACCTTCACTGAGAACGCCACGGGGCCGCACCCCGGCCGGTCCACAATGGTGGGTGGCCCTCGCACCGTGGTGCGAGGCGGAAAGGACCCATGAACCCCCTCACCCGTAGAACCCTGCTCGTGGGCGGCCTCGGCCTGCTCGGCACCGGCGCCCTGGCCGCGTGCTCCTCCCCGGCGGAGACCCCGGCACCGGCCGGAGCGAGCAGCACCGGCACCGCGATCACCCACGTGCACGCCATCACCCGCGACACGGTAACCGGAGGCGGAGTAGGAGCAGGAACAATCCTGCTGGCCACCCATGAAGGCCTGTTCCGACTGCAGGACGGGGAACTGACCCAGACGGGTCCGGTCGTGGACCTGATGGGCTTCACCGTCACCGGCGAGGGCCGCTATCTGGCCTCGGGCCACCCCGGTACCGGCACCGATCTGCCCGAACCGGTCGGTTTGATCGAATCCACCGATCAGGGCGGAACCTGGGAGGTGCTCTCCAGGGGCGGGGAATCGGACTTCCACACCCTGGCCGCCGGCCCGAACGGGGTGCTCGGCTTCGACGGGCAGCTGCGCGCCAGCTCCGACGGGCGCACCTGGGACACCCTCGAGATCCCCTCCGCCCCAGCCGCCCTGGCGATCGCCCCGGGCACAGGCACCATCCTGGCCACCACCGAGGACGGCGTCATGCGCTCCGACGACGACGGCGCCACCTGGGAGGTACTGGACACCCCGCAGCTGATGTCCCTGGTGGCCTGGGCCGACGAGAAGACCATCGTCGGCGCCGGAATCGACGGGCACCTGCTCACCAGCACCGACGCCGGGGAGAGCTGGAGGGCCAGTGACCAGCCGGTCGGAGAGATCACCGCCCTGGGCGCAAGCACCACTGCGGACAATAAAATTGAAGCTCTCCTGGTGGCCGACACCACCGTTCTGCGCACCACCGACGGCGGCAACACCACCGAGCCACTGATGTGACCCACAGGACCGACTCTCTAACGGTACAAAAAGCAACAATCCTTTCCGCCTCTTTCCGTCGCGGGCCTCCTTAGCCAGGCGAGGACAGGGTCGGCGTAGATCCTTGGACTTTACATATGGCGGATTACCGGCTGAACGCCACGGAGGTCATGGGCTGGCTCCGGCCGTGAAACCGGCACCGACCGTGTTCCACGCGGATCGTGTTGCAGTGAGGGTGCCTCTTGGGCATACGCAGAATCACCTGGATCGGATGTTTGGTGCAGTTGCGGTGTGTCCGTGTGCAGGACGTCGTCGGTGTGCGTGGAGACGGTGTCCTGGGTGGATCTTCACGCAATCTTCAAGGTTGAGCGCTTCATCCGAGCGAATAAGCAGTTTACTGTCGATTACATGGTGGGTCGGCTTCGACCGGTCCGCTGCCTCGCAGAACGGATGAAGGAGCACACCATGACGCATGTGACCTCGATGCTGGAGACTTATCCGAAGGACCTGGGGGACATCGACCGGCAGAAGCTGGCCGCGTGCATCGCGGCGTGCTTCGAGTGCGCCCAGACCTGTACCGCCTGCGCCGACGCCTGCCTGGCCGAGGACGCGGTCGCGGAGCTGACGACGTGCATCCGCAAGAACCTGGACTGCGCCGACGTCTGCGCCGCCACCGGCAAGGCTCTTTCCCGCCAGACCGGCAACAACGCCGAGGTCGGCCGGGCGCTGCTCGAGGCGTGCCGCACCGCGTGCAAGGCCTGCGGGGACGAGTGCGCCGAGCACGCCGAGATGCACGAGCACTGCCGGGTCTGCGCGGAGGCGTGCCGCCGCTGCGAGCAGGCGTGTGCCGACCTGCTCGCCGCGCTGGGCTGAGCAGAATCTGCGCCGGGCGCCCATTCGGGCGACGCCGGTGCATCGGTGGCCGACGGGAACCGGGGGTTCTCGAAGTGGATGATCCTGCACCGCTGCCGGGCCGTCCTGGTCTGCCAGGAAGCGCACATCATCGACCCTGCGGTCCGCGACATGTGCGCCACCATCGTGGGGGCCCGACGGGAGGAGGACGACCAGATGCAGGAAGTCCTTAAACGCTACGAATGACCCGTTGAATGGGGGCGCCGACCTGGGCTGCTGGTGGCCGGTACCTGATGTGCATCACTGACCGGGGAGGCCGCTGGCCGGCATCCACTGGTGCAAGAGGAAACTCGGTCGGGCGCCCGGCCCGAGCGCTCCGCCGGGTTTCTTCTCCCCCCGTCTCCGGCGCCTCAGCCGGGCTCGTGCCTTCTGCCGGGGCGCACCATGGTGCGTCCCGGGGCCGCCCAGCTGGTGGGTGAACCGGTTCCATTCTCCGGGCTTGTTCGCACCGAAAAGAGACCTGATCATGCATCACACCCCGAATCGCGGCCGTCGTATCACCGCAGCCGCTTCCAGCCTCGCCCTCGCTGCCACTCTGCTGGGCGGAGCAACCGCCCCGACCTTCGCCCACACAGAGGTCACCCCGGCCTCCTCCCACTCCCCGGCGGAGATGCTCCAGCCGGAGCCGACATCACCGACGGCCTACGAGTTCGGCGAGACCCTGGCGACCCTGGAGGGCGAGGAGCTGGAGACCACCTTCCTGGCCGAGATCATTGGCCACCACCAGGCCGCGATCGAGATGTCCCAACTGGAGCTCGAGCGCGGCACCAGCCCCGATATCCGCACCCATGCGGAGAACATCATCGCCAACCAGCAGCACCAGATCGAGCAGTTCACCCGGTGGCTGGAGGAGTGGTACGGGCTGAGCCCGGAAGAGGCCATGGCCCAGGCCCCGGCCGAAGCCCAGGAGGAGATGAAGGTCCTGGAGGAGGAGACCCAGATGATGATCGAGGAACTGGCGGCCGTTGAGGCCGGTGAGGACTTCGATGTCGCCTTCGTGCAGAAGATGATCCCGCACCACCAGAGCGGGATCATCGAGTTCCTGGAACCGCAGTCCCGGGCTCCGCACGCGCAACTGCGGGTGGCGGCCACCGCCGGGATCACCACCCAGCAGGCCCAGGTCGCGGACTTCCGCACCTGGCTCGCCGGCCAGGACGACACGGAATAGTCCCCCGGCAAGCCACGTCGGCCACGCACAGGTAAGGGACCCGTCCGTAGGACGGGTCCCTTACCTGTGGCCGGTGAATCAGGACTGGCTCGGCAGCTCCTGAAGCATGGTCTGCATTTCCTGGATCTCGGCTTCCTGGTCCTCGATCACCTGCTGTGCCAGGGCCACGGCCTGCGGGTTCTGCCCTTGTTCGACCTGGTCACGGGCCATCTTGACCGCGCCTTCGTGGTGGGTGGTCATCTGCTCCAGGTACAGCTGGGCGGCCTCGGTGCCCTCGGCGGTCTCGAGGGCCTGCATGTCCTCGGCCGTCATCATCCCGCCCATGCCCGCATCGGCGCCGTGATCCATGCCCTCCATGCCGCCGGAGGCGCTCATGGGCTCCTCGCCCCAGGACTGGAGCATCTGGTGCATGCGCTCGATCTCCGGGCCCTGGGCGTCGATGACCCGCTGGGCGAAGTCGGCGACCCCAGCCGGGACGTCGTCCTTGGCCAGCAGCGTCTCGCTCATCTGCACGGCCTGCTCGTGATGGGGGAGCATCATCTGGGCGAACATCACATCGTCGTCGTTGTGCTCGGCGGCGATCGGCTCCCCGGAGGCCGAGGCGGTGCCCGCCCCTTCGGGAGCGGAGGCGGCCGGGGCCGTGGTCTCGGCGGCCGTGCCGGTGTCCTGCTCGGCGGTGCCGGTGCCGCAGCCGGCCAGGGCCAGGGTGGAGGCCAGGGCGAGAGTGGTCAGAGTGGGGATGCGCTTCACGGGGTGTCCTTCTCTTGTTCTGCTTGAGGGTGGGGATGGGGGAACTGATGGGTCAGTGGGTGTGCGCTGTGGCGGGTCGCTCGGACGGGACGGGGGCCCGGTCGGCCTCGGCGCCGGTGGCGGCCAGGTGGGCAGGGTCCAGGTCGAGCCGGCGCAGCAGCTGGGCGTTGAGCGCCACCACGATCGTGGACACCGACATCAGCACCGCCCCGACGGCCGGGGACAGGACGACCCCGATCGGGGCGAGCACGCCGGCGGCCAGGGGCACGGCGATCACGTTGTAGCCGGTGGCCCACACGAGGTTCTGGATCATCTTGGTGTAGCTGGCCCGCGACAGGTCGATCATCGACAGCACGGCCCGGGGGTCGTTGCCCGCCAGAACGACGCCGGCCGACTCCATGGCCACGTCGGTGCCGGCCCCGATCGCGATGCCGACCTCGGCCCGGGCCAGGGCGGGGGCGTCGTTGACGCCGTCGCCGACCATCGCCACGGTCATCCCCCGGGACTGGAGTTCGGCGACCTTGGTGTCCTTGTCCTGCGGGAGGACCTCGGCGAAGACCTCGTCGATGCCCAGGTCGGCTCCGACGGCCTCGGCGACCTGGCGGGCGTCGCCGGTGATCATCGCGACCTTCACCCCTCGCTGCTGCAGGGCGGCCACGGCGGCGCGGGATTCGGGGCGGACTCTGTCCTCCAGGGCTACCGCGCCGATGACGGCGCGATCGCGGATTACGTGCAGCACGCCGGCGCCACGGTCGGTCCAGGCCCGTGTCTGCTCGGCGATGGTGGTCGGGGTGCTCAGCCCGAGGTCGCGCAGCATGTTGGGTCCGCCGACGATCACCTCCGAGCCGTTGACGGTGGCGCTCACGCCCCGGCCTGTGGCGGCACGGAAGCCGGTGCCGCGCAGACTCAGCCCGGCGGCAGCGGGATTCGCCGCGGCGGCGGTGACGATGGCCCGGGCCACGGGGTGCTCGCTGTCGGCTTCCGCGGCCGCCGCGTAGGCCAGCAGCTCTGCCTCCGAGATCCCCTCGGTCGGGGTGACGCCGGTGACGGCGTGGGCGCCCTCGGTCAGGGTGCCGGTCTTGTCGAAGAGGACCACGTCGATGGTGCGCATCCGCTCCAGGGCCATCCGGTTCTTGATCAGCACCCCGGCCTTCGCGGCGCGTTCGGTGGAGATCGCGATGACCAGTGGAATGGCCAGGCCCAAGGCGTGGGGGCAGGCGATGACCAGCACCGTGACGGTGCGGACCACCGCATCATCGGGCTGGCCCAGCAGCGTCCAGGCGATGGCGGTGAGGATGCCGGCGGTGAGGGCGAACCAGAACAGCCAGGCGGCGGCCCGGTCGGCTAGGGCCTGGGCGCGGGAGGAGGATTCCTGGGCGTCGGCGACCATGCGTTGGATCCCGGCCAGGGCGGTGTCGGACCCGACGGCCTCCACCCGCACGCGCACCGTGTTGTCGGTGGCCACGGTCCCGGCCACGACCGTGTCACCCACCGTGCGGGAGACGGTCTTCGACTCCCCGGTGATCATGGACTCGTCGAACTCGGCCGTCCCGTCGGTGATGGTCCCATCGGCGGGCACCCGGGCCCCGGAACGGACGAGGACGACGTCGCCCACGGCCAGCTCATCAATCGCAACGGTGACGGTCTCACCGTCGAGGACCTTTTCGGCCTCATCGGGCAGCAGGGCGGCCAGGGCGTCCAAAGCGGAAGACGCCGCACCGAGGGCGCGCATCTCCATCCAGTGACCCAGCAGCATGATCACCACCAGCAGCGCCAGCTCCCACCAGAAGTCCAGGTCGAAGCCACCGATCCCCAGGGTGGTGACCCAGGAGGCCACGAAGGCCACCGTGATGGCCATGGCGATGAGCAGCATCATCCCCGGCTGCTTCGACCGCAGCTCGGTGAGCCCGCCCTTGAGGAACGGCATCCCACCATAGAAGAAAATGATCGTGCCCAGCACGGGCGGGATCCAGGTAGAGCCGGGGAATTGGGGCACGTGGTAGCCCAGCAGGTGCCCGACCATGGGGCTGAAGTACACCACGGGAATCGACAGGGCCAGGGAGAGCCAGAACTTGTTTTTGAACATCGCGGTGGAATGCCCGGCGTGCTCCCCGTGGGTGTGGACGGTGTGGTCCTCATCGAGGCCCGAGTGGGCGTGGCCGGAGGGCATGGCCTGCCCGTGGGTATCAGTATCCCCGTGCTGCCCGTGCTGCCCGTGGCTGTTGTGGTCCAGGGATTGCCCGGCGGCGGGGCGGGGGTGGTCGTGGTGGTGCGGGGCGCTCATGGTGTGCTCCTTCCGCGTATGCCCCCTAGGGGGCCGAGATGATGATTGGGCTCGTCAAACAGTGACGAGGGTGTAGCCGGCCTCTTCCACAGCCGCGCGGACCGCTTCCGGGGCCAGGGGTCGGTCGGCAGTGATGGTGACGGTGGAGGCACCACCGGCGACCAGGTCGATGTGCACATCGGTCACCCCGTCCAGGGCGGTGAGCTCCTCAGTGACGCTTGTCGCGCAGTGGCCGCACGTCATGCCCTCCACTCGGTAGACCGTGGCGGTCCCGGCCGGAGGAGCCGTCTCGGCGGTGGGGGCGGTCTGGTCGGGGGCCGGGGTGGGGGCGCAGCAGGCGCAGCCGGTGGAGGCCATCGGCAGCGGAACGCGGGTCGCGGAAGTCATCTGTTGCTCCTTCGATCGGATCGTGCGGCAGAGGCAGGAACTGCCTGTGCTTACCTCCGGTATATACCCCCAGGGGGTATAACGCAAGGGGGTGTGGTCATGCGCTGGTCTTGGCCGGCCGTGAGCTGTGCCGGGGCAACTCCACGGTGAAGATTGCTCCTTGGCCGGGGCCGGGAGAGGTGGCGGTCAAGGTCCCACCGTGGGCCTCGACCAGGGCCCGGGAGATGGTCAGCCCGATCCCGGAGCCGCCGTGATCGCGGTCGCGGGCGGTGTCCCCGCGCCAGAAGCGCTCGAACACCTGGGGCAGATGCTCACCCGCGATGCCGTCGCCGGTGTCGGCCACGACCAGGGCGAGGCGGCGGGGGCCGTGGGCGGTGGCGCGCACGCGCACGGCCCCGCCGGGTGGGGTGTGGCGCAAAGCGTTGGTGAGCAGGTTGCCCAGCACCTGCCCCATCCGCTGCCGGTCCACCTCGACGATCCCGGCGCTGTCGTCCTCGGCCTCAAGCACCAGGTTCACGCCCTTGGCCGCGTAGGCCTCCGCGTGGGCTTCGACGGCGCTGCGGATCAGCTCGCCCGCCTTCTCCTCCCCGCGGTTCAACTCGATCCGTCCCTCTTCGGCGCGGGAGACGTCATTGATGTCCTCAACCAGGCGCGTCAACCGCCCCAACTGGTCACTCATGAGTTCACCGGTGGTCTCGTCCCAGCGCGTGACCCCGTCCTGAAGGGCCTCGAGATAGACAGCCAGCACCGAGATCGGGGTGCGCATCTCATGGGCCAGGTCCGAGAGCATCCGCCGGCGGGTGTCCTCGGTGCGCTGCAGCCGGGCGGCCATGGTGTTGAACGAGGAGGCCAGAGCGTCTACCTCCGCACCAGCGCCCATGGCCGGGACCCGGGCGTCGTAGCGGCCGCGGGCCATGCTCCGGGCCGCCTCGGTGAGCCGTTCCAACGGGGCCCGGAGGCGACGGGAGCACCAAGCGCTGGCCACCAGCGCGCAGACCAGGGCGGTCCCCAAAGCCACCCCCAGGATGATGAGGTTGGTGTCGCGGTAGGCCTGCTCCACATGGAACAGCTCCGGGGAGTTCTCCGCATGGCCGGCCATGATCAGGTGCTCGTGGAAGATCGGCGGTCCGGCCACCGAGGCCACCACCACCGCCGCGGCCAGGCTGGCGGCGACTACCAGCAACTGGGCGATCAGGAAGCGGGAAGCCAGGCCGCGTTCGTGCCGGGGGCTCACCGGGTCACCATCCGGTAGCCGACCCCGCGCACGGTGTCGATGTAGGCGCCCTGGTCATTACTGAGTTTCCGGCGCAAGTGCCCGATGTGCACATCCACCAGCCGCTCATCACCCACCCAGGCCGGGTCCCACACGATGTCGATGAGCTGACGGCGGGACAACGCCTGGTGCGGGCGGGCCGACAGGGCCGCCAGCAGGTCGAACTCGGTGCGGGTCAACCCCACCGGGCTCCCGCCCACACGGGCCTCGTGGGCGGTGAGGTCCACAGTCAGCTCCCCGAACACCCGGGCCGGCTGCGGCGGCACGACCGTGGTGCGGGGTCGGCGCAGTACCGCATGGATCCGGGCAACGAGCTCGCGCACGCTGAAGGGCTTGGTGATGTAGTCATCAGCCCCTACCGCCAATCCGGCCAGCTTGTCCTCCTCGTCCCCGCGGGCGGTGAGCATCAGCACGTAGCACTCGGAGAAACCCCGAATCCTGCGGCACACCTCAATCCCGTCCAACCCCGGCAACCCGAGATCCAGCACCACCACATCAGGAGACTGGGCGCGGGCGGCCTCTACGGCGCCGGGCCCGGTGTGGGCGGTGGCCACGTCATAGCCGGCGCGGGTGAGATAGGTGGCGACCATCAGGGCCAGCGGCTTCTCGTCGTCGACCACCAGCACCCGCCCGGCCACCGCATCGATGCCAGGATTCATGGCCCCAGTGTCCCCCTCGGCCCGCACCGCATTCGTGCCGAAGGCCGTGGGGGAGGAATCTTCGTCAAACCTTCACGGAGAACGCCGCGGGGCCCTTCCCGGCCGATCGACAATGGTGGATGGTCCTCGCAGCGTGGTGCGAGGCGGAAAGGATCCATGAACCCCCTGACTCGTAGAACCCTGCTCGTCGGCGGGATCGGCCTGCTCGGCACCGGCGCCCTGGCCGCGTGCTCCTCCCCGGTGGAGACCCCGGCACCGGCCGGAGCGAGCCGCGCCGGCACGGCGATCACCCACGTGCACGCCATCACCCGCGACACGGTGACCGGGGGCGGAGCAGGGGCAGGGACGATCCTGCTGGCCACCCACGAGGGCCTGTTCCACCTCCAGGACCGGGAACTGACCCAGGTGGGCCCGGTCGTGGACCTCATGGGCTTTACCGTCACACCCGAGGGCCGCTATCTGGCCTCGGGCCACCCCGGCACCGGCACCAATCTGCCCGAACCGGTCGGGTTGATCGAATCCACCGATCAGGGCGAGACCTGGCAAGTGCTCTCCCGCGGCGGGGAATCGGACTTCCACGCCCTGGCCTCCGGCCCCGATCGAGTGCTCGGCTTCGACGGGCAACTCCGGACCAGTACCGACGGCCGCACCTGGAACACCCTCGAGATCCCCTCCGCCCCGGCCGCCCTGGCGATCGCCCCGGGCACAGGCACCGTGGTGGCCACCACCGAGGACGGCGTCATGCGCTCCGACGACGACGGCGCCACCTGGGAAATCCTGGACATCCCGCAGCTGATGTCCCTGGTCGACTGGGCCGACGACGAGACGATTGTCGGTGCCGGCATCGACGGGGACCTGCTCACCAGCCGCAACGCCGGGAAAACCTGGACCGCCAGCGACCAACCGTTGGGTGAGATCACAGCTCTCGGGGCCAGTATCACCGCGGACGGCGAGATAGAGACACTGATCGTGGCCGACTCGACCGTCCTGCGCACCACTGATGGCGGAAAGACCACCCAGCAGCTGCTCTGACTCGCCCTGTCTCGCCCAACCAAACTGCGGGAACATCGTTGGTCCACGGGTGACCACGTGTCATCCCCACCGTGCTGCAGCAGGAATACCCATGCGGGCATCAGGCGCGCTAGGGGCCGCCTCGACCTCGACCTCGACCTTGGGCGACCGGGCAACTGCTGGTTGGCTGCGTGGGCAGCAGACGCATGAACGGCTCGACGCCCCCGCTTTACATATGGCCGGCTACTGGATGTTTCCCCGTTTGGCTCCCACAGGAACATCCTCCCTGCCAGGCACCAGGCCTGACCATCAAGGACGTCCACCGAAGGGGGTCAACCTCACTCCGCGTAACCCCGAGCCGTCGGCGCCAGCACCCCGGACACCCCAGTGAAGCGCCCTTGTAGGGTGGCGGCACGCCTGGGTCCCACTTGGCTGGAGGACACACCATGCCCGCCCTAACGCCCCCGCACGGTCAACACACGGCGAGGTGATCACCCGCCTGGTCGAGGAGGTTCTGGTCGGCGGGAATCTGGAGGCCTTGGATCAGCTCTACACCCCGGCCATGGCTCGGGTCGCCCGAGGCTGGATCGGACCGTTCCGCGCTTCCTTCCCTGATACCCGCATGCAGATCGTGCAGCTGGTCAGCGACGGGAACACCGTGGCCGCCCGGTTCCGCTGCACCGGCACCCACCTCGGTGAGTGGCGCGGTCACGCGCCCACGGGACGGCGCTTCGAGAACATCGACGAGGCGATGTTGCGGTAGGTGTTCCCCGGGCCTGGGTGCGGGTGCATCGCCAGGACACGGGCGGCTTGGCCGGGTCAGTGCGGACGGCGCCCCGTCACGGCCGCAGCGTGCGGGTCCTCGGTGTCGGGGGAGGGGACGCGCCGGTCGGGCCGGTCGCGGGGATCCAGCCACGCCTTGGCCCGCAGGGCGGGCTTCTCCACGAGTCTCCAGGACAGCAGCGCCAGGGGCAGCGTCAGGAGGACGACGAGGAGGGAGTTGACGGCGACGCCCCATGAGGCGGTGCCGAGTAGCACGAGGAGCTGCTGCACCGGGTACGCGTAGATGTAGACGCCGTAGGAGAGGTCGGTGCGGGTGGTCCAATTGCGGGACGGGGTGGCGCCGAGGCCGAGGAGCAGCACGGCAAGCGGCAGCTGCCCGTAGAGGTCCGCCCAGCCCTGGTCCGTGAGCACGGCGTAGACGACGCCCGCCCCCGCGACGTGCACCCAGGTGGGGCGCCAGGTGCCCGCCCAGGCCCAGACCGCCGCGCCCGCCAGGAAGTAGCCCACCAGCCGGGCGCCGTTGAGGTAGAGGCCGGTCGTGACCTCCAGCGGCCCCTCGAGCAGGGGCCGAAGGACGAGCACGGCGAGGAACATCCCCGGGAGCACCCACCGGGCGTGCCGTACGGCGACCGCGAGGCTGAGGACCAGACCGATCAGGACGTAGGCCAGCGCCTCGTAGAACAGCGTCCAGAGCGAGCCGTTCCAGGAGTCCGGGGCCGGGACCGCGGTCAGGGTCCCATCGATGCCCCACTGCGACATCTTCAGGTCGGCGTTGCTCAGCACGAAGCCGGCGGCGGAGGCGAGGTCAAGCGGCCTGCCCTCGAGCGCAGCCGCGAGTGGGGCGAAGACGGCGGCCACCACGAGCAGGCTCACCAGAAAGGCGGGGTAAATGCGCAGGAGGCGTCGCCACAGGTACGGCACGAGCCGGGTCCGCACCCTGCTCTCGGCGATGAGGTAGCCGCTGAGGACGAAGAAGCCGTTGACGGCCACGTCGGACAGCAGCTCGAGGCTGGGGCCCTCCGCGCCGGTCAGGGGCCAGGCGTGGCCGAGGATCACCACCGACGCCAGGACCAGACGAATGGCGTTCAGGCGGTTGTGGCGATCGGCCAAACGTTCTTGGAGAGTCGTGGCCACGGCAGCTGCCTTCCGGAAGTAACGGGCAGCGCGGCCAATGCGGTCTGCTGCAGGATGTGGGTCGGTCCGCCGGGCGCAGGAGCAGAAGTAACGCCGAGCCACCACCCATCCGAGCACGAGTTTAGTTATGCAAATACATGGTTGTGTGCTGTGCTGCACAAGTGGGGACGGAATCACCTCGGCGCACGGCCGGCATGAGACCGTTTCGTTTACATATGGCCGGTTAGAGGTCGCCTGCAGGCGGTGCTTACCAGGGAACTCGAGTACAGGGACGGCAACCTGAGGCCGAGACTGTGTGGCTAATGCGGTCGCGGCCACATGGGACTTAGATCGGTACAGATGTAAATCGCAGCCCTACTATGGGTCTTATGCGGCGCATGGGATCCGAAGACTTAGCTCCAGAGCTTGAGCTCTTGGCAGTGCAGATAAAACACGTCGCTGCACTTGCGCAGATTGGGCGCACGGTCAAAGTAGAAGAACTCGCGTGGCGGATTCATAGATCCCTCAACGCATACAAGAAAGCAACGCCTCAGACAGCAGAAGGGCGTAAGGCTTACAAGCAAGCACGGAGGCTCCAGGACGAGCTTGGCCGACTGGAGCGCCGAGTGGAGGGGCACGGCAAGTACGCGACGTCTGGGCGTCCGGACCGTAGCCGTTCAGGGCAGGTGCGTGTTCAAAGCGGGGGGCTGCCCAGTCTGGGAAGGCGGAATTGATATTTCCGAAAGACGGAGCGGCGTGGCCCACAGTCGACCACAATCGGGACCGCTATGGCTCCGATTTACTGCAGTGCTTGTGGCGTCGCCGTTAAAGTTGGCCATTGCAGCGGAAGCAACACTCCGATAACGACTTGGCTTCACCTGCTATCCTACGGATCAAGCTGGATAGGATAATTTGATGGAACGGCAGCTCTCCCGCATTCTGGCGGTAGTAACGGTCGTGCTGCTCGGGGCCTTATTGATCCTCATGATCCTGGACCGATTGATCGAGGAGCACCTGAGTCCGCTCCTCGGCCCACTCGGGTGGTCCCTCGGAGTGCTTGTCGTGATCCGTCTGCTGCTCAATATCCGACGCCCGCGATCAGGTGTGGCCGCTCCGGCCATGGACGCGGCTTCGGTGCAATCACGACTGTTCGGGTTCTCACCAGGAAGCTCGAGGATCGAAGATGAGGGCGGTCCTGCCTACACGACTTCCAAGATTCAAGAGGGTCCTCGCCGTGAGTCAGGCGGAGCACCGTTCTAAATTCGTTAACTTGCCCGGTGAGGGTTCCTGCGGTCGTCACTAACTAGGAGCGGCGTTCGGTGCCACTCCACAAAGCGTCGACGAGGAGGAAGACTATCCCCACGACAATCGAATGGAACCCAAGAACCAACAAGAAGAGTCGGCCGTGGAACGTCCCGAGGTCCCGGACGTAGTTGTCGAATCCTTCAAGCAACCATGCGGAGATGGCGAGGCCAGTGCCGGTCCCGTGGAAGACGAAGAAACCCCATGAACGGGGCAACCTGACGGGCTTTCCGCCCGGCGCCGTCCAGGGGCTCCCCCCGTGCACAGAGGGTCCAGGGGACGCCTGGGGCCGCGTCACGCCCCAGCAGAAGAGCGCAGCGCACAGGAACAAGAAGATGGACACGCCGATGCGGACTGGGATTTGCTCGTACATGGTCCAGGCAATGCAGGCCAGCGCACCGATGACCAAAAGGACCGCATAGACCTGCACTGCCCGTCTCATGACACCCACCAGCTCATGGATGCCGGCTTGAAGTGTGCCTGCTGCATCGGCCCCCCCAGGCGTGGTCACGGCCGCTGCGGCGTCCTCCCGCCCGCGGCACCTGCCCCAGGCCTATCAACGCCGCCGATCCACCACCAGCCACACATCCGTGGCCACCAACCGTTACACCATCACCCCGGACTTAACTTCGATGCAGTGAGGGTTCCTTGGGGACGATAGTCGCAGCGAGTTCGCGTTTGGCAGCCCAGATAACGGCCCCATGGCAGGGGTGCCCCTCAATTATCAACATCCCGATCGAGTACACCTAACTGCAGTTAAGCCTTATTCTTCCGGGGGATTGACTGCAAAAACAAATTCAGTCGAATCATCAAACCCAAAGTTTCGATGAAATCTCGATTGACCTCCAATAAGTATTTTCACCACCATCCATTCGCCAACATCACCCTCCTTAAAAGTGTAACTCAATGTGGCTGATTCACCTTTGATTAGATCCCTTTTTTGTTCTATAGGAGTATCCCTAAGGCTGGTTTCTTCCATGTAATCGGTGGAAAGTATCCAGAGAACTTCTTTTCCCCGTGCGGGCGCTGCTGTTCCGGTAAACTGAACAGTGTCACCCACCTCAACTCGTATTACATCGGCAGAATCTGCATAGTATGATTCACCGCCGAGCCGACCAAAGCTGTCTCGAACGCTTTCGATAACCGGATAGTGATCACTGGATTGCATCACAGAGCTCCTGTATTTTCCAACCTGATTCCTTAGATGTCCCGTAATTCCAGACATCAAATCGCGCTCATACGGCACCAGCTCTCGACTGTGTGCAATTGTATTTCTGATGTCTTTCAGTACGCCTAAATAAGCACTAGTTCTTTGTTTGTCGTCAAACACTGGTTTGAATTTCTCCCAGTTTTTGATGATAATTTCTGTCAGGTGGTACGTTTCCGTGTACTCGATCAAGTTCTGAGAAAGAATAGTACCGTCACGCTTTTTTGTTTCTTCTTCTCGATTTTTTTCGAGTTTCGCTTTATCCGGGGCCCCCTTAGCGTTGATCCAGTCATGCTCACCAAGGACAGCGACCACTGCCTGTCTTAGTGCAGCTTCTAAGGAAGTAAGTGCAAGTGCCGGTTCCATACGGTCACCTTACAGATTTCCAGTGGGCCTTAGCGGGCCTTCACAGCTGAGTGTGGGTAGCGGTTCTCCGCCAGGGGCGATGACCGCCTGCGGCGAGCAGAGCCCGTAACCGGTAGTTGTCGAAGTTGCGGAAGCCGCGGGCGACGCGACGCATGGTCTCGATGACGCCATTGACCGCTTCCGTGGGCCCGTTCGAGGCTCCTGCGGTATCGAAGTAGGCCAGGATCGCGGCCTTCCACCGGCGTAAGGTCCGTCCGAGCCGGGCGATCTCCGGAATGGGACAGGACGGGAAGGCACCGAGAATCTCGGCGACGAGCCGGCGCCCCTGCTCGGGGCGGGCGTGGTAGACCGCGCGCAGCTTCTGGTAGCAATGCCAGGCAAGGGTGACCTCGTGATGCGGGTCCCCGGCCTCGAGCTTCGCGTTGAGTCGGCGGACCTGCCTCTCGGTCAGGTGCTCGGCGCCGATCTGCAGGGTGCGGCGGATCCCGTACAACGGGTCCCCGGCTCTCCCGCGGTGGCCCAGAGTGTCCTGCTGCACGCGGCGGCGGACCTCATCGACGACCTGCCCGCCGAGCTTGACCACATGGAAAGCGTCGAGAACGGTGATCGCCTCCGGGAGCTCGTCGCGGATGGCATTGGCGTAGCCGTGGAACGGATCCAGCGTCGCCGTGCGGATCCCGCTCGTGAACGCCGGCCCCTGCTCGATGAGCCAGTCGCCGTAGGCCGCCCCCGTGCGCCCGGGCACCAGATCCAGCAGTCGTGCCCGGGGCCGGCCGTCCTCGCCGCGGGAGTGGTCCACGATCCCGGTGACCAGCCCAGTGCCGGGTGGGCCCACGTGGCGCCAGACGTGCTCGTCCACGCCCAGGGCGTTCACCCCGGCCAGCCGGTCCTCGGCGGCCAGCTGGGCCTCGATGACCGGAGTGATGGCGTCCCAGACGGTGTTCCAGGCGACCCCGAGCATCTCGGCCAGGGCCGAGACCGCGATGTCGTGGCAGCGCAGCTGCGTCACCGCCCAAGCAATCGCGCGGGTGGTGAGCTTGGCCCGCGGTGCCGCCAGCTCGTGGACCTCACTGAAGGTCGTCACCTCGCACGCCGTCTCATGGCAGCGGTAGCGGCGTTTGCGCCAGACCACCCGCACGGGCACCCCGGCGCAAGGCAGGTCGTGCAGCAGCACCGCCACCCGGCCATGGCCGACGGCGAGCACCCCGCAAGCCGGACAGCCCACCAGTGACGGCACGGTCTCGACCACCAGGGTGAACGAGGAGCGGTGCCGCTCGATCGTGAGCACGTGGACATCGGGCAGGTCGAAGAGCGCGCACGCCGGCGCGCACATAGCATGGGACACGTCGAGGCCTTCGAGGACGGTTGGATTCAGCACCCCCATCCTGGAGGCCTCGACCCCTACCCGACCCCCGTGACACGCACCCCGCTTGGGCCCTTACCCACACTCATTTGGGAAGGGCCGCAAAAGGGGTCGACCTGTACTGGGGATGCTCTGGAGGCAGAGCCTTCACGCGCTGCGCATACACCTTTGCCAGCGCCTTTCGCCGAACCAGGAAAACTAGACCGGTACCCAGCATCAGTAGACCCACGACGACAGGAGGCCACCACATTGTGACCTCACCACTCGCCGGGCGGGATGAATAAGCCCATCAGAATCGCAGCCACACCGATGACGATGAAGGCGATGCCCGGAATCAGCGCACCTGACGGCCTCGCCTGGCTGGCTACGAACTCACCCAAGCGCCCGAACATCGCCCGCTGCGCCTCAGCAGTGCCCGAGACTATGGACTTGCGGAATCTCACAATGAGGATCCCGATGATGATGGCTACGGGGCCGATGATGACCGGCGGCCAGAAGATCTCCATATGGCTGTTGCCTTTCCTCTGCCCGGGGGCAGGAAGCATGCCCGGATGTGAACGTCGTGCTTAGTGCATGCCTACCTGTTCCAGCGACTGGCCGACAGACACATATGTGCTGGCGCAAATCATAGGTCGGAAAGGTGCTGACATGTCGCTCAAGACTCCATGGGGATGCTTGCCTCGACGCGTTGCGCTACGGGTTCCCTGACGGGAGTTGTGTCCAGCCGTGGCCCGCAACACGTGAGACTGTCCGATAAACGGATGTATGGCCTCGGGAACACCGATGTCGTGGCACCACTGGACCCCTTGTTAGCGTCTACTCCCGCCATGCTCTTGTTGGTTCAGCCCTTGTGTCGTGGCGGTCCCCGCCTCAGGACGCCCTCTCGCTATGGGGTGTGCGATGGATCCGGCCGAGGCCGGGCAGGAACCGGCCTACCCGGGCAGCGTAGGAGGCGTAGTCCTGACGGTGGGTGGCCAGCAGGTAGGGCTCCTCCACCAGGCGGACCTGGAGCTCGACGGCCACCAGCAGGCACAGCCACGTCGTTGCGCTGACCACGGTGGGCACCATGAGCATCAGGCCGGCCAGGGTGGTGAGCATCGCGGTGAAGATCGGGTTGCGGACCACCGCGAAAGCCCCGGTGGTGACCAGCTCGGTGCGTTCGGTGGCGTCCACCCCGATCCGCCAGGAGGAGCCCATGCCGGCCTGGGAGGCCAGCACGCCGAGGAACCCGAAGACGGTGATGACCAGACCGGCCCAGGGAACAGCCTCCGGCAGGCGGGGTGCGGTCACGGTGCCGGTAAGGGCCAGGACGGGTGCGGCCGCACCGAGCACCAGGGCCACGGCGAAGAGGATCCCGCCCCACCACTCGGCCGTCCCGGGTGCTCCGCTCAAGCCCCGGAAGCCGGTGGAGCCGGTGCGGGCCCGGTGGATCCAGGTCCGCACACCGAAGGCGGCCATCAGACCGGTCAGATACAGGCCCAGGGCGAGGGTGGGGGCCATCTCCGTCATCATCGTCGTCCTCCTTGGAGTGGTGGGTCAGCCCGTGCTTGGGCGGCCTTCGTGGGATTGGGCGCCCATGAGGGGCATCCTGTGGGGCTCAGACGGGGGTGATGAAGGTGCCGGCGAGGCTTTGGAGCTGGTAGATCCACTGCATCCAGATCCCGGTCACCATCAGCAGCCCGACGGCGATGAGCACGCAGCCGCCGGCGAGGTTGAAGGCGCGGATGTTGCGGCGGATGTAAGTCAGGGTCGTGGTGACCCAGTTGAGGCCGGCGGCGACCAGGACGAAGGGGATGCCCAGTCCCAGGCAGTAGAGGAAGCCCAGTAGCGCCCCGCGCCAGGCCCCGCCGGTGGTGGTGCTCAGCGCCAGCACGGCGCTGAGCGTTGGGCCCATGCAGGGGGTCCAGCCCAGGCCGAAGACCACCCCCAGCAGCGGGGCCCCGGCGATGCCGGTCCGCGGGGCGAAGGAGGGTTTGAGGGTGCGTTGGAAGAGGGAGAGCTTCCCCACCATGACCAGTCCCATGAGGATGACCAGCAGGCCCAGGGTGCGGATCATGGGGTCTTGCCAGCGCACCAGCCACCCGCCCAGGGTGCCGAAGGCCGCCCCGTAGAGGGTGAAGACCGCGGCGAAGCCGAGGATGAACAGCCCCACCCCGGCCAGCACCCGTCGGCGATTGTCCGGGCTGGTGGGATTGGTCAGCCCGGAGACGTAGCCGAGGTAGCCCGGCACCAGCGGCAGGATGCACGGGGAGATGAAGGAGACGATTCCGGCGATCATCGCCAGGGGCGCGGCGATGAGCAGGGCCCCGGAGTTCACGGTCTCGGCGAAGTAGCCTCCGATGCTCATGCCCGCCCCTCCCTGCTCCGGCGGGACGACGAGGCATCAGATGCGCCACCGAGACGTTCGAGGTGGACGCCTGGGGCGGTCAGGCCGACGGTAGGGCAGGACACGGCTGGAAGATTCTCCTGAGATTGGGGCGAGGGCCCACCGGTCAGACCGGCGCCCCCACACCTGGGTTTCACCGCGACGGGCGCAGCGCAGCGGGGCCTATCGCTGAGGGGCGACTGTGGCGGTGTGGTTCTGCTGGGCGGCCGTGCCGTAGGTCGGGCACAGGTCCACCGCGTTGCCGGTGGCGGCCAAAAGGCCCTCGGCGGCAGCCAGTAGGTCCATCAGCTCGGGGCGGCTCAGGGAGTAGTAGATGCTGCGCCCTTGGGGGCGGCCCTGCACCAGCCCGCACTCGCGCAGACAGGCCACGTGGGCGGAGACGGTGGACTGGGCCAGGCCCAGTTCGGCGGTCAGATCCCCGACGCGGACCTCGCCGTGGGCCATCCGCTGCACGATGGCCAGCCGCTTGGGGTCACCCAGGGAGTGGAACAGGGCCGCGGCCGGGTTCAGGCCGGCACCCGCACAGTCAGACATGATCGCCATACGCCGATCATAGCAACGGGGTTCCCCTCCTGCCGGAGCGGCATCGGCGCTGGTGTCTCTGCGATCAGGACGGCTTCCACGGGATGACCACGCGCAGTTTCCCCCCGGCGGTCAGGTGCGGGGGCTCGGGGTCGAGGGTGAGACGCACGTGCCCCAGGCCGTGGTCGGTCAGCACGCGGGTGATCTGCTCGTGGGCGGCCTGCCCGGCGCTGGCCGGGTCCGTGCCGGGGGCCGGGCGCAGCCGCAGGGTGAGGCTGGTGGGTCCGGTCTGGACGATCTGGGACTGCTGCATCCCGGGGATCCGATCCAGGACCGAGCTCAGCGCCAGTGGGGTGAGCGTGGCGGCGGTGCCGTCGGGGCGGGCGAAGGTGAGCAGCTCGGCGGTACGGCCCTGGACGCGGATGGCCAGCAGTGGGTTGCCGCATGGGCAGGGGTCGGGGCGGACGAGCACCCTGTCGCCGAGGTCGTAGCGCAGGATCGGCTGGATGCGGTTGGCCAGGTTGGACACCAGCACGGTGTGTGAGGGCTGCCCGTTGGCCACGGGCTGATAAGCGGCATCGACCGGCTCGAGGAGCACCCAGTCGCTGTTGACGTGCAACCAGTTGTACTGGCAGCTGTAGCTGAGGAACGGGCACTCGGTGGCGGCGTAGCTGTGGCGCACCTTGGCCCCAAAGGCCTTGGCGATCCGGGGGTGTTCCTCCTCGGGCAGCCCCTCGGCTGAGAGCACGACCAGGGCCGGGTGGATATGCAGTCGCCCGGCCTCCTGTTCTGCTGCCAGCAACCGCCCGGTGGAGGCGTAGGGGGCCAGTACGACCGGGTCGAAGGCGTTGAGCTGGGCCACCAGCTGCGGCAAGGGGTCTTGGACCGAGAAGGCACCGACACGGGAAGCAGCCCCGCCCCGACGCAGGCTCGCGGCGGCCGCCCCGGAGGCGAAATGCCCGCCGGTGGCGGCCACGATGGCCAGGCGCCCGCCCCGGGTGAGGAGGCGGGCCAGGTCGGCTGCGCTAAGCCAGCCGGTGAGCATCCGCACGGCCATCGCGGAGGTCACCGCCATGGAGGCGCTGTCGACCAGGAACAGCCCGCGGACACCAGTGGTGCCGGAGGTGGTGGCCACGGTGTAGCGGCCGGCCAGTTGGTGGCCGATCAGGGCAGGATCGGCCACGAACGCCTCGACGTCAGTGAGGGTGACGGCCGGATCGGTCACCCACTCGTCGAAGTGGGTCATCAGCTCGGCCTTGGTGGTGATCGGCAGCAGCTGCGGGTCGGTGATGGTGGCCGGCAGACCTTGGTAGTGGCGGCGGTAGTACGGGGAAGCGGTCCGGGCGTGCACCACCATGTCCGCCAGGTGGTCCCGTTGCCGACGGGCAAGGCCCTCAGCGCCGCCTCGTCGGGCCGCGCGGGCATCGAGCAACAGGCGGAGAATGTGTGGTGGCATGCCGTGTCCTGGGTCTGCGTGGAGGTCCCATGGCCGTGGGCTCGCCCGAGGACCTGGTCTGGGCGGGCGCCGGCCCGGACAGCGAGCCAACGGCCGTGATCGATTATTGCGCTAATATCGCCCCGAGGCGATGACCGGGGCGGGGCGGGCACCGTCTCTGCTGGACGGGTCTTGCCTGCGCGCCCCGCCCAGCCGCAACACCCCGGGGGCGCCGGCGCACTCCCGGGTGCGCCCCAGCTGCGGTGTCTACGATGCCCGGGGACCCCAAGGCTGCATGATCCGCCCCTGCACCCCCGGCCCCACCGATGGAGGAGACCCACTGATGCGCCCTACCCGCGGCGGCCCCTCGGGCCTTTCCCCGGCCGGCACACCGGCGGCCTCGAAGCAGCACCGCCCCGGGTCGACCCGCCGCCCTCGGGTCGCGTTGGTGGTGGGGGCGCTTCTTCTGGCCGGAGCTGATCTGGGAGTGAAGGCCGCCGCTGTGGCCGGGCTGTCCGGGGGAGCGACAGTGGATTTGGGACTGCTCAATCTGCGGCTGTATTACAACCCCGGGGTGGCCTTCAGCCTGGGCGCCGCCTTCCCGTCATGGGTCATCATCGCCGCCACCGGGCTCATCATCGCCGGCTTGACCTGGTATCTGCTGTCCACAGCCGCCACCATGACCCGGCTCGTGCGGGCCGGGGCGGTCCTGATGCTCGGGGGTGCGGCCGGGAACTTCCTCGACCGCCTCGACGGCAACGGGGTGGTGGACTACCTGCACACCAGCTGGTTCCCGACCTTCAACCTGGCCGACGTCTTCGTCACCACCGGGGTGGCCCTGCTGATGGTGGGCACGTTCGTGCACTCGGATCCCCACCCCACCCCCGAGGAATAGCCCCCGGGGCCACCGCCCCCTCCCCGTTCCGCCTCCGCCCCAGCGCCATCGGCGCACCCACCTGCCACCGAAGGGATCCTGCGTGAGCACCCCCACCGACATTCCCACGACCACCTCGCCGAAGAGATCCTCGACAAGGTCCAAGCTCGTCGTCTGGACGATCCTGGCCGCTGTGGTGACAGCCGGGATCATCGCCTTCCTGGTCGCCCGCGGGTCCTCCACCGCAGCCGCTCCGGAAGACGCCGGGCAGGTGGTGCGCGAGAACAGCCGGGTGCTCTCGAAGGCCCCGGACGAACAGGCCGTGCTGGTGGAGTTCCTGGACTACGAGTGCGAGTCCTGCCGGGCCGCCTACCCCTTCATCGAGGACCTGCGCGCCGAGTACGCCGACACCGTCACCTTCGTCCACCGCTACTTCCCCCTGCCCGGGCACCGCAACTCCGTCAACGCCGCCCTGGCCGTGGAGGCCGCCGCCCAGCAGGGACAGTACGAGGCGATGTACCAGCGCATGTACGAGACCCAGACCGAGTGGGGGGAATCGGGGCAGGACAAGAGCGCGGTCTTCCGCGGCTTCGCCGAAGACCTGGGCCTGGACCTGGCCGCCTTTGATGCCGCAGTGGCCGACCCCGCCACGACCGAACGAGTCCGGCTCGATGTGGCCGACGGTGAGGCGCTGGGCGTGGGCGGGACCCCGACGTTCTTCCTCGACGGCGAAGTCCTCAACCCGGAGTCCCTGGAGCAGTTCCGGGCCGCGGTCGAGGCCGCCGCCACCGACTGACCCCCGCCCCTCACGTCCGGAGAGACCCTGCCATGACCACATCTGGAACCGTCGATCGTTCCCGGGCCTCCGAGCCGATCCCGGAGTCCGCGACCGAGACTCACCTGCCCGCCTTCGCCCGTCACCGCCCCTTCGCGATCCTGCTGCTGGTGACCGGGGTGATCGGCTGGATCGCCTCAGGGATCCTGGTGCTCGAGCGCCTGACCCTCTACCGCGACCCGGGGCATGTCACCAGCTGCGACATCAACCCCTGGGTGTCCTGCGGGCAGGTCATGGGCACCTGGCAGTCGGAACTGTTGGGCTTCCCCAACCCGCTGATCGGCATCGTCGCCTTCGCCGTGGTCATCACCACCGCCATGGCGGCCCTCTCCGGGGCGCGGTTCGGGCGCTGGTACTGGGCCGGCCTGCAGGTCGGGGTCACCGCCGGGGCAGTGTTCGTGGTCTGGCTGTGGTCCCAGGCGCTGTTCTCCATCTACATCCTGTGCCTGTACTGCATGATCGTGTGGGCGGCGATGATCCCGCTGACCATCCTGCTCACCGTCCGCAACCTCGCCCACGGCGTGATCCCCGCCCCGGCGGGGCTGGTGCGCTTCGCCGCCGACTGGGCCTGGACCCTGGTGTCCATCACCTACGTCGCGGTGGCCGCCTCGGTGTTCTTCCGCTTCTTTTCTGCCTTCACCGGCCTCTGACCTCCCCACTGAGCGACCTCGGCCCCGGCGCCCCTCAGCGAGGAGTCCCGGGGCCGTGGCCTGTGCCGGTTCAGAGGCGCGGGCACCGGCAGGCGAGCAACATCACATCGTCAGGAGACGATCAATCGTTGTTAAGCGATAGCATCGATTCATGACGAACAGCAGTTGTGCGACCACGCTGTCTCCGGCTGTGGCCCTGTTCCACTCCCTGTCCGACCCCACCCGTCTGACCATCGCGGCCCGCCTGGCTTCCGGGGAGGCGCGGGTCCGGGACCTGGTGGAGGGGACCGGTCTGGCCCAGTCCACCGTCTCCGCGCACATGGCTTGCCTGCGCGAGTGCGGGCTGGTGGTCGGGCGCACCGAGGGGCGCCAGACCTTCTACGCCTTGGCCCGCCCGGAGCTGCTGGATCTGCTGGCCACCGCCGAGACGCTGCTGGCGGCCACCGGGTCGAAGGTCGCCCTCTGCCCCACCTACGGCACCACCACGGAAGAAGACCGATGAGCAACCCCACCACCACCCTGTCTCCTACGGAGACCGAAGCCCTGACTCGCCGCGGGCTGCGCCTGGCCCAGTTCACCGTCGGCTACAACGTCATCGAAGGCATCGTCGCCGTCACCGCCGGTCTGATGGCCGGGCTGGTTTCGGTGGTCGGCTTCGGCATCGACTCGGGCATCGAGTCCATCGCCGCCGTACTGGTGGCCCTGCGCCTCTCCGCCCGACTGCGCCACGGCGAGACCGATGAGCGCAAGGAGAAGATCACCCTGCGCCTGGTGGCGGTGACCTTCTTCATCCTCGCCGCCTACGTCACCTTTGAGGGCATCCGCTCCCTGATCGAAGGGGAGACCCCGGAGTCCTCCCCGGTGAGCATCATCATCCTGGTGGCCTCGCTGATCATCATGCCGGTGCTGGCCGCGGCCAAGAAGAAGGTCGGCACCGCCCTGGGTGACAACCTCATCCTCGCTGATGCCGCAGAGACCAGGATCTGCGTGCTGCTGTCGATCTCCACCTTGGCCGGGCTGATCATCTTCGCGCTGACCGGCGCGGCCTGGGTGGACCCGGTGGCCGGGTTCGTCATCGCCGCCTTCGCGATCATGGAAGGCAAGGAAGCCTGGGAAGGTGAGCTCGTCGAGGACGACGACGATGACGACTGACCAGCACCTCGCCCCGGCCGGGACAGTGATCGCCGGGCACGAGTCCGGCGGCCGCGATCACCGCGATCGTCCGCTCGAGGACCTCGACACCGCCGGCTACTGATCCCGGACTGGCCGCCCACGGAGGGGCCTTGCCGAAGGCAGGGCCCCTCCCCCCTTTCACCCGCCCCCCAATGCCACGGGTGCCCCTTGGCCGCACCGCTGGCCTACCCCATACCCGAAGGAAAGAGACGCCATGGAACTGCTCGCTCCCGTGCTGCAGGCGATCGGCCTGTTCGCGGCCACCAACATCGACGACATCATCGTGCTGTCCCTGTTCTTCTCCCGTGGGGCCGGTGCCCGCGGCACCACCGCCAAGATCGGCATCGGTCAGTACGTGGGCTTCGGCGGCATCCTGGTGGCCTCCGTGCTGGTGACCCTGGGGGCCAGCAGCTTCCTGCCCCCGGAGGCGATCCCCTACTTCGGACTCATTCCTCTGGTGCTGGGCCTGCACGCCGCATGGAAGGTCTGGCGCAGCGACGACGACGATGATGATGACGAGGAGAAGGTCGCCGGCAAACAGGTCAGCATCTGGACCGTCGCGGCAGTCACCTTCGCCAACGGAGGGGACAACATCGGGGTCTACGTCCCCGTGTTCGTCACCGTGGGCCCGGGCGCGATGGTGGCCTACTGCATCGCCTTCCTGGCCATGGTGGCGGTGCTGGTGGCCATCGCCAAGTACGTCGCTACCCGCAAACCCATCGCCGAGGTCTTGGAACGCTGGGAGCACATCCTCTTCCCCATCGTGCTGATCGGCCTGGGTGTGGTCATCCTCCTCGAGGGCGGCGCCTTCGGCCTGTAGGTCACCGATCAGCCGGCCTCAGCCGCGTGGTGTGCCCCGGGGATTTCTGGAAGCAGCGCCCGGGCAGGGCGACCGGTGAGGGAGGGTGCGCGGGCTCCCGCTCGGACGGTTCACTGCTGTCGGTCGGCGAGCTAGGCTCGGCGGAAACCCCGCAGGTGCCCCGAGAGGTGGAGACCATGCCGAAGATGTCGGCCCTGGAGGCCTCCTTCTGCCGCAGCGCGCCGTGGGGTCTGGTGGCCCGGCGGATGGTTCCCTGGGCGACCCAAAGTTTCCCCCTCACCGGAGACGTGCTGGAGATCGGCGGGGGCAGCGCCGCCATGGCCGCCGCCCTCGCCCGGTCCCACCCCCAGGTGCGACTCACCACCACCGATGCCGACCCGGTGATGGTCGAGGCCGCCCAGCAACGCCTTAACGGATTCCCCCTGGCCGAGGTGCGTCAGGCCGATGCCACCCGGTTGCCCTTCGAGGACGCGTCGTTCGACACGGTTGTGAGCTTCCTGATGCTCCACCACGTCATCGAGTGGGAACGCACGGTGACTGAGGTCGCCCGGGTCCTGCGACCGGGTGGGGCCTTCGTGGGATACGACCTGCTCGCCTCCCGTGCCGCTTCCTGGGCGCACCGGGTCGACCGATCCCCCCACCGGCTCATCGAGCCGGGGCCTTCGAACCAGCCCTCCGACGAGCCGGCCTGGAGCCGGTGCACCTGCGCGAGTCCTTCGGGGGTCGAGTGTTGCGCTTTATCGCCCAGAAGCCCACCAGCACGCAGGCCCCTCCCGACAACGACAACACGCAAAGGAGGACCCGGTGAACAGCGCGCCCCTCACCCGCCAAGCAATCCAGGAGGAACTGGAGCGGGTCCGGGTCGACTTCCACACCCTCGTAGCCGCGGCGAGCCCGGCGGATCTGCGCCGCCCCTCGGCCGGCACCCGCTGGACCAACGGCCAGCTGCTGTTCCACATGTTCTTCGGCTACCTGGTCGTCCGGCGCCTGCTGCCCCTGGTGCGTCTGATGGGCCGGCTTCCCAAACCGGTCAGCCGCACCTTCGCCAGGGTCCTGGAGGCCGGCACCAGGCCCTTCCACACCATCAACTACCAGAGCGACCGTGGGGCCGCGCGGGTGATCCACGGCCCGCGGCTCATCCGGTGGTTCGACCGCACCCTCGACGTGCTGCAGGCCCAGCTCGAGGCCGAGCCCGCGGCCGCACTGGCCCGCGGGATGCACATGCCCGTGTCCTGGGACCCGTACTTCCGGGACTGGATGAGCCTGGCCGAGATCTACCACTACGGCACCCAGCACTACGACCACCACCGACAGCAGCTGACCATCGGCCGGCCATCATGAAGAGGCCCCCTCATGAGCTCGGTATTGCGGTCAGGATGGCCTGAACGGCGTCCTGCGTTCTGGGCGGGTCGCCACGTCAAGATCGACCATGCTGATGCTGATGGGGCTATGAGCAAGGGGTGAACTGGAAATCCATCCCTCCGCTTTACATATGGCCGGTTATCAGCCGCTCCACGAGAACGACATTGCCTGTGGGGTTGGCCCGTGCGGGGGCAGGTCCTGTCCTGATGGGCGTGCTGGCCGTGCTTGCACGCTCTCCACAGGGTGCTGTTACCGAGGAGCAATGGGTCAGGAGTCGTCGTCCTGGCCCCACAGCCAATGCAGGTAGATGGCGCCCCATCCCGGGCCCAAGGCGTCCACCAGGGCATTGGCCACCGTGCGGGCGTCCACCCAGGGGTACCGCTGACCAATCCGCGCCGCTTCCTGGCAGATCCTCTCCGGATCGTGGCCCTCGTGGTGCAGGGCGACCGCGGCTTCACTGACCCGGGCCTCGAAGAGCCGTCGATCCGTCAGGGGCACGGGCTCAAAGGTGATAGACATCAGACTCCCTCAGAACAACGATCGCCCAAGGGAGCCGGAGTTGCTCCCACGAGCAGCTCCGCGAATGGTGGAGACATAGTAAGCAACATCACACTCGAATGGCTATTCAAGGCTTTATCTCATGTGCTAACTCCCATGAAGCTCTCGGGGGCAGCACACGCCCCACGGCAACGGTGCAGCGAACTCCTACGGATCCACCGGAGTCAGGAGGGCGTTGACCGCCACCTCAGCTGTCCGGGCAGTTCGTCGAGGTACTTGGAGGTGGTGGTCACCGAAGCGTGACCCAGCAGCTGGGCAACGACCTTCACGTCCCAGCCTTCGGTGAGCATCAGGGTGGCTGCGGTGCTACCGGACATTGCCCGCGGGAATGATGATGCAGTTGAGGTTCGGCATCTGGTTGCGGCCATACGATGACCCCGTGCTCCATGACTTCTCCTTGCGACCGTTGATGGCAGCGGAGAACGCGTTGCTGGCCGCGGCCACGCTCGGGAACCTCAACTGGTGCGGGCAGCGGTTCATAGCGGCCGATGTGCGCACGCGGTCGGAGTTCGCCCACTACACGGTCGTTGATCCCCAGCGCGGCGACTTCGGTTGGGTGGCCGAAGTCGGTAAGGGCGCCATCGGCGTTGTCTGGGCCCAATTCCTGCCCCCGGATGATCCTGGTTACGGATTCCTCGCCGAGGACACCCCGGAAGTGAGCCTGTGGGTGCGGGGCGACTGGCGTGGCCGGGGAGTGGGCAGGGCGCTCCTGCGCCGGGTGCAGGACGACGCGCGAGCTCGAGGGGTGCCCCGGCTCAGCCTGTCGGTGGAGGCCGACAACTACGCCAAGAAGCTCTATGCGGCGGAGGGCTTCGTCGACGTCCCCGGACGTGCAGCCGATGGCGTCATGGCCTGGAACCCATAACAGGCACCGGGCCAGCACCACGCAGACGGCATCCCCAGGGGAAGGCTTAGCCGATGCGGTCGGAGTCGGTGTCCGCAGGACCGGGGGGCCCAGCAATTCCAGCCTGCCGTACGCGCCGGCGGAAACCGCCTCTGGGCGGACAACCCGGCCCCGGACCGCCTCGTCAGCACGGCGGGGCGTCTCACCGGCGGAAGTGGGGACATTATGAAAGTCGATCTTTTCCTTACCGGTCGGTACGGTTGGGGTATCGCGCACGGTGCTCAGTCGGGGGGCTGGGCCACCTAGTGTGGACCGTGTCAGAGGGCGCAGCCGGGGGGCTGGCCCATTCCAGACCGGTCGAATAGCCGCCGTCCTGGCGGCAGAAGAGCTGGGGCCTTGGGCTCCGTCGTCGGGGGGCGACGCTTCTGCCGTCGGGCTGGCGGCCCCTTACGGCACTCATGACCGTCCCTCCGTCCCTGTGGCAGCACATCGTCCATTCGCAGGTAGCTGCCCCGGTTGAGGAGGCCCGCATGAACGATGCCCACCCTGCCGCAGCGCACGCCAACTGGGCGACTCCCGTGGCCGATCCGCTGTCCCGGGCGGCGGCCTTTGCCGCCCTGCGCCCGGCCCTGGAGGCCCTGATCCACCAGGCAAGCGCCGACTCCCGGCTGAGCCCGGAGGCCCGTCGGGTGCTGCGCGCGGTGGCCCGCACCCGCCCCGAGCACACCCTGGCGCTGGCCGAGCTCGCCGCCCGCGCCAGCACGGCCAAGGCCCAGGTTCGCCTCGCGTTGACCGAGCTGGACGCCCACGGCTATCTCGCCCACCTGGCACACATCGCCCCGCACCTGAGCGCAGCACTGCCCCCACATACTCGCTGCACCCCGGCAACGGACCCTAAGGTCGAACCCGTCGACGGAGACACCTCCTGAACCTCCTCGTCCATAGTCCAGCCTCCGTGCAACGACCTCACGCCGAACCCGGCGGGTCTGATGCACTGTGGGTTGCTTTCCGGGCCGTGGAGTGCTGGCTAGTGACGGAGGTTGTAGAGCGTGATCGAGGCCAGCATCGTCAACCCGGCCAGCACTGCGGCTGCGGGCCCTGCCGTGGGAGTGACGAAAAGACCCACCGCCGCGGCGATGGCCGCGGGACGCAGGGGCTCTGCCTCGAGGGTGCCGAAGGCCGTGGTGGCGAGTGGGATCAGCACCAGCGTCGCCACCACACTCGTCACGTAAATCGTCAGGGCATGCCGGCGCGGCCGTGCTACGGCGGGGTCGTGCCGGTGCAGCAGTGTCGCGGCCAACCATCCGAGCGCGAGCACGCCCCAGGCAACCAGGGTCAGTCCGGGCCGCGGTGGGACCAGTGCGGAGGCGTTGGCCAGCACGAAGGTGCTGCCCCCGGCCGCGCCCACAGCCGAGCCCACCAACAGCGGCAGGACGGCGGCGAAGTCCCGGGGCGGCTTCCGCTGCTGATGGGCTGGAGGAGTCGATTCGGGACGTGAGGTGTTCACAGCGTCCACGCTCCTCCTGGAAGCTGCAGGACTCCCCGCGCGCCACGCCGAACGGGCGCCAGCGACACGTCAGCGGGGAAAGCTCTGCGCGCATTGGTGGTGTCTGTGAGATGCACCCCCATTGGAGAAGGTCTGGGGGAAGAAGCCATGTTGCTGATGCGGGCCGGGGTCCGTGAAAGCGGGACGCGGGGCCGGGGCCGAATGCTGTGGGAGTACGGTGGAATTCGAACGACGCGATCCGGTGACCAGGTGGGCGCCCCGTACCTGGTGCCGTTTCCCCTACCTGGCCTGAAGGGAACAGCATGAGCACCTCCTCGCACGCCGAGGGCCTGCAGGGGTCGCCGGCGCGGATGTCCCCGGATGCTACCCCGGTGTCTGCTCGGCGGCGGATCCCGTTGCGGTCGACCTGCGCGCAGCCCCACGTCTGTCCGGCGCCGGTGCGGATGCAGGTGCTGTCCCGGACACCGATGTTCGCCGGGCTGGTCGAGGAGCAACTGGCCGACATCGACCGGAGGATGACCTCCCTGTCCTGGGCTGAGGGGGACGCGCTCCACGTCGAGGGCGCACCGGCTGAGCACCTCTACCTCGTAGCCGCGGGACGGGCCAAGGCTTACCGGACCGCCCCGAATGGGCAAGAGGTCGTGGTGGAGCTACTGGGGCCGGGCGACCTGTTCGGCGGGCTGCGCACCCTCGGCCAGGAAGCCTACGCCGAGACTGTCGAGGCTTTGACCACCGTGTGCGCCCTGCGGATCGGCGACGACGCGTTCCGCCAGATCCTCGGCGAGCACCCAGAGGTGGGGCTGCGGGTGCTCGAGGACACCACAGCGCTGCTCGCCCAGGCCCGCACCGACGTCACCCGGCAGTCCACGGCCACCGTGGCCGAGCGACTGGCGGCGGTCCTGCTGCGCCTGGCGGAGAAGTTCGGGGAGCCCGCCCGCGAGGGCGGGACCTTGATCGAGCTGCCGCTGTCGCGGGCGGATCTGGCGGGGATGACCGGGTCAACCCCGGAGTCCGTCTCCCGGGTGATGAGCCGGTGGCGCAAGGACGGTGTCATCGACGCCGGCCGCCGCTGGACTGCCGTGCGTGACCCGCGCTGGCTGGCGGAGATCGCCGGAGCGGAGGCCTGACCCCCGAGCTTCGCGGTTGATTGACGCCCGTCATGGTCCGAGGACCCGGTCCTTCGTAGGTTGGAGACACACCCGATGAGGTGAGTACTCCACAACAGGGAGAGGAACCACCACCATGACCACCACCACAGCCACCACCACTCACACGGTCCTGCGCGCCGAGGGCTTCTCCTGCCCCTCCTGCGTGGCCAAGATCGAGAAGCGCGTCGGGCGTCTGAAGGGCGTCGACGCGGTGAAGGTCCACTTCGCCTCGGCCCGCATCGAGGTCGACCACGACCCTGCCCTCGTGAGTGTGGAGGAGATCGTCGCCGCTGTTGCCAAGGTCGGCTACACCGCCCGCCCTGCCGTCTTCTGAGCTGGTCCATCACCACGGCCCGCGCCGCTGCCGCGACCTTCCCAGGAGGCCCGGCAGCGGCGCTTTCGCTGTGTCCGCATCACTGAGTCGTGGCGGGTCTTCTCAGCGGTTCGCGGTTGATTGACCCCCGTCATGTTCTGGTCTGTGGGTTCTGCGTAGCGTCGTGAACAAGCCCCCCATCGGGGGTGTAGGAGTCCTCGGAAAGGACGGACACCATGAACAGGGTGCAGAGCTGGATGTACGGCCGGTGGGCGATCCCCGCGGTTGCGGGGGCGCTGATCCTCGCCTCGTTCGCGGCCTCCAATGTCATCGGCTCGGTCCGGTGGGCGGATGTGCTGATGATCGCTGCGGCCGTGGTTGCCGGCTACAACATCGTGGTCAAGGCTGCCCGGGCGCTGGTCGCTCGTACGGTCGGGATCGACCTGCTGGTGGCGGTCGCCGCCATCGGGGCGGTCATCATCGGCAACTACTGGGAGGCCGCCGCGGTGACCTTCCTCTTCGCTGTCGGCCACGCCCTGGAGTCGGCCACCCTGAACAAGACCCGCTCGGCGCTGGCCGAGCTCGTCGCGGTCGCCCCGGACACCGCCGTGGTCCTGCGTGACGGGGAGCAGGTCGAGGTTCCGGCCGCGGACGTGGCGATGGGCGAGGTCGTGCTGGTCAAGAACGGCGCCAAGGTTCCCGTCGACGGCCAGGTCGTGGCCGGCACCGGTGCCGTGGACGAGGCCTCCATCACCGGGGAGTCCATCCCGGTGGAGAAGACCAAGAGCGACCAGGTCTTCGCCGGGACCGTCTCCCGCGGCGGGTTCCTGCAGGTGCTGGCCACCGGCATTGGCGCCGACACCACCTTGGCCCGGATCATCCACCGGGTGGAGGAAGCCCAGGACGCCAAGGCGGCCACCCAGGCGTTCATCGACCGGTTCTCCACCTGGTACACCCCGGCGATCATGGTCCTGGCCCTGGTGGCCGGGTTGATCACCGGGGACGTGGTGCTCGCCCTGACCCTGCTGGTCATCGGCTGCCCCGGAGCCCTGGTGATCTCCATCCCGGTCGCCATCGTGGCTGGCATCGGCCGCGCGGCCCGCAACGGCATCCTGATCAAGGGCGGGGAGTTCCTGGAGACCTCCGCGAAGATCACCGCCGTCGCCGTCGACAAGACCGGCACGCTCACCGAGGGCCGCCCGCAGCTGACCGACGTGGTCGTCCTGGACCCGGCGCTGGACCGCGCGGGCGTGCTGGGCTGGGCCGCGGCCGCGGAGGCCGGCTCCGAGCACCCCCTGGCCCGCCCGATCCTCGACGCCGCTGCGGCCGAGGGCGTGGGCGCCTCCGTGGTCCCCGAGGCGGTCGACCCAGTCCCGGGCAAGGGCATCGTGTCGACCACTGACGGGGTGCGGGTGCTGATCGGCAACGCCGCGTTGCTGGAGCAGTACGGCATCACCGACCCGAAGGCTGCAGCTGCGGCCCAGAAGCTCGCCGCGGCTGGGCGGACACCCATGATCGTGGCCGTCGACAATGCCGTGATCGGTGTCATCGCCGTGGCCGACCAGGTGAGGGCCGACGCGGCCGAGATGGTGTCCCGGCTCCACGAGGCCGGGGTGGAGAAGGTCGTCATGCTCACCGGTGACGCCCCGTTGGTGGCTCAGGCCATCGGGAAGGTCACCGGGGTGGACGAGATCCGCGCCGGGTTGCTGCCCGAGGACAAGCTCGAGGCGGTCGCGGCGCTGCAGCGGGAGGGCCACTTGGTGGTGATGGTCGGCGATGGCGTCAATGACGCCCCCGCCCTGGCCACCGCGGACATCGGCGCGGCCATGGGCGCGGCCGGCTCGGCTGTGGCCGTGGAGACCGCCGACATCGCGCTGATGGGCGACAACCTGCTGAAGCTGCCCGAAGCGATCGGGCTGGCCAAGCGCACCGTGGCCGTGATGCATCAGAACATCACCGTCGCCCTGATCACCGTGGTGCTGTTGTTGGCCGGGGTCTTCGCCGGCGGGGTCACGATGTCGATCGGGATGCTCGTCCACGAGGCTTCTGTGCTCGTCGTGATCGCCAACGCCATGCGGCTGCTGCGCCGCGCCCAGGACACCACCCCCGCGACGGGCACCACACCGGCCGCCCCGGCCACAGACCGGGTGACATCCCGGTCCTAGGACACCACCGTGGCGGGCGGCCCCACACCAGGACCGCCCGCCACGGGGCGGAACGCACCACCAGTCCTGCCCGGCCCCGGGCGGAGAGACCACCATCACTGCAGGAGGAGCATCATGAGCGCGCAAGAGCACTTCATCATCGAGGGCAACATTGAGCACTTCACCATCGCCGACATCGCTGGCAGCAACCCCGACTTCCGCCAGGTGCTGTGGACCGGCCAACACGCTCAGATCGTTGTCATGACCATCCCTACCGGTGGTGAGATCGGCGAGGAGGTCCACGAGCACACCGATCAGATCCTCACCTTCGTCGCCGGCACCGGGGAAGCCGACCTGAACGGGCACACGCATCCGATCGAGGCCGGTGACCAGTGCGCGGTCCCGGCCGGGGCCCGGCACAACTTCCGCAACACCGGGGATGAGCCCCTGGTGCTCTACACCGTCTACAGCCCGCCCGAGCACGCCGCCGAGGCCGCCTACGCCACCAAGGAGGAGGCGGACGCGGCCGAGGCCACCGGCCGGGACGAACCCCCGACCGGTTGAGCCCGCACTCATCCACACCCTCTAGAGAAGAAACGAGGAAGACGATGTCCACGGTCTACGTGTTCACCGATTTCGGCGGTCCTGAGACCCAACAGCTCCTCGATCGGCCCGCCCCGCAGCCTGGCCCGGGCGAGCTGGCCGTGGAGGTTCGGGCCGCCGGGGTGAATCCTGTCGACTGGAAGATCCGCTCCGGGGTACTGGGGCGGGACCGGGAGTTGCCGGCCCCGATGGGCCGGGAGGTCTCCGGCGTCGTGACCGATCTCGGGGAAGGCGTAAAGGGTTTCGCGGTCGGCGACGAGATCCTCGGCCCCGTCGCTCCGGGTCACGGCGGGTTCGCCGAGCACACCCTCGTGCGGGCGGCCGAGGCGGTCGCCAAGCCCGAGGAGATCTCCTTCGCCGACGCCGCCACCATCCCGGTGGCTGCGGCCACCGCCTATGACGCCACCCACCAGTTCGAACTCGAACCCGGCCAGAGATTGCTGATTCTTGGCGCCGGCGGCGGGGTGGGACTGATGGCCGCCCAAATTGGGCGCGTCCACCAGTTCACCGTCATCGGCGTCGCCAGCCAGTCCAAGCGCAAGATCGTCGAATGCACCGGGGCGACCTTCGTCCCCTCCGGGGAAGGAGCTGCTGACCGCGTCCGCGAGGTCGCCCCCGAGGGGGTGGACCTTATCGTCGACCTCGTCGGGGGTGAGGCCCTGGGCGAGGTCGCCGGCCTGGTTACCGATCCGGCCAGGATCATCTCGGCGGCCGACGCCACGACCGCCACAGAACTGGGCGGGGCGGCACTGGAACGCACCGAGGAGGCGATGGAAAAGATCACCGAGGTCATCGAATACGGACTCGTCGATCCCCACGTCACCGCCTGCTATCCCCTGGCAGAAGCAGGACGGGCGATCGCCGAGGTCGAGGCTGGTCACGCCACCGGCAAGATCGTCATCGAACCCACCCCCGTGTGCTGATCATGGGCACGCCCGGAGCCTCATGCGGTGAGAACAAGGGCGCCGGTGTGGCGGCCCCAGCCCATTGACGGGGGCCGTCACACCGGCACCTGTCGACTCATCTTGAGGCGGGGCGCGAGAGAGCGGATCCAGCCCACAGAAGGAACATCCCATGTGCCAGAAGACCAGTCCGACCACGAGCCCCCGCATCGCCACGGCGACGCGCACCAGCGTCGAAACCGTCCAGCTCCAGCAGCTGATCAAGAACGCGGAAACAGCCGCCGCCCAGTACGAACGGAACGAAGCGAAGATCGAGCAGTGGGGACTCGATTCCTTCCCCGCCTCCGACCCGCCCCAGAACTACTAAACCCCAGGGGTTGGCTGCTCGGGCGTCCCGACAAGCGACGCGTGCTCGGCCCCGGCCGGGGAGAGGCTGATTCCTCCACCCCGACACGGGGTCGGTGTTCCCGCCGGAGCGGTGGGTGTCACCGCAGGCGCAGCGGAGCGGTGGCGAACCCACCCACGGGCGACAACTCGCGTTCCCGGGGCCGGTCCGGATCGGGCTCGATCACGGCCGTCGCCGCCAGGGCGGCGCGGGTCAGTACTCGCAGCTCGAGGGTCGCCAGCGGCCTGCCGGGGCACACGTGCTTGCCGATCCCGTACACCAGGTTGTACGGGGCGTTGCCGACCGGGTCGAACGCGTCCGGGTCAGCGAAGATCCGCGGATCGCGGTTGGCGGCGGTCCAGTTCAGGAGCACCCGGTCGCCGGCGGCCAGCTCTCGACCACCGACTGTGACGGGTTCCGTCGTGATGCGGCGGTTGGCGACGAACGGGTCATCGATCCGCAGGATCTCGTCGAGGATCGCGTCGAACTCCCGGTCGGACACCCCCGAGCGCAGCCGGGCCTGCAACTCGGGTTGATCGGCCAGATAAGTCAGTACCACGCCGGTACACAACGCCATCGACCCCAAGTCACCGCCGGTCCAGTTGCGCAGGATCGAGACGATCTCATCGTCGCTGAGCTCCCGCCCGTCAACCTGGGCACGCACAAGCTCAGTGGTCACGTCATCGGGCGCACCGTCGCCGGCCTCGCGGCGGACGTCGGTCAAGGATCGGATGATGGCGTCGAAGCGCTGGGCGACCTCAGTGGTGCGGGAACGGTCCCGGGAGCGGGTGGCGGCATGGTTGTCCTGCATCCACTGCATCAGATCCTCCTCCAGGCCTGCAGGCCACCCCAGCCAGGCCGTCTGTGCGCGCACGGCGAAGCGGGAGCCGACCGCCACGGCGTCGATCGGGCCGGGGACCTCGAGCTGGCCCACCAGGTCGGTGGCGACCCGCTGCACCACCGGCTCCAGGGCGCTCATCCGCTCAGGGGTGAAGAACCGCTCCACGAGGGCGCGGAAGGCCGTGTGGGTAGGGCCGTCAAGACCGTTGGGCACCTGGAGGTGGCGGGAGACTGCGTTGGAGAAGCTCTCGTGGTCCAGCGCGGCGGCGGTGACGTCAGCGTGGGTGAACAACGTCCAAGCACCACTGGCATCGCGGGCCACGGGACAGCGTGAGCGCAGCTCGTCGTAGGCGGCCACGGGGTTGCGACGGACCTGCGGGCCCCGCGGGTTCCAATCGGACCGGACGGGATCCGTGGCCGGTCCCGGTGCCGTGGCAGGTCCGGCCAGCGGGGGTGCGTGGGGGATGGCGTCATCGGTTGGGGGATGGCCTGTCATGTGTGTCCTGTCGTGGGTGGCCGTCAGCGCGGTGCGCGGGGACCTCCGCGCCGGCGGTGGGGGCAGTTGGTGGTGGTGTTCAGGGGTGGGTTCGTTCGTCGATCTTTCCGCCGTTGCGTACGGTGAGGGCGAGCAGCAGGGACAGGATCGCGAAGCCGGCCAGCAGGGTCAGGCCCACGAAGTAGCTGTTGTTCTCGGTGTTGTAGGTGGCGCCCATGACCAAGGGTGGGAAGTATCCGCCCAGGCCGCCGGCGGCGGCGATGATGCCGCCGATGGTGCCGACGTCCTTGGCTGGGGCGGCTCGGCCGACCCAGCCGAAGACGCCGCCGGTGCCCAGGCCGAGGAAGAGGGCCATGAGCAGGAAGGTGGGGCCGTAGACGCGTTCCTGACCGGGTTGGAAGGCCACGACCATGGCGAGCATGGCGGTGCCGGCGAAGGAGGCCAGGGTGACGGTCCTGGGGCCGATCTTGTCGGCGAGGATCCCGCCGATCGGGCGGGCGATGACGGCGGCCAGGGCGAATCCGGCGGTGCGGGTGCCGGCGGCGGTGGCGTCGAATCCGTAGACGTTGTCGAGGTAGGTCGGCAGGTAGTTGGAGAAGGCGACGAACGCGCCGAAGACCACCCCGTAGAGGAAGCACAGCTGCCAGGTCACCGGGAGGGTGAAGGCGTGGGTGATCTTCGGCAGCACCGGCTCGGGTGTCTTCGCGGCGTGCACCGGGGAGTCGCGCAGCAGCAGCCAGCAGGCCACCGCCGTAAGGGCGACGAGCACGGCAATGGTGATGTGGGCGCCCAGGTAGCCGATGCCGGCCACCAGGCGGGGGGTGAAGAACGCTGAGACGGCGGTGCCGACCATGCCGGCGCCGAAGACACCGGTGGCGAAGCCTTTGCGGTGGGACTCGTACCAGGCTGAGCAGAAGGGGATGCCGATGGCGAAGACAGTGCCGGCGATGCCGAGGAAGAACGCCACGGCCACGAGCAGCCCGAAGTTGTTCAGCTGTCCCACTATTCCGGTGAGCAGCACCAGCGGGGCGGTGAGGCCCAGGATGACGGTGAACATCACCCGCCCGCCGTAGCGGTCGGTCAGCGCGCCGACGGGTACCCGGCAGACGGCGCCGACGAGGATCGGCATGGCCACCAGCACGGCGGTCTGGGTCGCGTCGAGTTCCATCTGCTGGGCATAGCGCTTCGACAGCGGCCCCACGATCGTCCAGGCCCAGAACCCGATCGTTGAGGCGAGGGTGGCGAGAATCAGGTTGCGCAGCTGCCCGGCCTTGAGGTCCGGGGTGGTGGTACCGGAAGTGCTCGTGGGGGAGGTGGATGACATGGCGTCCTCGTACGGTCGGTGGTCGGGGTGCGACGTTAGTGGCGGCCGGCGCGGCTTCGGTCCGTGGGTGCCTTCGTGGTACCGCGGACGCGGTCCTGGGTGCCCACGGGTTCCCAGCCCCGGCGCACGGGTGCCAAGTGGGACGAGGAGCCACGGTCGCGGGAGCGGTAGACGATGTAGGGGCGGAAGAGGTAGTGCACCGGTGCTGTGAAGGCGTGGACCAGGCGGGTGAAGGGCCAGATCGCGAACAGGGCCATCGCCCACAGCGCGTGGAGCTTGAAGGACGGCCCGGCCGCGGCCATGGCTGCCACATCAGGCTGGAAGATCCAGATGGAGCGGAACCACGGAGATACGGTTTGCCGGTAGTCCGGGACTCCGTGGTCGAGTACCGAGATGACGGTGGTGGCCAGCCCGGTGAGCAGGGCCGCCAGGAGCATGACGTACATGAACTTGTCGTTCTTGGTGGTGGCCATGAACACGGGTCCGGTGGTGCGGCGGCGCCACACGAGCAGCACGATGCCCAGCAGGGTGCCGACTCCGGCGATCGTGCCGATGCTCAGGGCCAGGAAGTGGTACATACCCTCGGTCATGCCCACGGCCTCGGTCCAGGACGATGGGATGAACAGGCCCATGATGTGTCCGGCCAGCACCGCGAGGATCCCGAAGTGGAACAGCGGGGAGGCGATGCGCAGGATGCGGGACTCGTAGAGCTGGGAGGAACGGGTTGTCCAGCCGAACTGGTCGTACTTGTACCGCCAGATGGTGCCGCCGATGACGATGGCCAGCACCACGTACGGGAGCACGCCCCACAGCAGGATGCTGCTCACGCCCACGTCGACGTTCTGGAGGGCCGGGGCCATGGGGTTCATGGGCTGTTCCTTTCGGTGACGGGCAGCAGCCGGGGGTCGTAGGGGTCAAGGCCCACGGATTCGGTGGGTGGGCCGTAGCCGGCCATGCGCATCACGGCGTCGCGGTCCTCTGGGGAGACCCCGGGCAGGGTGGAGCACACGAGGGCGACGGCGCCGCGGTGGGGCAGGTGGTCGTCGCGCAGCGACAGTCGTAGCAGCTCCAGGGACGGGCGGTAGCGCTGCAGCAGTTCGTAGCCGTCCGCCGGGGAGACCTTGGCGGTGAACTCCAGCACCAGAGGCAGGTAGTCCGGCAGCTCGGACTCGTCGAGTTCGGCTCCGTGGGAGCGGTAGACCTGCTTGAATGCCGCCAGGGCTTCCCCGCGGCGTCGGGTGTCCCCGTCGGTCCAGTAGGTCAGGTGCAGGCTGTGCCGTCGGGAGAGGTCGAACTCCTGGACGTAGTCGGCCTGCACCTGCTCCAGGGGCCGGGCGGTGAACCAGGCGAACAGTTCCTCGACCTCCGTGACCGGCGCTCCGACTTCCTGGAGCGCTGCGTGCAGGGTCGGCAGCATCTGCAGCAGCTCCTGGTCCGGGTAGCCCAGCAGGACGGCGGCCGCCTGCCGGGCCACCGCGCTGCGCCGGGGACGGTCGTCGGTGTACGCACCGGGATCGACCGTGCCAGGGCCGGCCTTGCCGAGCAGCTTCTCCAGCAGGCCCATCAGCTGGCCCCGTTTCCGTCACGGGGCGGGAACAACCCTTGCGGGGTGCCGCGGCCGTCCCAGTTGAGCAGGTTCACCCGGCCCCCAAGGTTCTCGTTGCCGGTGGGGTCGGCACCGCGCTGGCGCGCCTGTAGCGCCGCGAAGTTCTCCACCGCCACCGGCATCGGCGTGCCGGAGGCCTCGCCGAACACCCCGGTCTGGCCCATGCCGGGCCCACCGTCCACGTCGAGGGAGCAGCCGATCTCCTCCAGGTTGTGCGCCTCCTCCAGGTGCGCCGAGGGGATGACGTAGCGCTCTTCGTATTTGGCGATGGCCATGAGCCGGTACATCTTCTGGATCTCGGCCCCGGTCATTCCCACGGCCGTCGCGATCGCCTCCTCGGGGGCCTCGCCCAGGGCGATGTCGCGCATGTAGGAGCGCATCGCGGCGAGCTTGCGCAGCACGTCGGTGACGATCTGCGTGTCTCCCGCCGTGAACAGCTCGGCGAGGTACTCCACCGGGATGCGCAGGGACTCGATGGCCCCGAACAGATTGGAGGCGTCCTCGCCGTCGTGGCCCTGGTCCTTGAGCAGGTCCACGACCGGCGACAGCGGCGGGACGTACCAGACCATGGGCATGGTGCGGTACTCCGGGTGCAGAGGCAGAGCCACGCGCAGCTCCTTGGCCAGCGTGTAGACCGGGGACTTCCGGGCCGCCTCCAGCCAGTCCTCGGGGATGCCCTCGGCCCGGGCCGCCGCGATCACGCCCGGGTCGTGCGGATCGAGCATCAGATCCAGCTGCGCCTCGTAGAGGTCTCGTTCGTCAGGGGTCGCGGCGGCCTCGGTGACCCGGTCGGCATCGTAGAGGAAGATCCCAATGTAGCGCAGCCGGCCCACGCAGGTCTCGGCGCACACGGTAGGGATGCCCACCTCGATGCGGGGGTAGCAGAAGGTGCACTTCTCGGCCTTGCCGGACTTGTGGTTGTAGTACATCTTCTTGTACGGGCAGCCGGTGATGCACTGGCGCCAGCCGCGGCAGCGGTCCTGGTCCACCAGCACGATGCCGTCCTCGACGCGCTTGTAGATCGCCCCCGAGGGGCAGGAGGCCATGCAGGACGGGTTCAGGCAGTGCTCGCAGATCCGGGGGAGGTAGAAGGCGAAGGTCTGCTCGAACTCGAACTTGATCTTCTCCTCCGACTCACGCCGGACCTTCTCCACCACCGGGTCCAGGTGCCCCAGCTCGGCGGCGCCACCGAGGTTGTCGTCCCAGTTGGCTGACCACTCGATCTTCATGTCGTCGCCGGTGATCAGGGACTTGGGGCGGGCCACCGGGAAGTCGGTGCCGGCCGGGGCGTTGATCAGGGTCTCGTAGTCGTAGGTCCACGGCTCGTAGTAGTCGTTGAGCTCCGGCTGGACGGGGCTGGCGAAC
>NZ_JAVFXA010000108.1:0-533 GCF_040981195.1 Kocuria oxytropis | reverse complement strand
TGCAACGACCCCGGGATCTTCGTCGCTGAGGCCCAGGGGCAGGTGGAGGTCGTGGTCCCGCTGGACGACAACGTCCCACCGCACCTCTACGACCCCGTGGTGGACTACATCATTTCCCGTGCGGGGCTCGCAGGGCAGGAACGCGGCTGAGTTCGGCGATCCCGTCCAGCCACTCGCACGCCTGCCGCGCGGGCGGTCGGCCCTCGGCGGCGTCGTGCCGACCCACGTCCCCGAACCGGGACGCGCCCGCTGCCGCGAGGGTCTCGTCCAGCACGACGACGCCGCGCGAGAACGTCTCCCCGTACGTGCGGTCCCCGAGGCCGAACGCCGCGTAGCGCACGCTGCTCAGATCCGCGGCTCCTTCGGCCACCGCCGTCGCGAAGGCCCGCGCGGACGTGGGCAGCTCGCCGCCCCCGTACGTGGAACACACCACGACGTGCGGGTGGGAGGTGTCCAGCGCGGCGGGGTACGTTCCTGGGCGTGGGGACGGAGCTGAGTCGGGAGGGACTACCCGTGGTGTGCCGCCCAGTGTC
>NZ_JAVFXA010000107.1:0-534 GCF_040981195.1 Kocuria oxytropis | reverse complement strand
CGCTCCCGCGTCCTCGGGGCGGTGCTCGAGCACGGGCCGGTCTCGGCCGCCGACCTCGGCGAGATGCTCCGGCTGACCCCCGCCGCCGTGCGCCGCCACCTCGACGCCCTCGAGCAGCAGCACTACATCGAGGTCACGATGGTCCGCCGGCGCAGCGGCGGCGCCGGCCGCCCGGCGCGGCGCTACGTCGTCGCCCCCGAGGGCCACGCCAAGCTCGGCGACGACTACCTGGAGATCGCGACCGACGCCCTGGAGGCCATCCGGCGCGTGGCCGGGCCCGAGGCCGTGCGCGCGTTCGTCCAGGAGCGCGTGGACCGGCTCGAGGCCTCCTACCGCCCCGAGGTCGAGGCCGCGGGCGAGGACGTCGCCGACCGCCTGCCCGTGCTCGTGCGCCTGCTCGGCCGGGACGGCTTCGCCGCCTCCACCAACGAGGTGGCCGTGGGCCGGGGCGAGCGGCGCACCATCGTCTCCGCGCAGCTGTGCCAGGGCCACTGCCCCGTGCGCGAGCTGGCCACCCGCTACCCCCAGTTCTGC
>NZ_JAVFXA010000106.1:0-534 GCF_040981195.1 Kocuria oxytropis | reverse complement strand
GAAGGCCTGCTGGTAGGTGATCTTGAACCGCTCCATCAAGATACCCTTGGCCCGACCGATCAGATCCCGGGGGGTCAAAGCCCGGTGGAGCCGGGCGATCTGCTCGGCATCGGCGAAGGCCACGGCCGCGTGCGCGGCGACCAGCAGCCCGACCTCCTCCGAGGTGGCGGTGAACGCCTCGGTCTCGGCGCCGTAGACGTTCAGCGCCCCAAGCTCCCTTTCGTCGGTGTAGAGCTGGAAGCACAGCATCGACCTCGCCCCGGCTTCGGCGGCGGCCGGAGCGAAGGACGGCCACCGGTTCTCCTGGCCGAAGTCCGGGACCCGCACGATGTTCTCCACATAGGCTGCATCCAGGCACGGTCCCTCCCCGTGCTCTTCCTGCAACTGGTCCACGACCGCCGCCAGCTCCGAGGACGCGGCATGGGAGGTCATGGTGTGGTGGGCCCGGGCCACCGAGATGGACGCTGCCGCCGCCCCGGGGATCAACTCCAGCGCTGCGTACACCATCGCCGCCAGGGTGGCATCCATGTCCTG
>NZ_JAVFXA010000105.1:0-534 GCF_040981195.1 Kocuria oxytropis | reverse complement strand
CTAAAATACCTTTTACTGGTTCCCATCCTTTCGGGGCTAATCCCAATTCCTGTAAAATATCGTCCTCCACTTGCTGTAAGTCTGCCTCACTATCTCCCAAATCAGCATTAATCATACCGATAGCTTGTTCGATATATTGTGGCGCTTGTGACGAATCGTAGCCCTCAGCTTTACGCAGAGCATCTACAATAGCGTCCACTACTCGCGGCATCAGCTTATTAACGTTTTTCAGTTTCGTTAATGCTTGTTTCGCGTTTAATCCTTTCGTGTCTACCTTGCTGGACGAAATCGCCCCGCTAATGGTTGACGTGCTGGATTGTAGGAAACGTGCCACCCTCTGAATTTCGGCTAAACGTTCCTGCCCCTCTTTACCCTTCAACGAGAAACGACCCTGAAAACCGTAACGTTTAAATGCTTCGGTAAACTGTAAGCCGTTTTTGACGAGCCTATCCCAACGTTTACGGGCATTGTCCAGTTCGCGGTTAATCTGTTTATTGATAGCCGCAACATCCGAGGCTTTCATCATCGGCTTAC
>NZ_JAVFXA010000104.1:0-535 GCF_040981195.1 Kocuria oxytropis | reverse complement strand
CGAGCCCGCAGCGCGGCCCCGGGACCGGCGGCCCGGCGCGGGCAGGTGGTCCGGCCTCAGCCGCGACCGCGTGGCCCTGCTGCTCTTGAGCCTCGCCGCCGCCGTCCTGGGCCTGTGGAACATCGAGGACGGCGTCGGCTACGTGGACGACGAGGGCACCTACACGGCGCAGGCGTTCAGCGTGCTCGAGGGCCAGCTGGCCCCATACACCTACGGCTACGACCACCCCCCGGTGGGCTGGATCCAGCTGGGCGCCCTCGCCTGGCTGCCCAACCTGCTGGGCCTCGGCGACGGCACCTACCTCGGCGCCGCCCGCTACGCCGTCGTCCCGTTCTTCGTGGCCACCGCGCTGCTCACCTTCCTCCTGGCCCGGCGCCTGGGCGTCCACCGGCCGGTCGCGGTGGTCGCCGTGCTCGTGCTCGTCTTCTCCCCGCTCGCGCTCACCTACGGGCGCCAGGTCTTCCTGGACAACGTGGGCCTGCCGTGGCTGCTGCTGGCGTTCTACCTCGTGCTCTCCCCCCGGCACCCCCTGTGG
>NZ_JAVFXA010000017.1:0-55172 GCF_040981195.1 Kocuria oxytropis | reverse complement strand
AGCGGCTTGCCCATCTCCTGGGTGGCGATGACGGCGAGTTCGTCGGCGCGCTCGGCGAACAGCGCGCCGACCCGGGCGGCCACGGCCGCCCGCTCCTCGATCGGCCGGGACCGCCAGGCGCGGAAGGCGGCGTCGGCGGCGTCGAGGGCCTCCTGGACCTCGGTGCCGGTGGCGGTGGGGACCTCGGTCACGAGCTGACCGGTGGCGGGGTCGATGCTGCGGTAGGCGGGCCGGTCGATGCCGGCGCGGGCGCGCAGGGCGGAGGTGGCGGTCACGGTGAATCTCCTTCGGGCAGGTACGGGTGCAGGTTCGGGCAGGGGACCGGGCAGGGACGGACGCGGGCAGGGTTCGTGGAGGGACGGGCGCGGGCCGGAGGCTCCTGGTGCTGAGCAAGTGCTGAGCAAGTGCTGAGCAAGTGCTGAGCAGGGGAGAGCACAGGCCGCGGGTGCGCAGGCTCGCCGGGTGGGCGAGGGCGTGCTCGGCCGGCGGGGGCAGGAACCTGCCCCCGCGGGCACGGTGTCGCGGAGCGGGCGGATGCCCGCCGGGGTCAGCCGACCGGGACGAGCTCGGCGCGGAGGGCCGCCACGAAGGCGTCCACGTCCTCCTCGGTGGTGTCGAAGCTGCACACCCAGCGGACCTCGCCCGCGGCGGCGTCCCAGTCGTAGAACCGGAACCGCTGCCGGAGGCGATCCGCGATGCCCTCGGGCAGGGTCGCGAAGACCGAGTTCACCTGGGTCTCCTGGGTGAAGGCGACGCCGGGCAGCGACCCGTCGGCGATGCCGGCCTCGATCCCCTCGCGCAGGCGCCGGGCCATCGCGTTCGCGTGGCCGGCGGTGCGCAGGTACAGGTCCCCCTCCAGCAGGGCCAGCAGCTGGGCCGAGACGAAGCGCATCTTCGAGGCCAGCTGCATGTGGTTCTTGCGCAGGTAGACCAGGCCCTGTGCCGCGGCCTCGTTCAGGACCACCAGGGCCTCGGCGCCCAGCGCCCCGTTCTTGGTGCCGCCGAAGGCGAGGACGTCGACGCCGACGTCGGTGGTGAAGGCACGCAGGGGCAGCCCCAGGGCGGCCGCCGCGTTCGAGAGCCGCGCCCCGTCCAGGAAGACGGACATGCCGTGGGCGTGGGCATAGCCCGTGATCGCACGGAGCTCCTCGGGGGTGTACAGGGTGCCGAGCTCGGTGGACTGGGTGAGGTAGACGACGAGCGGCTGGGCACGGTGCTCGTCCCCCCAGCCCCAGGCCTCCGCCGCGATCAGCTCCGGGGTGAGCTTGCCGTCCGGCGTGGGGACGGGAAGGAGCTTGATGCCGGCGGACTTCTCGGGCGCCCCGCCCTCGTCGACGTGGACGTGCGCGGTGTCCGCGCAGATCACCGCGCCCCAGCGGGGGAGCATGGACTGGAGGCCGACGACGTTGGCGCCCGTGCCGTTGAACATCGGCCACACCGACGCGCCCTCGCCGAAGTGCCCCACGATCACCTCCTGCAGCCGTGCCGTGTACTCGTCCCCGCCGTAGGCGGTCTGGTGACCGCCGTTGGCCTCGGCCAGCGCCGCCAGCACCTCCGGGTGCACCCCGGAGTAGTTGTCGGAGGCGAATCCCCTCACCCCGGCGTCGTGCGACCTCTTCATGGGCTGCCTCATCCTCTCTCCTGCAGTTCGATGGTCGAGTCGTTCAGTTCGGGGGCCGCGGTATCCCACAGCCCTGAGTAGGCGGCCGCGAGGCGCTCCTCCAGGCCGGCCAGGGCCTTGACCCGGAAGATCACCGCGGCGGCGCGCAGCGGTTCGCCGGCCTCCCGGGCGGCCTTGGCGTATCCCTGAGCCACCGCCCGGGTCCAGGCCTCGCTCGCGGCCTTCACCGCGGCGTAGTTCGCCCCGCCCGCCAGCGGCCGGGCCACCGCGGTCGAGGAGACGATCGCCAGCCGTCCCGCCGGCGAGGCCCGCAGGTCGTCGTCGAACGCCCGACTCAGGTGCCGCAGCGCGGTGAAGGAGCCCTCCAGCACCCGGTAGTCCTCCTCGGTCTGCCCGGCGAGCCCCCCGCCCCCGCGCCAGCCGCCGACGAGGTGGAGGAGCCCGTCGACCGCCAGACCCCGGTCGTGCAGCCGGCGGGCGAGCTCACGCACCGCCTGCTCGTCGACGAGGTCCAGGGCTTCGGTCTCCGCGCCCAGCGCGGCGAGGGGAACGAGCTTCTCCTCGCTGCGCCCCGTGGCGACGACACGGGCCCCGGCCGCGGCCAGGGTCCGCGTCGCCGCCAGACCGGACGCACTGGTGGCGCCCGCGATCAGGACGGTGCGTCCGGTCAGGTCGCTCATCGCTCAGACGTCCGCGGCGCGGATGCCGGTGGTCGACGCGATGACGCTCTTCATCTTCTTGTCGAGCGTCTCAAAGAACATCGACAGCGGGAACTCGTCGTCCAGCACCAGGTCCGTGTAGCCCTTCGGCGGTCCGGCCAGCACCTCGCGGGGGAGCCCTGCGGCCCACGCCGAGGCGGGGTGCGGGGGGACCACGGCGGAGATGAGCTCGTAGGCCTTCAGCCAGTGCAGCGTCTTCGGCCGGTCGATCGACTCCCAGTACAGTTGGTCGATCGCCTCGCCCAGCTCCACCACCGCGTCGGCGACCCGGTCCCAGTCGACGCTGAGCTCGACGTCGCGCCACTGCAGCACGTGCTGGCGGTGCAGCCAGGCGAACAGCAGCTGCCCGCCCAGGCCGTCGTAGTTGCGCACCCGCGAACCGGTGATGGCGAAGCGGAAGATCCGGTCGAAGATCACCGCGTACTGCACCAGCTTCCCGTGCCGGCGGGTCTGCTCCTCGATCTCGCTGAGCTCCTCGCCGCCCGCGGCGCGCGCACCGAGGGCGCGCTCGATCGCGACCGACTCGCGGAACGCGGTCAGGTCGCAGCGCAGCTCCTCCAGGGAGTACAGGAAGAAGGGCATCCGCTGCTTGATCATGAACGGGTCGAACGGCAGGTCGCCGCGCATGTGCGTGCGGTCGTGGATGATGTCCCACATCACGAAGGTCTTCTCCGCGAGGTCCTGGTCGGTCAGCAGTGCCGCGGCGTCCTCGGGCAGGTCCAGCTTCGTGATGCCGGCGGCCGCCGTGACCACGCGGCGGTAGCGGGCCGCCTCGCGGTCCTGGAAGATCGCGCCCCAGGTGAACCGGGGGATCTCCCGCACGGCGACCGTCTCGGGGAACAGCACCGCCGAGTTCGAGTCGTAGCCCGGGGTGAAGTCGATCAGCCGCAGGGACACGAACAGCGCGTTGCCGTGGTCCCCGGCCTCGAGCTCGGCGATGAACTCCGGCCAGATCGCCTCGACGACCAGGGCCTCGACATGCCGGTTCGACGAGCCGTTCTGGGTGTACATGGGGAAGACCACGAGGTGGCGGATCCCGTCCACGCGGTGGTGCTGCGGCTGGAACTCGAGCAGGGAGTCGAGGAAGTCCGGCTCCCCGAAACCACCGTCCGCCCAGCGGGCGAAGTCGCGGGGCAGGGCCTCCAGGTACGCGGCGTCGTGCGGGAACAGCGGGGCGAGCTCGGCGACCGAGGCCACGATCGTCCCGACGTGCGCGCGGGCCGCCGGGTGGTCGGCGGGATCGGGGACCGACCCGTCCTTGACCTGCAGGCTCTGCAGCGCGGTGGCGGCCGACCTCAGCCGGAGCCAGGCGGGGCTCGACTCCACGGTGCGGGCGTCCTCGACGACCTCAGGCTCGCCGATGATGGCCTGAACCGCCTGCAGAGACGTGGACATTGAAACCCTCCTGTCGTGAAGTCAACGGAAATTTTCCGGTGATGCCGGTCACACACAGGAATATTCACATGCACTCACGGGGGTGTCAACACCCTCGGCACGACCAGCTGGTAGCGTTCGGCCCATGGACGACCCCGTGGACGTGCGACTGGCCACCGAGGTGTCCCACGACCCCCGCGCGACCCTCGCCCAGCTCTCCGAACGGGTCGGTCTCTCGGTCTCGGCCGTGCAGGCGCGCCTGCGCAAGCTCGAGAGCAGCGGCGTGATCGTGGGCTACCAGGCGATCCTCGACCCCGAGGCGATCGGGAAGCCGCTGGCCGCCTTCATCGAGCTCACCCCGCTGGATCCCCGCCAACCCGACAACGCCCCCGAGCTCCTGCAGTCGATCACGGAGATCGAGGCCTGCCACTCGGTGGCCGGGGATGCCGCCTACATGCTGTTCGTCCGGGTCGCCTCGCCGAAGGCGCTGGAGGCGCTCGTCAACGAGGTGCGCCACGTGGCCTCCGTGAACACCCGCACCACCGTGGTGCTGCAGAGCTTCTACGAGCACCGGCCGATGCTCCCCTCGGAGGGCTGAGGCGGCTCCCGTCGAGCCGGGCGCGTCGCCGGGGCCTCCTCGCGGGGTGCCGGCCGCCCTCCGGCCGGAGGCACGTCCCCGGTGGTGTCCGCGGGCGTCGAGGTTGTCCCCAGAACTGTGCTGACGACACATCGCATGTATTTGCTATAGCAATGCCAGGATGGGGGGCACGCCCACGACGGCGCCTCACCCCCCATCCCGGAGGCCCCCGATGTTCCTCGGACTGCTGTCCCGTGCCCGTACTGCTCGTGCCGGCTCTTCCGCTGTGAGTGGCCCCCTCCGAGCCGCCGCGACCACGGTGGTCGTGGCGGGCCTGGTCCTCGTGGGTGGCGCGACGCCCGCCGAGGCGGCCACCTCCTACAGTGCGCCGCTGCGCACCGCGGTGAAGTCCCTGCCCGTGGCCGCGGAGAACAACGTCGGCTACGACCGGGACCGGCAGTTCGGCGGGTGGAACGACGCCAACCGCGACTGCCAGAACACCCGCGCCGAGGTGCTGCAGAACGAGTCCAGGGCGAGCACCGGTTTCACCACTGCCGCACGCTGCACGGTCAAGGGCGGGCGCTGGGTCACCACCTGGGACGGGAGGGTGCACACCTCCGCGACCACCGTGCAGATCGACCACACCGTGCCCGTCCACGAGGCCTGGGGGTCCGGGGCCCGGTACTGGACGAAGGCCAGGCGGGTGGCGTTCTACAACGACCTCGGCGACCACCGCGCGCTCAGCGCCCAGACCTCCGCACTGAACTCGGCCAAGCAGGCCCGTGGCCCCGAGGCGTGGATGCCGCCGAGGAACCGCTGCGGCTACGTGGGGGAGTGGGTCGCGGTGAAGATCCGCTGGGGCCTCAAAGTCGACACCACCGAGAAGGCCGCCTTGACCAGGATCGTTGCCTCCTGTCCCAACGTCTCTCTCACCGTCAGGAGGGTCTGACCGGCAGACGGCCAGGGGACGGCCGGGCTGTCTCCGGCGTCTCCTTGCGGGGTGCCGGCCGGCCGGCCGGCGGTGGGCAGGAACTCAGCCCGTGCTGAGCAGGACCTTGATGGCCCGGCGCTCGTCCATGGCCCGGTAGGCCTCGGCGGCCTGCTCCAGGGGCAGGGTGAGGTCGAAGACCTTGCCGGGGTCGATCTCCCGCTCCCAGATCAGCCGGATGAGCTCGGGCAGGAACCGGCGCACCGGGGCGGGCCCGCCGTGCAGGTGCACCCCGGAGAAGAAGAGCTCCTGGCCGGGCAGCGAGACGTCGTGGGACACGCCCACGTAGCCGACGTGACCGCCGGGGCGCGTGGAGCGGATCGCCTGCATCATCGACTCCTGGGTACCTACGGCCTCGATCACCGAGTGCGCCCCGAGCCCGTCGGTGAGCTCCTTGACCCTGGCCACGCCCTCGTCGCCGCGCTCCTCCACGATGTCGGTGGCGCCGTACTCCCGGGCCAGCGCCTGCCGGTCGGCGTGGCGGGACATCGCGATGATCCGCTCCGCGCCCAGCTGCTTCGCGGCCAGCACGCCGAGCAGTCCGACGGCGCCGTCACCGACGACGGCCACCGTCCTGCCGGGGCCGGCCTCGGCGGCCACGGCGCCGAACCAGCCGGTGCCGAGCACGTCCGAGGCGGCCAGCAGGGACGGGATCAGGTCCGAATCGGGCTGTCCCGGGGTGGCCACGAGCGTGCCGTCGGCCTGCGGGACGCGCACGTACTCGGACTGCGCGCCGGTGGCCGCGCCGGGCTGCCGGTTCACGCAGTGGGTCTGGTAGCCGGCGCGGCAGATCTCGCAGGTGTTGTCCGAGGCGAAGAAGGAGCCGACGACGAAGTCGCCGACCTTCACGTCCTGCACGTCCGCCCCGATCTGCTCGACGGTGCCGACGTACTCGTGGCCCATCGGTGCGGGCCCGTCGACGTCCTCGAGGCCGCGGTAGGGCCACAGGTCGGAGCCGCACACGCAGGCGGCTGCGACCTTGAGGACCGCGTCGGTGGGCTCGACGATCGCCAGGACCTCGCGGTCCTCGACGCGGACGTCGCCGGGGCTGTGCAGCAGGACTCCACGCATGACGGGCTCTCCTCGCAGGTCGGGGTCCGTCCCGGGCGCGGGACGGACGGTGCCCGAGCCGTGCGCCGCGGCGCAGGCGGGGCACCGCGACCAGTCAACCCCGAGGCTCGGTGATCCGGGAACCCCTGCCGGGGAACTCCTCACCGGCTGCTGGCCCTCGTCCGGGGCGGGTGGTTCCGCTCGGAGTGCCTGCAACAGGGCGAGCACGGTGCGCCGGGCGACCACCCGGAGGATGGGGCCGGTGCGCTGTGAGGGCCTCGCCGGTGCGAGGATGGGCCGCATGAACTGGAGTCCGCGCGCCCTGGCCCGCTCGCTCGACCGGCCGGACTCGCGGCGGCTGCCCCGGAGGCTCGTGCAGCTGTACGCCGGGCTGGTGCTCTACGGCATCACCATGGGCATGCTCGTGCGGGCCGAGCTCGGGGTCATCCCGTGGGACGTGCTGCACCAGGGCCTGTCCCGGCAGTTCGGGGTGAGCATGGGCACGGTCGTCGTCGTCGTGAGCCTGCTGCTGCTCCTGGCCTGGATCCCGCTGCGCGAGCGGCCCGGGGTCGGCACCATCAGCAACGCGCTGGTGGTGGGGGTGGTGCTCGATGCGACCCTCGCCGTGCTGCCCCCGGTCGAGGCGATGCCGCTGCGGGTGCTGCTCGTGCTCGCGGGCGTGCTCCTCAACGCCGTGGCGACCGCCGCCTACATCGGGGTGCACCTGGGGCCGGGCCCCCGTGACGGCCTGATGACCGGCCTGGTCCGGCGCACCGGGGGATCCGTGCGGGTCGTGCGCACCTCGATCGAGGTGGCCGTGGTGCTCGCCGGGTGGCTGCTCGGGGGCACGGTGGGGCTGGGCACGGTGCTCTACGCGCTGGCCATCGGCCCGCTGGTCCAGCCGCTGATGCCCCGGCTGAGCGTCCCGCTGCGCCGCTGACCCGCTGCCCGGGCTCGAGGTCCCACCCGGCGGATCCTGCCGGGACCGTGCGCCGGTGGACCACCCCTGAGGGCTGCGGCACGTCCCCGGCCCTGCCACGCGCAGCTCCGGGCTCGGCGCCCTTCGTGAAGGTTCGGCAAAGATTCCGCCCCTGACCCCGTCCGGGGCCGCCGCGCCGCCGGGCAGAGGGGGACACTGAGGTCATGAATGCTGGCAGTGGCGCGGTGGCCGGGCGGGTGCTGGTGGTGGACGACGAGAAACCCCTGGCCCGGATGGTCGCCACCTATCTGGAGCGCGCGGGGTACGAGGTCGCCACCGTCCACACCGGCCCCGACGCCGTGGAGGCCGCCCGCACCCTCGGCCCCGACGTCGTCCTCCTGGACCTGGGGCTGCCGGGGATGGACGGCGTCGAGGTGTGCCGCCGGATCCGGGGCTTCTCCGAGTGCTACGTGCTGATGCTCACCGCCCGCGGGGACGAGGAGGACAAGCTGACCGGGCTGGCCGCCGGGGCCGACGACTACATCACGAAGCCCTTCAGTGTGCGCGAGCTCGTGGCCCGGGTGGCCGCGGTGCTGCGCCGGCCCCGGACCACCGTGACCCCCGTGGAGCCGGCCCGGACCTTCGGGGACCTGACCGTGGACCTGGCGGCCCACGAGGCGCGGGTGGGCGGGGACCCGGTGGCGCTGACCCGCACCGAGTTCGAGCTGCTGGCCGCCCTGGCGGAGCGGCCGCGCGAGGCGCTGACCCGCCGCCGGCTCATCGACGCCGTGTGGGGCCCCGCCTGGGTGGGCGACGAGCGGATCGTGGACGTGCACATCGGCCACCTGCGCCGGAAGCTCGGGGAGGACCAGTCCGCCTTCGTCGACACCGTGCGCGGGGTCGGCTACCGGATGGTGGCCCGGTGACCCGGCGACGACGCCCCCGGGGCCTGGCGGCCCGGTTCTTCCTGGCCCAGGCGATCGTGGTGGGTGCCGGCATCCTCGCCGCCGTGGCCGTGGCCTCCCTGGCCGGCCCGCCGATCTTCCACGAGCACCTCGTCATGTCGGGGCACGCGGAGAACTCCCCGGAAATGCTCCACGTGGAGCGCGCCTACGTCGACGCCGGCCTCGTCGTCCTGGGCGTGGCCCTGGTCACCGCGCTGGTCTGCGCCACGGCGGTGACCGCGTTCTTCACCCGCCGCCTCCGGCGGCCCCTCACCGCCCTCACGGAAGCGGCGCGGTCCATGGCCCGCGGCCGCTCCGGCACGCGGGTCCCCGACCTCGGCGCCGGGGCCGAGGTGGACGCCCTGGCGGCCTCCTTCAACACCATGGCCGATCGCCTGGAGCGCACCGAGGAGCTCCGGCGGCGGATGCTCTCGGACCTGGCCCACGAGATGCGGACCCCGATCTCCGTGCTCACCGTCTACTGCGAGGCGCTGCAGGACGGGGTGGCGCACTGGGACGAGGCCACCCACGAGCTCATGACCGACCAGCTCGGGCGTCTCACGCGCCTGGTCGAGGACATCCACGACGTCTCGCGGGCCGAGGAGGGGCGGATCGAGCTGGACCGCACCGAGCAGCCGGCGGCCGACCTGGCCCGCGCCGCGGCCGAGGCCCACCGTGAGGCCTGCGCCGCCCGGGGCGTCCGGCTCGTCCTGGACGTCGACGACGACGCCGGGGTGGTGGAGGTGGACCGGCAGCGGATGGGCCAGGTGCTGGACAACCTGCTCAGCAACGCCCTGCGGCACACCCCGCCGGGCGGGGAGGTCCGCCTCCGCGTCGCCCGGCAGGGCCCGGGCCGGGTGGTCCTCGATGTCGCCGACACCGGCGAGGGCATCGCCGCCGAGCACCTGCCCCGGGTGTTCGAACGCTTCTGGCGGGGGGACAGTGCCCGGGACCGCGACCACGGCGGCTCCGGGATCGGCCTGACCATCTCCCGCGCCCTGGTCGAGGCGCACGGCGGCACGCTGGCCGTCACGTCCTCCGGTCCCGGCGCCGGGGCGGTGTTCACCGTGGAGCTGCCCGCCCGCCGGCGCGTGGGCCCGTCACCGGCCGACATCCTCGGATGACGCCCTTGCCCTATACCCCCTAGGGGTATATACCTGGAAGGAGCAGGGGCCGTGCCGGTCCCCGCCAGCACACCGAACAGCTTTCGCGGAAGGAGCACCCCATGAGCGCCCCGCACCACGACAGACCGGCCGCGCCGGAGCGGGGGCACGCCGGGCACGAGCCGCACGAGCACGCCCGCTCAGCGGTCGACGAGGACCACCAGGTCCACCAGCACGGGGAGCACGCCGGGCACTCCACGGCGATGTTCAAGAACAAGTTCTGGCTCTCGCTCGTGCTCTCGGTCCCGGTGGTGGTCTTCAGCCCGATGGTCGCCCACCTGCTGGGCTACCACGTCCCCGAGTTCCCGGGCTCGGCCTGGATCCCTCCCGTGCTGGGCACGGTCATCTTCGCCTACGGCGGCACCCCGTTCCTGAAGGGCGGGCTCAGCGAGCTGAGGTCCCGGCAGCCGGGGATGATGCTGCTGATCGCCATGGCCATCACGGTCGCGTTCGTGGCCTCCTGGGTGACCACGCTGGGCATCGGCGGCTTCGACCTCGACTTCTGGTGGGAGCTGGCCCTGCTGGTGGTGATCATGCTGCTGGGCCACTGGATGGAGATGCGCGCCCTCGGGGCGGCGTCCTCCGCCCTGGACGCCCTGGCGGAGCTGCTGCCCGACGAGGCCGAGAAGATCACCGGCGGGGAAGCCGTCACGGTGCCCGTGTCCGAGCTGGCCGTGGGGGACGTGGTGCTGGTGCGCTCCGGGGCCCGCGTCCCGGCCGACGGGACGATCGCCGACGGGACCGCCGAGTTCGACGAGTCGATGATCACCGGTGAGTCCCGGGCGGTCTCCCGGGGCCCCGGCGAGACCGTGGTGGCCGGGACCGTGGCCACCGACACCACCGTGCGCGTCCGGGTGGAGGCGGTCGGGGCCGACACCGCCCTGGCCGGGATCCAGCGGATGGTCGCCGCCGCCCAGGAGTCCTCCTCCCGCGCCCAGGCCCTGGCCGACCGCGCCGCCGCGTGGCTGTTCTGGTTCGCCCTGGGCGCCGGCGTCCTCACGGCCCTCGCCTGGACCCTGCTGGGCAGCCCGGACGACGCCGTCGTCCGCACCGTGACCGTGCTGGTCATCGCCTGCCCGCACGCCCTGGGGCTGGCGATCCCCCTGGTCATCGCGATCTCCACCGAGCGCGCGGCCCGCTCCGGCGTGCTGATCAAGAACCGGATGGCCCTGGAGCGCATGCGCACCATCGACGTGGTGCTCTTCGACAAGACCGGCACCCTCACCGAGGGGGCGCACGCCGTCACCGGGACGGCCCCCGTCCCAGGGGTCTCCGCGGGCGAGCTCCTCGCCCGGGCGGCGGCGGCCGAGTCCGACAGCGAGCACCCCGTGGCCCGGGCCATCGTGACCGCGGCCGCCCAGGACCCCGAGGCCCGGAGGCTGGGACTGCGCGGCACCGCGTTCACGGCCGCGGCCGGCCGAGGGGTGACGGCCACGGTCGACGGCGCCGAGGTCGTCGTCGGCGGGCCCACCATGCTCCGCGAACGCGGCCTGTCCACGCCGGCGGCGATCGCCGCGACCACCCGTGAGTGGGTGGAGCGCGGCGCCGGGGTGCTCCACGTCGTGCAGGACGGGCAGGTCATCGGCGCTCTGGCCCTCGAGGACCGGATCCGCCCCGAGTCCCGCGCCGCCGTGGCCGCCCTCCAGGAGCGCGGCGTGAAGGTCGCCCTGATCACGGGCGACGCCCGGCAGGTCGCCCAGGCCGTCGGCGCGGACCTCGGCATCGACGAGGTCTTCGCCGAGGTCCTGCCCCAGGACAAGGACAGCAAGGTCGCCGAGCTCCAGTCCCGGGGCATGACCGTGGCCATGGTCGGCGACGGCGTCAACGACGCCCCCGCCCTGGCCCGCGCCGAGGTCGGCATCGCCATCGGCGCCGGCACCGACGTGGCCATGGAGTCCGCCGCGGTGGTCCTGGCCGGCAACGACCCCCGGGCCGTGCTGTCCATGATCGACCTGTCCCGGGCCGGCTACCGGAAGATGGTCCAGAACCTCGTCTGGGCCACCGGCTACAACGTCCTCGCCGTGCCCCTGGCCGCCGGGGTCCTGGCGCCGGCCGGGATCGTGCTCTCCCCGGCCGTCGGGGCGGTGCTGATGTCGGTCTCCACCATCGTGGTGGCGCTCAACGCCCAGCTGCTGCGCCGCCTGGACCTCGACCCGGCCCGGCCGGCCGCCCTCGCCACCGGTGACCGCCCGGACACCGAGCGGTCCGCGGAGCGGACCACCGCCTCTGCCCCCGTTCCCACCCCCTGACCGCCTCCCGACCCGACGAAGGACTTCCCGTGCAGCGCTCCACCACTCTCACCGCCCTCGCCCTCGCCTCCGCGCTCGCCCTGGCCGCCTGCGGCTCCGCCGGTGAGGACACCGCCGCCCCGGAGGCGAGCACCGCCGCCGCGACCGCCGACGCCTCGACGGCGTCCCCCTCGGCGTCCCCCTCGACCTCCTTGTCGGGCTCACCGTCCGGGGCCGCCGCCGCGATCTCCGCCGAGCACAACGACGCGGACGTGATGTTCGCCCAGATGATGCTCCCGCACCACGAGCAGGCCGTGCAGATGAGCGAGATCCTGCTCGGCAAGGACCTCGTGCCCGGAGAGGTCCGCGACCTCGCCGAACGGGTCCGGGACACGCAGGCGCCCGAGATGGAGCGGATGCGCGCCATGCTCGCCGCGTGGGACGCCCCGGCGGCCCCGGAGGCCTCCGCGGCCCAGCACGGCGGCCACGGCTCCGGCATGGTCGACGAGCAGGGCATGAACTGGCTGCGGGAGGCCGAGGAGGGGCCCGCGGCCGCCCGGCTGTACCTGGAGCAGATGACCCAGCACCACGAGGGGGCGATCGAGATGGCCCGGGACCAGGTCGAGGACGGGCAGAACCCCCAGGCCCTCGAGCTGGCGCAGGACATCGTCCGGGCGCAGGAGGCGGAGATCGCCGAGATGGAGCGGATGCTCCGAGAGCTGCCGGAGGGTTCCTGACCGCCCCGGCATCCGGCGTCGTCGCACGCGTGCGGCGGCCAGTGGGACGCGACGAGACGATCGACGAAGGAGGACCGTGATGATGTGGGGCGACGGAATGGGATGGGGCATGGGCTGGATGTGGATCTTCTGGCTCCTGCTGATCCTGGGCACAGTGGTGCTGGTGGTCGTGCTCCTCAAGGCGTTCACCGGCGGTTCGGGCGGCGGGGCCCGGCAGGGCGGTGCTGCGCCGCCGACGGGCGCGGGTCCGCGCCGGTCCCGGGAGATCCTCGAGGAGCGCTACGCCCGCGGGGAGATCAGCACCGAGGAGTACCGGGAGCGGCTGCGGACCCTGGAGGAGGGCGACCGGTGAGCCCGCTGACCCGCCGGCAGCTCCTGGCCCTCGGCGCGGCCGGGGCCGGTGCCGCGGCCGTGGGCGGAGCCGGGCTGTGGTGGACCAGCGGCGGCGGCGAGGCCCTCGGCGGCGGCCGGAAGCTGCTGCAGCCCGAGGTGCTGTCCGGCCGGGACGGCGTCCTGGACCTCGCCCTGGAGGCCGCCCCCGCCGAGGTGCGCGTCGGGGCGCGGCAGGCGAACGTGCAGGCGTTCAACGGCTCCCTGCCCGGGCCGACCCTGCGGGTCCGGCCCGGGGACACGGTCCGGGTGACGATGACCAACGGCCTGGACGCCCCGACGAACCTGCACGTGCACGGGCTGCACGTGTCCCCGGAGGACAACGGGGACAACCCCTTCGTGAGCATCGAACCGGGGGAGTCCTTCGACTACGAGTACGTCCTGCCGCAGGACCATCCGCCGGGCACCTACTGGTACCACCCGCACCACCACGGGCACGTGGCCGACCAGATCGCCGCGGGGCTCTACGGGGCCATCGTCGTCGAGGACCCCGACCCCGTCCCGGTGGCCCGCGAGCGGGTCCTGGTCGTCTCCGACATCACCCTGGACGGCTCCGGGAACCTGGCCGAGGTCTCCCCGCCGGAGCGGATGATGGGCCGGGAGGGGCAGACCGTGCTGGTCAACGGTCAGGTCCGGCCCGAGGCCGGCGCGGCGCCGGGGGAGCGGGAGCTGTGGCGGGTCGTCAACGCCTGCCCCTCCCGGTACCTGCGCCTGACCCTGGACGGCCAGACCGTGCGGCTGTCCGGCCGCGACGTCGGCCGCCTGCCCGAGCCGGTCGAGCTCACCGAGGTGACCCTCGCCCCCGGCAATCGGGTGGAGCTGCTGGTGGACACCCGTGAGGGCACCTCCACGCTGCTCGCCGCCCCGGTGGACCGCGGCAGCATGGACGGCATGATGGGCGGGGCCCTGCCCGGGGACGGTCCCGGCAACGACGACCCGATCGAGCTGCTCGTCCTCGAGGTCGCCGGGGAACCGGCGGGGACCCCGGGCCCCGTGCCCCCGGGCCCGGCCCTGCGGGACCTGCGCGACGAGCCGGTCGAGGCCCGGCGCACCCTGGACTTCGCCATGGGCATGGGCGGGATGGGCGGCATGATGGGCAGCAGGCGAGGCCCCGGGCAGATGATGTCCTTCACGATCGACGGGCGGCCGTTCGACCCCGAGCGCACCGACCAGCAGGTCCGGACGGGCACCGTGGAGGAGTGGACCCTGACCAACTCCAGCCCCATGGACCACCCGGTGCACCTGCACGTGTGGCCGATGCAGGTCGTGGCCGACGGCGGCCGCGACGTCTCCACCCCGCGGTGGCAGGACGTGGTCGACGTCCCGGCCTTCGGGGAGGTGACGGTGCGGGTGGCCTTCGACGACTTCGGCGGCCGCACCGTCTACCACTGCCACATCCTCGACCACGAGGACCTCGGCATGATGGGCACCGTCGAGGCCCGCTGAGCACCGCGGGCACGGCCCGCCGAACGTGTCCGAACTACCCCACCGCCGGGACGCGACCGCGACCCGGCAGGAAGGACGTGCACCACCTCATGGACGACAGCACGCAGACGCAGAAGAAGCTCTCCCTGACCGGTTCCGTGGCCCTGGGGACGGGGGTGATGATCGGCGCGGGCATCTTCGCCCTCGTGGGGCAGGTCGCCGAGCTGGCCGGCGGCTGGGTGCCCTGGGCGTTCCTCGCCGGGGCCGTGGTCGTGGCCTTCAGCTCCTACTCCTACATCCGCTACTCGGCCACCAACCCCTCCGCCGGCGGGATCGCGATGCTGCTCAAGGCCGCCTACGGCCCCGGGGTCCTCGCCGGGTCCTTCTCCCTGTTCATGTACGTGTCGATGATCCTGGCCGAGTCCCTGCTGGGCCGGACCTTCGGCACCTACCTGCTGCGCCCCTTCGGGCTGCAGGGGTCCGCGCTGTGGGTGGCCGTTCTGGCGGTGGCCGCCATCACGGCCGCCGCCCTGGTGAACCTGGTGGGCAACCGCTGGGTGGAGCGCTCCGCCACGGTGACCGCGGCGATCAAGATCGTGGGCATCGCCGTGCTGGCGGTGGCGGGCATCCTCGCCGCCGGGGTGTCCTCGCTGGGCCGGCTGGTCACCGCGGCCGACCGCACCCCGCCGGAGTCGGGGTGGCTGGGCTTCCTGGCCGGGACCACCCTGTGCATCCTGGCGTACAAGGGCTTCACCACGATCACCAACCAGGGTGCGGACCTGGAACGGCCCGAGCGCAACATCGGCCGGTCCATCATGATCTCCCTCGCCCTGTGCACGGTGCTCTACCTGCTGATCACCGTGGCGGTCACCGGCAGCCTGACCGTCCCGCAGATCGTCGAGGCCCGGGACTACGCCCTGGCCGAGGCGGCCGAGCCGATGTTCGGGGTCTGGGGCGTGCGGCTGACCGTGCTGATCGCCGTCGTCGCGACGCTGTCGGGGCTGATCGCGAGCCTGTTCTCGGTCTCGAAGCTCTACGACATGCTCCGCGACATGGGTCAGGCCCCGGGGCTGCCGGGGCAGGAGAGCTACCAGTCCCTCTACATCACCGCGGGGCTGGCCATCGTCATGGCGGCCTTCTTCGACCTGTCCCAGATCGCCGCCCTCGGCGCCATCCTCTACCTGACCATGGACATCGCCATCCACCTCGGCATCCTCCGTCACCTCAAGGACGACGTCGGGGCCAGGCCCTGGATCCCCTGGGTCGCGATCGTCCTCGACATCGCGGTGCTCGTGCCGTTCGTGCTGCTGAAGGCGCAGTCCGATCCGTTCACCCTGGGCGTCACCGCCGTGGTGGCCCTGGTCATCGTCGTGGCGCAGTGGTTCACGGTGCGGCACCGCTCCGACGAGGACGCGCGTCAGGGCGAGCACGAGCAGCACTGACGGGCGGCGAGCCGCTCGGGGCCACCGGGGTCGTGGCGCCCCGCCGGGCCTATCCGACCCCGGAGCCCTCGAGGGCCGCCCACAGGACGCCGGCCAGGACCCCGAGGACCAGGCTCGCGACCGCCGCGGTTCCGGCGGTGACGGCCGGCCAGGCGGCCGCCCCGCCGCGGCCGGGAAATCCCGCGGCGTCCTGGTCCGGACGGGCGAAGACCGGGGCGAACCAGCGCAGGTAGTAGAACAGGCTGAGCACGCTGTTGAGCACCACCACCAGGGCCAGCCAGCCGTGCCCGCCGTCCCAGGCCGCGGTGGCGGTGGTGAGCTTGCCGACGAACACGGCCAGCGGCGGCGTCCCCACCAGCCCCAGCAGGGCCACGAGCAGCGCCAGCCCCAGGCCCGGGCGGGAGCGGGCCAGGCCCCGGTAGGCCTCGAGCTCCCGGTGCTCGGGGAGCGCGGCCGTGACGGCGAAGGCCGCGACGTTGGTGACGGCGTAGGCGGCCAGGTAGAACAGCAGCGAGGGCAGGGCCAGGTCGCTGCGTCCGGCGGCGGCCACGGGCACGAGCAGGAACCCGACCTGGGCCACGGTCGACCAGCCCAGCAGGCGGCGGGGGTCCGTCTGCCAGTAGGCCGCGAGGTTGCCCAGGACCATCGAGGCGGTGGCCAGCAGCGCCGCGACGAGCAGCCACGAGCTCTCCCCGGCGGAGACCGTGGCCACGAGCCGGTACACGGCCACCAGCGCCCCCACCTTGGGCACGGTGGTGAGGAACGTGGCGGCGGTGGCCCCGGTGCCCTGGGCTGCGTCCGGCACCCAGAAGTGGAAGGGCACCCCGCCGGCCTTGAAGAGCAGCCCGGCGAGCACGCCCAGCACGCCCGCGCCCACGGCCGCGGACGGGGCGGCGGGCAGCGCGTCCCGGAGCAGGGCGTAGTCGGTGCCGCCGGCCAGGCCGTAGAGCACGGTGACCCCGAGCATGAGCAGGATCCCGGACAGCGCCCCCATGAGGTACGTCTTCATGGCGGCCTCCGCCCCGGCGCGGCCGCCGGTGAGCCCGACGATCCCGTACAGGGGGATGCTGGCCAGCAGGAATCCCACGATCAGCACGAGGAGGTCGGTGCACCCGGCCAGGACCATCACCCCGGTGGTGGCGAAGAGCAGCAGCGCGTACGTGTCGGACTCCCGCGGGGACCCGGCGATCTCCCCAGAGGCCACCCCCAGGACGAGCAGGGTGGTCAGGGCGGCGATCACCCGGGCGGCGCCGGTGGCGGCGTCCACGGTGAAGGTGCCGCTGAAGGCGCTCTGCGCGGGCCCGGCCATGGCGAGCGCGGCCGCGGCCGCGGCGCCCAGCAGGGCCAGGGCGGCGGCGGCGCGGGAGACCCACTGGCGCCTCCGGGGCAGGAACGACCCGCCCAGCAGCACCACCAGCCCTCCGGCGAAGACGACGATCTCGGGCAGCAGCAGCTCGGGGCGCATCGGCATCGAGGCCTCCACGGGCTACCGTCCCACCAGGCTCACGAGCGCGGCCGAGGCCGGCTCGATCACCTCGAGCAGCACCCGCGGCAGCACGCCGATGAGCAGGGACAGGGCCAGCAGGGGGGCGGCGGACCACAGCTCCTGCGCCCGGAGGTCCTCGAACCCGGGGGTGTGCCCCGCCGCGGGGCCCGTGAAGACCCGCTGCAGGGCCCGCAGGAACAGCGCGGCGGTGACCAGGATGCCCGGCAGGGCGACCGCCGTGACCGGGGCGACCGCGACGCTGCCGGCGAAGATCTGGAACTCGGCGATGAACCCGGAGAACCCGGGCAGGCCCAGGGACGCGAAGGCCCCCACCGCGAACAGCGCCGCGTAGCGCGGGGCAGGAGCGGCCAGCCCGCCGTAGGAGCCCATGTCGTAGGTGCCCGCCCGGTCCTGCATCACCCCGGCGAGCAGGAACAGGGCGGCGGTGATCAGCCCGTGGCTGACCATCTGCACCACCGCGCCGGTGACCGCGACGGACCGGGCCTGCGCGGCGTCCTCGGCGAGGAGCCCCACCGCGCCCAGGGCCAGGACGATGTAGCCCATGTGGTTGACGGAGGTGTAGGCGATCATCCGCTTGAGGTCCGTCTGGGCCAGGGCCACGAACGCCCCGTAGAGCACCGAGACGATCCCCACGACCACGATCACCCAGGCCCACGCCCGCCACGCCTCCGGCAGGATCGGCATGGCGATCCGCACGAACCCGTAGGTGCCCATCTTCAGCAGCACGCCTGCCAGCACGGCCGAGCCGGTGGCCGGGGCGTCGGTGTGGGCCGGGGGGAGCCACGTGTGGAAGGGCACGGTGGGGGTCTTCACGGCCAGGCCCACCAGGATCGCCGCGAGCACGAGCCCTCCGGTGAGCGGCTCGCCCGCCAGGGGTGCCGCCGCGACGAGCTCGGGGATGTCGAAGGTGTGCGGCTCCGCCGCCACGTAGAGCCCGATGAAGCCCAGCAGCAGGGCCAGGGAGCCCAGGAACGTGTAGAGGAAGAACTTCAGCGCCGACCGGGCCGCACTGCCGTGGCCCCACCCGGCGATCACGAAGTACATGCCCACGATGGACAGGTCGAAGAACACGAAGAACAGGATGAGGTCGGCCGCCACGAACACCCCGAGGCTCACGCCCTGCAGGAACAGGAACAGCGCCGCCTGCACGCGGGGCCGGTCCGCGTCCCGGAGGGCGTGGACGGCGCAGGCCAGGAACACCACGGCCGTCATGGCCAGCAGCGGCAGGGAGAGACCGTCCACGCCCACGTGGTAGCTGCTGCTGACACCGGGGATCCACGGGACCTGCTCCTCGAACGCCAGCCCGCGGGGCCCGGGGTCCTCGTAGCCGGCCCACAGCACGCCGACGAGCACCAGCTCCACGACGCTCACCGCCACCCACGCCCAGCGTGCGGCCGCGGGCCCGATCGACGGCACCAGGGCCAGGACGGCGGCGGCCAGCAGGGGCAGGACGACGATCAGACTCAGCATGCTCATCCCCAGACGGTGTAGACGGACCAGGCCACGACGCCGACGGCGAGCACCGCGACGGCCTGGAGGAAGTACTGGTGGACAGCCCCGGTCTGCGGGGCCCGGGCCAGCTGCCCGAGCCGGCGGACCCGGCCGGCGAAGCCCTCGACAGCGCCGTCCACGACGCCGTCGTCGAACCGGGCCGCGCCCCGGCCGGCCGCGTCGGCGGCGTGCGCGGTGGTGTCGACCCCGGCGTCGAGGACCCGGTCGTCGAACCGGGCCGCAGCCCGCGCCAGCACCGGGACGGCCCCGGCGGCGGCGGTCACGGCCCGGTCCAGGACGAGGTCGTCGAACCGGGCCAGCGCGTGCGCCAGGCCCAGCGCGGGGCGGACGAGGACGGCGTGCGCGGCGGCCTCCAGCCCCAGCCACCGCAGGGCCCAGTCCGGCTCGGGGGCGCGCAGGCGCAGCATCAGCAGCAGGACCGCGAGGGCGATCCCGGCGGAGACGAGCAGCTCGGCGGGCGCCACCCCGCCGTGCCCGCCCAGGGCCCCGGCGAGCGTCCGGCTGACCGGGGGCAGTGCCAGGACCCCGAGCACGGCCGCACCGGCGGCGAGCACGACCAGCGGGGCCTGCTCCAGGGTGCCCACCCGCCCGGTGCCGCCGCCCTCTGCCACCGCACGGGCACCGCGGTGCCACACGGTCCACAGGACCTTGCCCGCGTAGGCCGCCGACAGGGCCGCCGCCGCGAGCCCGGCGGCGTAGAGCCGGACCGAGGTCTCGAGGGCCCCGGCGAGCACCGCGTCCTTGGTGGCCCACAGGGACAGCGGGGCGATCCCGGCCAGGGCCAGCGCCCCCACGGCGGCGGTCACGCCCACCACCCGCCACCGGCGGCCGGCCCCGCGCAGTGCCGTGAGCTCCTCGGTGCCCAGCGCCGTCAGCCACGCCCCGGCCGCGAGGAACAGCAGTGCCTTGGTGGAGGCGTGCGCCACCAGGTGGGCCGCACCACCGCTGACCGCGCCCACCCCGGCAGCCAGCACCACGAAGCCCAGCTGCGCCACCGTGGACGCCGCCAGCAGCTGCTTGAGCTCCCGCTGGGCCAGCGCCACGAACCCCATCAGCACGGCGGTCAGCACCCCGATCCACGCGGCGGCCGGGCCGGCCCACCCGGTGGAGGCCAGCAGCGGTTCCACGCGCAGCAGCAGGTAGCCGCCCATGGCCACCATGGCCGCGGAGTGCAGCAGCGCGCTCACCGGGCTGGGGCCCTTCATCGCCCCCGAGAGCCAGAACGAGAACGGCAGCTGCGCCGCCTTGCCCAGCGCCGCCACGAGGATCCCGGCCGCCACCACGTGCCGCCACGGGTCCTCCGCCGCCGGGAGGTCGGCGAGCGCCATCCCGGCGCCGCCGGCCAGGGCGGCGCCGGCGGCGACGTAGAGCCCCAGGTCCGCGGTGCGGGTGGTGATGAACGCGGTGAGCCCGGCCGAGACGCGATCGGTGTCCCGCCACCAGAACCCGATCAGGGCGTAGGAGGTCGCCCCCATCAGCTCCCAGGCGAACAGCAGCGCCGGCAGGCTCGCGGCCGTGGCCGTGGCCAGGGCCGCGGCAGCGAAGACCAGCATCAGCCCGTGGAAGCGGGGCCGTGCCGACCGGATGCTGCCGGCCGCGAAGACCAGCACCAGGAGCGTCACCACCGCGACCATCGGGAGGGTCAGCGCCGCGAGGGCGTCGACCTCCAGCGCGAAGTCGGCGCCGGCCACGAACGGGGAGGACACGGAGGGGCGCGCCCCGGCGGCGACGACCGCCAGCACCGCGGTCACCGCGGCGGTGACCACCGCCACCGGGGCCGCGGCCCGCTCCGCCCGGGTCAGGGCGAGCACCGCTCCCACGGCGCCGGGCAGCACCACCACGGCCGCCAGCACGGCCTGGGCCGCCGTCATCGGGCGAGCTCATCGGCCATGTCGGTCATGTCGGTCTGCCGCCTGCGGTGCAGCAGCGTGGCCACGGCGAAGCCCATGGCCATCTCCACGGTCATGGCCGCCAGGACCACCAGCAGCAGCACCTGCCCGGAGGGGTCCGGGGCGAGGAACCACCAGAATCCCGCGGCGGCCAGGAGCACCCCGTTGATCATCAGCTCCAGGCCCATCATCACCATCACCACCACCTGCTGGGACAGGGCCCCGTAGAGCCCCACCGCGAACAGGGCGGCGGCCACGACCAGCACGGACTCCAGGGTCATCGGCCCACACCTCCCGGCTGCGGGTCGTCGGCCGGACGGCGGCGCAGGTCGTCGCCGAGCCGGTCGTAGCGGGTGCGGTGGGCGGCCAGGACCACCCCGGCCACGATGGTCGCGACCATGACCGGGCCCACCACGGCCATGACCAGCATCTTCTCGCCCATGATCTCCAGGCCCAGGGCGTGCGTGAGGTCCTCGGGCGGGACGCCGCGCCGCTGCGGCCACGGGATCAGCAGGGCACCGGCGGCCAGCAGCACGAAGACCCCGGCCGAGACGCCGAGCGCGGTCTTCTTCCCGTGGGTCATGTCCATGGGCATCAGCGCCGGGTTCATGCCCATGAACATCACCATGTAGACCGCCATCACCGCCATCTCCATCACCATCATCAGGATCGTGATGAGCCCCAGGTAGCTCTGGCCGAGCAGCAGGATCTGCACCCCCACGGCGACGAAGGACAGCGCCAGGGCATAGGTGGCTCGGGCCATGGAGTCCACCACGAACACGGCCGCCCCGGCGGCCACGGCCACCACGGCGAGTCCCCAGAACACGATTCCGATCAGCACGGCTCAGCCCTTCCAGACGACGACGAGGGACACGACCAGGTCCTGGAGCACGGCGGCCGGGAGCAGGACCGTCCAGCCGATCTCCATGAACCGGTCCGGGCGCAGCAGCGGGACCTTCCGCCGCAGCCACACGAGCACTGCCAGCACCGCCACGGTCTTCACCAGGACCCAGGCCCAGCCGGGCAGGACGGGCCCGGCGCCGCCGCCGAGGAACAGCGGCACCGAGAAGGCGGCGCCGGCCGTCAGGAACAGGTGGCGCCCGGCCTGCAGGACGAGGCGGTCGACCCCCGAGAGCTCGGCCAGCACGCCGCCGCCGATGTCGGCGGCCAGCGCCGGGGCGAAGGGACCCCACACGGAGAAGCCGGTCACGCCGACGAGGAAGACGAGGAATGCCACCGGCATCCAGACCGCGAACCACAGCCCGTCCTGCGCCGCCGCGACGTCGCCCACGGCCAGGCTGCCGGCGGCGATGGCCGGGGCCACCAACGCGAACATCAGCGGCAGCTCGTAGGCCAGGCCGTGGGCCAGGAACCGGTAGCCGCCCACCAGGCCGTGCACGGAGTTCGCCCCCCACCCCGCCAGCCAGACCAGCGCCCAGACCATGACGTCCACGGTGTTGAACCACACCACGCCGACATCCAGGTCCGTCAGCGTCCACCGGCCCAGCGGGAGCACCGCGATCATCAGGAACGCCCCGACCAGCATGCCCGCGCCACCGACCCGCCACAGCAGGGTGTCCGCGGCCACGGTGGTCCGGCGCCGCTGCCGCAGCAGCCGCGCCGTGCGCCCCAGCGGTGCGCCCCACCCCCCGCCGGTGCCCTGCGCCCGGGCCGAGAGCACCGCGTCCAGCGCCACGGCGAAGAAGGCCAGGCTGCACAGGATGATTCCTGCCGGCACAGCCCATCCGCCGGGGACGACCGTCACCACGGCCTCAATGCTCTCGGACACGGTCCACCTCCTGGACGGCGGGGTGCGGCTCGAGAACCAGGCTCGCCACGGCCAGTCGCACGGAGCCCAGCTCCAGGCCCGTCACCAGGTCCGGCACCACCGCCCACGGCACCGCGTCGTCATCGGGCGGGACCGGCTCCGCGGCACCGGCCTCGGCGCGGATCCGGTCCACCCGGGACAGCAAGCGGTCGTGGGCGTCCCCGAGACAGTGCCGCGGCAGCTCGTGGCGCTCCAGGGCGGAAGGGTCGAGCGGCAGCACGCCCCGCAGCGACCAGCGGAGCAACCACGATCTCCGGACCGACCGGTGCAGCCGCTCGGCGGCGGCCCGGGCCGCCGCCCGGTCGCCGTGCCGGAGCGCGTCCCGGGCGCGGCGCGCCCAGGCCGCCGCGTCCTCGGCCCCGGCCAGCGCCAGCAGCGCCATGACCTGGTCGCACCGCGCCACCGCACCGTGTGCGGGCCGGGGACGCGGGCCGGTCGCTCCGGCCCCGTGGTCGGCGTTCTCGTCGTCGTCCTCGGCGTGGTTCGCACCGTCGACCACGGAAGCCTCGGCGTCGACCACCACGTCGCCCTGCAGCGCGCAGCGCAGCACGAGCCCGGCCGGCCAGAACGGGAGCACGGGGCCGAGCGGGAGGTGGAGCACATCCATCTCCAGCCCGTCACGGTCCTCCCCGCCCTCCGCCAGGGGGATTCCTGCCGGAGCCATGTCCATCCCACCGTGACCGCCGTGGTCCATCTCGCCGTGGTCCATCTCGCCGTGGTCCATCTCGCCGTGGTCCATGCCTCCGTGACCCCCATCATCCCCGTCCTCGGGGATCCCGGGCTCCTGCGGCCGTTCCCGGGCGTCCGAGCGGTGGTGCGGGGTGTCGAGCAGGAGCGCCGCGGCGTCGTCGAGAGCAGAACCGACAGCGCCGGGCGAGGCGATGCGGCAGCGGACGCGGGGACCGGGCATCTGTTCCCAGAGGCGGTCCACCAGCTCCGAGAGCTCAGGGCCGGGGTCGCCGCACACGGCGAGCACGTCCGCGTCGGCCGGTGTCCACGCGGGTCGCCACCCGCGCCGGAGCAGCTCCTGCTCGACCTCCATGCGGGTCTCCCCGTGACCCGGCACCTCGACGACGAGGACCTGGGCCGCCCGGACCGCGAGGCGGGCGATGACGCCGCTCAGGCCCATCGGAACGCCCCCTCCCGCCAGGCCCAGGCCACGGCGACGAGCAGAGCTCCGAGGAACAGGAACATCTCCACCACGGCGGAGATCCCCTCCTCGATCACCACCACGGCCCACGGATACATGAAGAGCATCTCCACGTCGAAGGCCAGGAACACGATCGAGGCGAGGTACCAGCGGGCGTGGAAGCGGGACAGCGCGTGCTCCTCGGGCATCCAGCCGGATCGAGCGGGCAGGGCCGTCAGCGGGTCGGTCGAGACGGCGGCGAGGTGGTGGAGCGCATAGAGCAGCAGGACGAGAAGCAGCGCCACCAGGGCCATGACCACGATCCCGGAGTACACGATGATCTCCTCCTCGCCGCGCGGTCGGCGTCCCGACCTCTGCCGTCGGCCGGTGGGAGGGCGTCGTCCTGCCGGGCGGTTCCCTCCCACCGGTCGCGATGTGACGTCCCGGTGACCACCGGGACGGCCGGAGCGGCGGTCACCCGAACGGTCACGCCGACGCTCCGCCGGGCTCAGCCCAGCGCGGCGAGGAGGTCGGTGCAGGCCTGCTCGCAACGGCGGCACGCCTCGGCGCAGACCTTGCAGTGCTCGTGCATGCTCGCGTGCTGCCCGCACTCGTCCCCGCAGGCCTTGCAGGCCGTGCGGCACGCCTCGAGGACCGCGCGGGTGACCTCGGCACTGGCGCCGGTCCGGCGGGAGAGCACACGGCCGGTGCTCTCGCAGACGTCGGCACAGTCGAGGTTCGTGCGGATGCACCCGGTCAGGTCCGCGACCGAGTCCTCGGCCAGGCAGGCGTCGGCGCAGGCGGTGCAGGTCTGGGCGCACTCGAAGCACGCGGCGATGCACTCCGCCAGCTTCTGCCGGTCGATGGTGCCCAGGTCCTTCGGATAGGTCTCGAGCATCGAGGTCACGTGGGTCATGGTCTCGCTCCTTCGTCCGTTCAGCCGTGGTGCGGACCGGTCGGAGCCGGCCCGCCGTGTCATCGACAGTAGACTGCCGATCTGGGGGAGTGAACCCCCCGGCCGTGAAGATTCCGTGAAGAGATGTCGATGAGCCGGGGACTGCCCCCGCAAGCCCCGGCCTCTGTCCCGACGGCGACCCCCTCGACCGCGAATTGACCGTCGTTCTCATTTTCTTGAGAATGGATCTCATGAGAACTCCTTCCGCGCCACCGGCGGCGGACCGCCCGGCGATCCGCGCCGAGGATCTCACCGTGGTCCTCGGTGCCGTGCCGGTGCTGCGCGGCGTGGACCTCACCGTGGCCGACGGCGAGGCCGTGGCCCTGATGGGGAGCAACGGCTCCGGGAAGTCGACCTTCCTGAAGTCCCTGCTCGGCATCGTGCCCATCGCCTCCGGCGAGGCCCGGATCTTCGGCGCCGACGTCACCGGTGCCCGCCGGGCCGTTCCGTGGTCCGACATCGGGTACGTCCCGCAGCGCGTCGGGGTCGGCGCCGGGGTGCCGGCCACCGCGCTCGAGGTCGTCGCCTCGGGGCTCACGGGGCGGCAGCGCCTGCGCCCGGGCGCCGGCGCCCGGCGCGCGTGCCTCGAGGCCCTGGAGCAGGTCGGTCTGGCCGACCGGGCTCGCGAGAGCGTGGCGATCTTCTCCGGCGGTCAGCAGCAGCGGGTGCTGATCGCCCGGGCCCTGGTGCGTCGGCCCCGGCTGCTGCTGCTGGACGAACCCCTGTCCGGGGTGGACCAGGTCTCCAGGGAGGCCGTGGCCCGGGTCCTGGCGCAGCTGCAGGCGGACGGCACCACGCTCCTGGTCGTGCTCCACGAGCTGGGCGAGCTGGCCCCCCTGCTGGACCGCGCCGTGGTGCTGCGCCAGGGGCGCATCGTCCACGACGGCGCCCCTCCGCTGCCCGCCCCGGGCCACGACGCCCCCGACCACGAGCACCTGCACCCCCACGGGGACGAGCACTCCACCGTCCCGACCGCCCCCGACCTCCACGGAAAGCCGCAGTGACCATGATCGAGACCCTCGCCGCCATGCTGGCCAGTCCGCTCATGCAGCGCGGGCTGCTGATCGCCGCCCTGGTCGGGGTCTCCGCGCCGGTCATCGGCACCTATCTCGTCCAGCGGCGCCTGGCCCTGCTCGGTGACGGCATCGGCCACGTGGCGCTCACGGGGGTGGCCATGGGCTGGCTGGCCGGCTCCGCGGCCGGGCTCACCCCGCACGACGCCCTGGCGGTGCCCGGGGCGGTGGTTGCGGCGATCGTCGGCGCGGTGCTCATCGAGGTGATGCGCACCAAGGGGCGCACCAGCGGGGACGTCGCGCTGGCCCTGCTCTTCTACGGCGGCATCGCCGGCGGAGTGCTGCTGATCGGGCTGGCCGGCGGCACGTCGGCGAACCTCACCGGCTACCTCTTCGGCTCCATCGCCACCGTCACCCCTCTGGACGTCTGGCTCACCGCCGGGCTGGCCGCGGTGGTCCTCGGTCTCGGGCTCGGCCTGCGCCCCGCCCTGTTCTCCCTGTGCCACGACGAGGAGTTCGCCCTCGCCACCGGGCTGCCGGTGCGCGCCCTGAATCTCATGGTGGCCGTCATGGCCGCCCTGACCGTGTCCGTGTCGATGCGCGTGGTCGGCGTCCTCCTGGTCTCCGCGGTGATGATCGTCCCGGTCGCCGTGGCCCAGCTGCTCACCCGGTCCTTCGCCGGGACCATGGGCGTGGCCATGGCCGTGGGGGTCGGCGTCTGCGTGACCGGCCTGTCCATCACCTATGTCCAGCCGCTGTCCCCGGGGGCCACGATCGTGGTGCTGGCCATCGCCTGCTACGTGCTGGCGCTGCTCGCCCGCCCCCTCCTGGGACGCACCCGGCGCCACGGTGGTCCGCACGGAACGGACCGTCTCCACGACGCCGAGGACGACCTGCAACTGCGAGGAGCGTGACCATGTCGCGGACCACCCGGCAGCGCTCGGCCCTGACCGAGCTGCTCGAACGGACCCCCGAGTTCCGCTCGGCCCAGCAGCTCCACGCGCTGCTGGGCGAGCAGGGGGAGTCCGTCTCCCTCGCCACCGTCTACCGGAACCTCAGCGCCCTGGCCGAGGCCGGGGAGATCGACGCCCTCGCCGCCCCGGGCGGGGAGACCCGGTACCGCCGGTGCCGGCGCACCGAGCACCACCACCACCTCGTCTGCCGCCGCTGCGGCCGCACCGTGGAGGTGGCCGAGAGCTCGGTGGAGCAGTGGGCCACCCGGACCGCCCGCCGGCACGGGTTCACGGAGGTCACCCACGCGATCGAGCTCCACGGGATCTGCGCGGCGTGCCGGGCCGAGGGCTGAGCGCACGCCGGCCGTCAGCTTTTGACAACGATTCTCAGCTTGTCTGAGAATTGTTCTCATGAACCTGTCGCGCGCTCTCGCCGCCCCGCTGTCCCTGGCCGCCGCCCTCACCGTGTCCTCCTGCGCCTCCGGCCCGGGCGACCCCTCGGCCACCGGCGGCACCGACGAGAAGCTGACCGTGCAGGCCTCCTTCTACCCGCTGCAGTACGTCACCGAACGCGTCGGCGGGGACCTCGTGGACGTGGAGTCCCTGACCCCCGGCGGGGCCGAGCCCCACGACGTGGAGCTGTCCCCGGCCGCCGTGGACGGTCTGCGCACCGCGGACGCGGTGGTCTACCTCTCCGGCTTCCAGCCGGCGGTCGACGACGCCGTGGCCCAGGCCGCCCCCGGGCACGTCCTCGACGCGCGGCACGCCGGGGTGGAGGGCGAGCAGGCCCACGCCGCGGAGGAGCACGGGTCCGTGGAGAAGTCCCACGCCGGCGAGGCCCACGGGGAGGACTCCCCGGCCGGTGAGCAGGCGGAGCCCGCCGGTGACGACGGGCACGGCCACGACGGCGAGGACCCGCACTTCTGGCTGGACCCGGACCGGCTGGCCGCGGTGGCCACGGAGGTCGCCCACGAGCTGGCCGAGGTGGACCCGGACAACGCCGCGGCCTACGAGGCCAACGCCGAGCGGCTGAGCACGGAGCTGGCCGCCCTGGACGAGGATTTCCAGCAGGGGCTGGCCACCTGCGAGCGCGAGACCATCGTGGTCACCCACGACGCCTACGGATACCTGGCGGACCGCTACGACCTCGACCAGGTGTCCGTGGCCGGGCTCGAGCCCGACACCGAGCCCTCCCCGGCCCGGCTGGCCGAGATCGGCGAGGTCGTCGAGTCCGAGGGCGTCACCACGGTGTTCTCCGAGTCCCTGGTCAACCCGAAGGTCGCCGAGACCCTGGCGGCCGAGCACGGGATCGGGACGGCGGTGCTGGACCCCCTGGAGATCCAGGCCGACGAGAGCGCCGACTACCAGCAGGTCATGCGCACCAACCTCGAGACCCTGCGGACCGCGCTGGACTGCGCCTAGCATCCACCGGCTGAGCCGTCCCGGTCGGATCCGGAGCGGCCCGCGCGGTGCCGGGCCGTCCCCGGAGGGGTCCTGGGGCCCTCCGGGCAGCGCCGCGGTGGGGGAGAATGGGATCGTGCACACCATGACGGGGACCACCGCGGACGCCGCGCCTCCGGGCCGGGCGGTGGACCCGGGCCCCGCCGCCCGGGCCTGAGCGGGCGGCGCCGACGAAGGAGCCACCATGTCCTCACTCCCAGCGGGTCGTGTGCTGGTGGTCGACGACGAGGTCGACCTGGCGCGGCTCGTCGCAGGATATCTGCGCAAGGCCGGGCTGGAGGTCGAGGTGCGCCACGACGGCACCGACGCGGTGGCCGCGGTGCGGGACTTCGCCCCGCACGTCCTCGTGCTGGACCTGGGGCTGCCCGGGATCGACGGGATCGAGGTGTGCCGCCAGGTGCGGACCTTCTCCGACTGCCACGTCCTGATGCTCACCGCCCGCGACGACGAGATCGACAAGATCGTGGGCCTGTCGGTGGGTGCCGACGACTACGTGACCAAGCCGTTCAGCCCGCGCGAGCTCGTGGCCCGCACCCAGGCCATGCTGCGCCGGGCCCGCACCGGCCCCGCGCCCGGCCCGGCCGCGGCGGGGCGGGACCGGGCGCTGGTGGTCGGGGACCTGGTGGTGGACGAGGCCGCCCGGGAGGTCCACCTGGGCGGGGAGCCGGTGCCGCTGACCCGGATCGAGTTCGACCTGCTGGCCGCCCTGGCGGCCCACCCGCACCTGGTGCTCTCGCGCCGGCAGCTGGTCGAGATGGTGTGGGAGACCACCTGGAACGGGGACGCGCACCTGGTGGACGTGCACATCGGGCGGATCCGCAAGAAGCTCGGCGACGAGGCGGCCGGCCCGAGGTTCATCCAGACCATCCGCGGCGTCGGCTACCGGATGGGCACCGGGCGATGAGGAGCCAGGCGATGAGGACCTTGGCGATGAGGAGCCGGGACATGAGGACCTTGGCGATGAGGAGCCGGGACATGAGGACCTGGGCGATGAGGAGCCGGGCGATGAGGAGCCTGCCCCGGTCCCGGGCCTCGCTGACCGTGCGGTTGATGCTGGCGCAGGCCGCGGTGCTGCTGAGCGGACTGGTCATCGTGGTGATCACCGCGGTGCTGGTGGGGCCGTCCATGTTCTACCAGGAGCTCATCGAGGCCGGTCATGTCGACGAGGCCGACGGGCTGGGCCACCTGGAGGACGCCTTCCGCTCGGTGAGTCTCACGGCCTCGGCCATCGGCGGGCTCTCGGCCCTCGGCATCGCCGGTGTCCTCACCTTCTACCTCTACCGCACCATCGGGCGGTCCCTGGCCTCCTTCAGCGCCGCCGCCGGGGAGGTGGCCGCGGGAAACTACGACGTGCGCGTCACCTCCGCCGCGCTGGGGCCGGAGTTCGACACCCTGGCCGGCTCCTTCAACGAGATGGCCGCCAAGCTCAGTGCGGTGGACACCACCCGGCGCCAGATGCTGGCCGACCTGGCGCACGAGATGCGCACCCCGCTGGCCAGCCTCGAAGGCCACCTGGAGGGCGTCGAGGACGGGGTGGTCGAGCTCGACGAGCACACCACCGGGATCCTCCACGCCCAGATCAACCGCCTGGAGCGCCTGGCCCGCGACATCCGCCAGCTCACCGCCGCCGAGGAGGGCATGACCCGGCCCCAGCTGACTCCCCAGGATCCCCGGCACCTGGCGGCGCAGGCGGTCGCGGCCATCGAGCCGGAGGCCGCCGGCAAGGGCGTGCTCCTCACGGCGCGGAGCACCGGCCCGGAGATCGCCCCGGTGCCGCTGGACCCGGAGCGGATGGGCCAGGTGCTGAGCAACCTGCTGGAGAACGCCCTGCGCCACACCCCGTCCGGGGGCAGCATCGTCCTGCACACCGAGCACACCCCGGCAGCGGTCACCTACACCGTCACCGACACCGGGGAGGGCATCCGCGCGGAGAGCCTCCCGCACGTCTTCGAACGCTTCTACCGCGCCCACACCGGCCGGGAGGCGCACCGGGGAGGCTCGGGCCTGGGGCTGGCGATCAGCAGGGCCCTCGTCGAGGCCCAGGGCGGAACACTCGAGGCCACCAGCGAGGGCCCCGGCCGCGGGGCCAGCTTCCGGATCCACCTGCCCCGCCCTACCGGCTGATCCCGCCGGAGGACGGCGGCGGCGCCTGCCGGTCCGGGGGGCGGGGGGTCCCGCGGAGGGCGAGCCGGCGGGTGCCCTTCACGGTGCGTCCGATCACCTTCTCCAGCGGTCCCTGGCCCTTCGCCCGCTGCCAGGCCACGGCGAACACCGCCGCGACCACCAGGTGGACGGCGTACCACAGGGCGGGACGGTCCTCGTGGACCTCGAAGGACAGGGCCACCAGGTGGGCGGTGTACAGGGTCAGCGTCATCGCGCCCATCGCCGCCAGCGGCAGCAGCCAGGCCTCGAACCGGCGGGCGATCAGCAGCAGGGCCCCGAGCACCGCCAGGCCCACCCCCAGGCTGGCCGCGATCGCCGGTGGGGTGTTGGTGTGCGGCGTGTCGATCGCCAGCCACCACATCGACTCGGTGAGCGGCGAGTCCGGCCCCCAGATCAGGGCCTCGGCCAGCTCCTGCTCGTCCAGCGAGGAGGCCTCCAGCAGCCGCTGGGATCCGCCGAGGACGTGGAGCAGGACGAAGGAGGCGACACGGGCGAGGACCGTCAGCCCCAGACCCACGGCCAGCAGCCGCACCTGCACCCCGCGCCGGCGCAGGTCCAACCGGCCCAGCCCCATTCCGGCCAGCAGGTAGGTCATGTAGGGCAGTGCCGGATAGGTGCCGGTCAGCAGCAACTGGGAGAGCGTCCCTGCCGGCTCGCTCACCACGTCCGCGAACGTGGGGTTGGACGAGCTCCACTCGGGGAGCACCTCCGTGAGCCCCTGCATCAGCAGCGGCCCGGCGAGCCAGAACACCGCCGCGCAGCCGAAGAGCACCCGCGGGCCCGCGTGCAGGAACGGGACCGCCAGCAGGAAGAACATCCCGTAGTAGATCAGGATGTTGTCCGCCGGGGCGTCCTCGGGCATCAGCACCCCGATCAGCAGCCCCACGAGGGCGATCAGCCCCGCCCGCACGGCCAGGCCGATCCGGTCGGCGGTCATCGTCGCGCCTCCGTGCGGGCGGCGCCCGCCGGAGGTCAGGGCCAGACCGACCCCGGCCAGCAGGGCGAACAGGGCCGCCGAGTCCCCCGAGAAGATCAGGTGGGACCAGGTCGGTTCGTCGGTCGCCGCGTCGTGGTCGGGCAGGATGTGCACCGAGATCAGCCCGATCAGTGCCAGCCCCCGGGCCGCGTCGATGCCCACCAGCCGGCGTGCGGGCCGGGCGGCGGCACCGGCCGGCCCCTCCGGGGCGGTCGTCCTCGCCGGTGACATCCCACTCATGATTCCTCCTGGTGCAGCCGGCCGCCGCAGGGCCGGTCGTGGGCACGGCCGGCGGGCCGCGTCCGCGGCCCCGGGGCGTCCGGAGCCGGTCCACCTCCAGCGTGCCGTCCGCACCCGGCGCCCAGCTCGCAGGATCCTCACGCTTTCGTCAAGACATCGACCCGCCCGCGCGCAGGAGCCGCAGGACACAGCAGGAGCAGCGATCCCGGCCGGGAGAACCCTGGGAAAGGGGCGGGCCGGACGGGAACCCGCCCGGCCCGCCAGTAGGCTCAGGCCGTGACCGGACTCAGTGGCGCTGCCCTGCTCGAAGTCACCAGCGCGGCCGCCACCAACGCGGGCCTGGCCCTGGTGGCGGCGGCCGTGATCATCCGCTGCCTGCGCGTGCGGTGGCACCGGACCGAGGCGGTCCACGTCGTCCACGGCGAGGAGCACGCGCTGCGCTGGCACACCACCCGGTACGAGATCCACGAGGAGCCCTGGCACCGTCCGCCGGTGCCCGCTCCTGCTCCCGGGGCCGAGGTGGTCGTCTGGTACCACTCCCGGCACCCGGAGCACTGGAGACTGAGCACCCCGCACCGCTCGGCCTGGGCCCTGGCGGTCTGCGGGGCGGGCCTCGTGCTGCTGGGGCTGCTGATGCCGGTGCTGCAGTAGGCCCCTGCCGCCCGTCGCCGGACCCCGCGGGCAGCGCTGGACCGCGCCGGGGACCCCACCGGGCCGGGCGGGGTCAGGGCAGCTGCGGGTCCACTCCGTAGTGCTCTGCCAGTCGCGTGATCACCGCGTGGGCGCCCTGGATGCTCACGGAGGCCACGAACGTCTCGTCGTCCACCGGCAGGACCTCGCCCTCGAGCCGGTCCCAGAGCGGGTTGGTGGTGAAGCGCTCCTCCTGCTCACGGGACGCCTCGCCCTCGGCGCCCTCGGGAGCCCACGTGCTGACCATCACCAGGTCCGCGTCCGCTTCGAGGATCTGCTCCTGGGACAGGGGCACGAAGATGCTCTCCGTCGTGTCGGGGGCCCCTTCCGGGCGGGGAATGCCCATGTCGGCCATGATCTCGCCGATGAAGGAGTCCGAGGAGTACAGGCGTGCGGTGTCCTCGCCCGCGAAGCGCAGCAGCGAGTAGGTCGCTCCGGGGTCCTTCTCCAGGATCGCCTCGCCCACCGCGGCGGCACGCGCCTCGTAGTCGGCGACCTCCCGCTCGGCCTGTTCCTGCTTGCCCAGAGCCTCGCCCAGGAGGACCACGTTCTCCTTCCACGTGGGCCCGGTGGACTCCGAGAACACCGTGGGGGCGATCTTCTCCAGCTGCGGGTACAGGGCCTCCTGGCGGACCTTGGCCGAGACGATGAGGTCCGGGTCCAGTCCGGCGATCTGCTCCAGGTCCGGCTCGGCGATCGTGCCGACGTTCACGGACCCGGCCGTCTCCTCCGAGACGTCCCCCAGGTAGTCGGCGAACGGGTCCTCCGGGTCCTGGCGGTACTCGGCGTAGCCGACCAGTTCTGCGTCGAGCAGGAGGGCTGCGTCCACGTAGCTGGGGTCCAGGGCGACCACCCGCTGGGGCTGCTCCTCGATGACGGTCTCTCCCATCGCGTGGGTCAGCGTCAGCGGGTACCCGGCGGACGTTCCGCTCGCCCCGGCCGAGGCCGGTGCCGCGGACCCGGTGGCGGACTCGGCGGCCGGATCGCCGCTGCCGCACGCCGTGAGGCTGAGCAGGGACAGGCCGAGGGCGGCGGCGGGGAGGAGCTTGAGGCGGGTCATGAGGAAGGCCTTCGGTCGGACGGATCAGAGGACGTGGTGAGGTGAGGCTTGCCTCACTGTGGCAGACTGTAGCAGTCCGCCCGACATTAGCTCACACTCTCCTGACGTAATCGAGGTCGCATGGTTCCGTCCCTGGCCACCCGGTCTCGGCGCGCCCCCGTGCTCCACCGGGGGCAGTGGCTGGCCGTGCTGCTCGCCGTGGCCCTGGGCGCCGTGGTGCTCAGCGTGTGCGTGGGCGGACGGCCCTCCACCCCGGCCGAGGCCTGGCACGCCGTGCTCACCCCCACGGGCACGGTCATGGACGTGACCATCCGCGAGCTGCGCTGGCCCCGGACCGTGACCGCCGTGGTGGTGGGAGCCTGCCTCGGCCTGGCCGGTGTGCTGGTCCAGGGCCACACGCGCAACCCGATCGCCGACCCGGGCCTGCTGGGCATCAACCAGGGTGCCGCCCTGGCGATCGTCGCGGTGACCGCCGTGGCGGGCACCGTCACCCCGCTGACCCAGGCGCTGCTGGCCTTCGCCGGGGCCCTGGTGGCGGTCGTGGTGGTCTTCCTCATCGGCTCCGCCGCCCGGCACGGGGCCACGCCCATCACCCTGGTGCTGGCCGGTGCGGCCGTCTCCGCCCTGTGCGCCGGGCTGGTCTCCGGCATCGTGCTCCTCGACGACCAGGCCCTGGACACCCTGCGCTTCTGGCAGGTGGGCTCCGTGGCGATCCGCAACGGCTCCCTCGAGGTGCTCTGGCCCTTCCTGGCCCTGGGTCTCGTCCTGGCCGCGGTCAACGTCGGAGCGCTGAACAGCCTGTCGCTGGGCGAGGACGTCGCCCGGGGCCTGGGGGTCTCGGTGCTCCGGGCCCGGGTCACCGGGATCGCCGCCATCACGCTGCTCGCGGGTGCGGCCGTGACCCTCGCCGGGCCCATCGCCTTCGCGGGCCTCGTGGTCCCCCACGTGGCCCGGGCCGTGATGGGCACCGACTACCGGTGGCTGGTGCCCGCAGGGGTCCTGACCGGTGCGGCTCTGTTGCTGCTGGCCGACACCGCCGGCCGGGTCGTCGCCCGCCCGGGAGAGCTGCCGGTCGGGGTGGTGCTGGCGGCCGTGGGCGCACCGTTCTTCGTCCACCTCGCCCGGCGCCGGAAGCCGGCCGGCGTATGACCCCGGCACCCACCGCCCCGACCCGGGCCCGCACACCGACTCCGGCCCGGAGGGACTCTCCCCAGCCGCGCCCGTTCCGCTCCGTGCCCGCGCTGCGTGCAGGCCCCGTCTCCGTGCGGGTGCACCCGCGAGCGCTCGGGGTCTCGATCGTCCTGCTCGTCCTGGTGGCTGCGGCCGCGACGATCCACGTGGCCGTAGGGGGCACTCCCATCCCCTTTGCGCAGGTCGTGGCCACGCTCGCCGGCCGGCCCCCGGACGCCGCCGTGCAGCTGGCGGTGATCGAGTTCCGCGCCCCGCGCACGGTGGCCGCCGTGCTCGTGGGCGCGTGCCTGGCCGCGGCGGGTGCCGTCACGCAGACGGTCGCCCGCAACCCGCTGGCCAGCCCCGACATCCTCGGCGTGACCTCCGGCGCGTCGGCGGGCGCGGTCGCCGTCCTGATCCTCGGCCAGGGCGGGGCCGCAGGGCTCAGCGGTGCGGCCGCGACCGTGGGCATGCCCGCCGCGGCCTTCGCCGCCGGCACGGCCAGCGGTGTGGCCGTGTACCTGCTGGCCTACCGGAACGGGCTCGACAGCTACCGGCTGATCCTGGTGGGGCTCGGGATCTCCGGGTTCACCACGGCACTGACCACCTGGATGCTCACCCTGGGGGACGTCACCAGCGCCGCCCAGGCCCTGACCTGGATGACGGGATCGCTCAACGGCAAGGACTGGACCCTGGTGCGTCCCCTGTCCGTCGTCGCGGCCGTCCTGGTCGCGGCGGCCGTCCTGGCCGGACGGTGGCTGCTCCTGTCCGCGCTGCACGAGGACACCGCCGTGGGCCTGGGTCTGTCGCTGGGGCGGCTGCGGGTGGCGGCCCTGAGCCTGGCCGTGCTGCTGGCCTCGATCGCCACCGTGATCGGCGGTCCGCTGGTCTTCGTGGCGCTGGCCTCGCCGCAGATCGCCCGGCTGCTCGTGCGCGCCCCGGTGCCGCCCGTGGCCGTCTCGGCCCTGGTCGGGGTGCTGTTCGTGCTGGTCGCCGACACCGCGGCCGCCCACCTGCTGGCCGTGCCCCTGCCGGTGGGGGTCGCCACCGCCGTGCTGGGCGCCCCGTACCTCATCCACCTCGTCCTGCGATCCCAACGGAGGGCCACATGAACCCCCTGCCCGCCCCGCGGCTCGAGGCCCGGGACCTGACGCTGGGCTACGACGGGCGGCCTGTCGTCGAGCACCTGTCCCTGGCCGTCCCCGACGGCCGCGTCACCACGGTCATCGGCCCCAACGGGTGCGGCAAGTCCACGCTGCTGCGCGGCCTGGCACGTCTGTTGCGCCCTCTCGGCGGCACCGTGACCCTCGACGGCGAACCGCTCGCCCGGCAGTCCACCCGCCGGATCGCCCAACGGCTGGCCGTTCTGCCCCAGGGGCCCACGGCGCCGGAGGGGCTCACTGTGGCCGACCTCGTCTCCCGGGGGCGCCACCCGCGGCAGCGCTGGTACCAGCAGTTCTCGCACGCCGACGAGGACGCCGTGCGCCGGGCGCTGGAGGCCACCGGCATCGCCGAGCTCGCGGACACCCCGGTCGACGAGCTCTCCGGGGGGCAGCGCCAGCGCGCGTGGATCTCGATGACGCTCGTGCAGGACACCGGCATCGTGCTGCTGGACGAACCGACCACGTACCTGGACCTGGCCCACCAGGTGGAGATCCTCGAGCTCGTCCACGGGCTCAACCAGGACCTGGGCCGGACCGTGGTCATGGTGCTGCACGACATCTCCCTGGCCGCCCGCTTCTCCGACCACATCGTGGCCATGAACGCCGGTCGCGTCGTCGCCCAGGGGACACCGGCAGAGGTCGTCACGGCGGACCTGCTCGCCGAGGTGTTCGGCCTGCGGGCGCACATCGTGCCCGAGCCGGTCAGCGGCCGGCCGCACGTCATTCCCCTGGGCCGGGTCGTCACGACCTGACCGCCTCGTCCGGCCCCCGGCTCCGGCGTTCCCGCCGACGGGGAGTCCTGGTCCGCCCACTCACGCCGCAACGGTGGCCGGGTCCGGGGGCGCGGCGGCGTAGCGTAGAGCGTCCGGGCGCCACCGCCCCGTCGCCGTCCCACCGCCCCGCTAGGAGACATCACCCGTGGAACCCCTGCTGCTGGAGCCCCTCACCCGCTTCCTGACCGTGGAGCACGCCGCGGACCTCACCGGCCTGGCCGCGCGCATCCCGGGCTCGGGCTTCCTCTGCTTCTACCCCAACGACGAGGAGTACACGGGCTTCGCCGACGGCACGGGCCGGCTGTGGCTGCGCGGCGACGACGCCACTCCCGCCCGGGAGCTGCTGGAGGTGCTGGAGCCGCCGTTCCGGATCGCCTACCCGGTGGCCCCGGCCGTCACCGGCGACGAGGAGGCGATCGTCTCCGCCGGGGTGCTGCAGACCCCCGAGGAGGTGGAGGCCTACCGCGCCCGGTTCGCCGACGTCGAGGGGGACACGGACCTCGACCACCAGGCCCACGCCGTGGACGCGGTCGGCCAGCACTGGACCCTGATGGCCGGCGCCGAGCCCGGCGAGGTGCTGGCCCTGTGCTTCGGGCGGGACGAGGCCGGCGTGCCGTTCTCCGAGCAGACCGCCTTCACCGCGGAGGCCCTCCCCCTGCCGGTCACCGTGGTGGAGCTGGACTGAGCGCAGCCCGGCCGCGGGCCCACGGCCGGGGTCACGCGCGGCGCCGGGTCTCCCGGACGGCCAGGAGACCGCCGACCAGGAACACCACGGTGGCGCCCAGGACGACCAGCAGGGGAACGGTCCAGCCGGCGGTGACGGAGTTCAGCGCCCCGACGAGGGGCGGGCCGACGGTCGCGGCGAGGTAGCCGCTGCCCTGGATGCGGGCGGAGGTGGCCGCGGCCTCGGCGTCGGAGCGCACGATGCGCGCCACGAGCGAGAAGATCACCGTGAAGCCCCCGCCCTGGGCGATGCCGCCGAGGACGGACCAGCCGAGGTATCCCCCGGGCGCGGCCAGCAGTCCGATGGGCAGCGCGATCCACAGCGCTCCCACGACCGCCACCGGGGTCCATGCGGGGGTGCGGGCCGCCAGCACGGGGATCCCCAGGGCGCCGGCGATGGCGGCGACCTGGAACAGGGAGGCCCCGGCGCCGGAGGCGGCCAGGCTCAGCCCGCGGGTGTCGGCCAGCAGGGTGGGCAGCCAGGCGGTGATCGAGTAGTAGGAGAAGGCCTGCCCGCAGAAGGCGAAGGTCAGCCACCAGCCGATCCGCCGGACCTGGCCCGTGCTGCGGACCGCGCCCGAGGCCCCGGTGGTGGGCGGCGGTTCGGCGGGGGACGCCGGGGACGCCGGTGCGCTCCGGGCGCGGCGGCGGGCCACGACCAGCCAGAAGACCAGGGCCGCCAGGGCCAGGGCGCCCCAGGTGACCAGCGCCCAGCGCCAGCCGACCGCCGCCGCCAGCGGAGCGGTGCCCAGCGCGGTGATCATCGACCCGACGTTGAGGGAAGCGGTGTAGGCGGCGGTCACCGTGGGGATCCGCCGCCAGGAGACGTCGCGGCGGATGATCACCGGGATCACGATGTTGCCCACGGCGATCGCGGCGCCGATGACCACGGTGCCCGCCAGGACCACGGCGGTGGGGCCGGCGGAGCGGATCAGGGTCCCGGCCAGCACCCCGGTCAGGCAGGCCAGGACCGCGGCCTCCGGGCCGAAGCGCCCGATCAGCTTCGAGGCCAGCGGGGTGACCACGGCGAAGAGCAGCACGGGCAGCCCGGTGAGCAGCCCCGCGGTCGCCGCCGAGAGCCCGAGCTCGGACTGGATCTGGGTGATGACCGGGGTCGGGGCGATGATCGGCCCGCGCAGGCTCAGCGCGACGAGCACGATGCCGGCGACCACCCACGGCAGGGCGCGCGGCGTCACGGTGCGGGAGGTCATCTCAGCGGCCCCGGACGGGGTGCGGCTGCGGGGACCGGCCGGCGGTGCGGTGCCCGGCGGTCTCCGGGCACGACTCGGACGGGGTGCTCATGGCGGCTCCTGGGCAGGACGGGGCGTGGCGCGCGTGCGCGGACGCGCTTCCGGTGGCTTCCTGCCTGCGGTGCAGGTGCCACGGCCAGCCTGCCAGATCCCGGTCGGGTGGATGCTCCGGGCCGGGCACGAACGACGTATATCGTCCAAGGAAGATCTACAAAAATAGCTACTGGGTAGTATGTCAAGTGCGCTACGATATGTGACATGTCTGAAATCAGTCGGTTGTTGGACCTCGAATCCATCTGTCTGGACGAACCGGCTGAGGACTGGCGCACCGCCATCGCCCTGGCCGGTCAGGTGCTCGAGCGGCAGGGAGCCATCAGCGCCGAGTACACCCAGGCCATGATCACGAGCGTCGAGGAGAAGGGCCCCTACATCGTGGTGGCGCCCGGCTTCGCGTTCGCCCACGCCCGCCCCTCGGACGCCGTGCACCGCACCGCGATGTCCTGGGTCCGGCTCGCCCGGCCGGTCGAGTTCGGGCACGCCTCGAACGACCCCGTGAGCCTCGTCGTCGCCCTCTCCGCGAAGGACCAGAAGGCCCACCTGCAGGCCATGCGCTCCCTGGCCACGCTGCTGGGCTCGCCGGAGAAGCGGGCCGCCCTGGACACCGCCGCGACGCCCGAGGAGGTGCTCGCCGTGCTGACTCAGGAGGCCCCGGCGGCGCCCGCCCGGAACCCGGCGTCGGAGGCGCCCGCCCAGGACCCGGGGGCGGAGGCCCCCGACGCCGAACCGGCGGGGGAGCGGGGCGGGAGCGGCCCGGACAGCCGCAACAAGATCCTGACGGTGTGCGGCAACGGCCTCGGCACCAGCCTGTTCCTGAAGAACACGCTGGAGCAGGTGCTCGACCACTGGGGCTGGGGCAAGTACCTCACGGTCGAGGCCACCGACACCATCTCCGCGCGCGGGAAGGCCAAGGAGTCCGACCTGATCCTCACCTCCGGGGAGATCGCCCGCACCCTCGGGGACGTCGGCGTCCCCGTGAAGGTCATCGAGAACTTCACCAGCACCAACGAGCTCGACGCCGCCCTGCGCGAGCTCTACGACGTCTGAAGGCAGGCACCCCGTGAACTGGCTCGTCAGCATTCCCGAGTTCCTGGTCAGCGAGATCCTCGCCGTCCCGGCGTTCCTGATCGGCATCATCACCGCCGTGGGCCTGGCCGCCCTGCGCAAGAGCACCGGCCAGATCATCGGCGGCGCCATCAAGGCGACGCTGGGCTTCCTGCTGATCGGCGCCGGGGCCACCCTCGTGGTCGCCTCCCTGGAGCCGCTGGGCGCCATGATCCTGGGCGCCACCGGCGCCCAGGGCGTGATCCCCACCAACGAGGCCATCGCCGGGATCGCCCAGGCCGAGTACGGGGCCCAGGTCGCCTGGCTGATGATCCTCGGCTTCGCCGTCAGCCTGGTGCTCGCCCGCTTCACCCCGCTGCGCTACGTCTTCCTCACCGGCCACCACGTCCTGTTCATGGCCACGATGCTGACCATCATCCTGGCCACCGCCGGCTACGACGCCTGGGTGACCGTCTCGCTGGGCGCCCTGCTGCTGGGCATCCTGATGGTCTCGCTCCCGGCGCTCGCCCACCCGTGGACCCGCCGGATCACCGGTGACGACAGCGTGGCCATCGGCCACTTCGGGACCGCCGGGTACATCGCCGCCGGCGCCGTCGGGCAGGTGGTGGGCAAGAGGAGCCGCTCCACCGAGGACACCAAGCTGCCGGAGGGCCTGCGCTTCCTGCGCGACTCGATGGTGGCCACCGCCCTGTCCATGGCGCTGATGTACGTGGTCCTCGCCGTGCTGTTCCTGGTCCGGGCCGGCAGCGAGGAGGCATTCACCGCCTTCGAGGGCGGGGCCACCGGCGTGGGCAACTACATCATGATGTCGATCACCCAGGGCCTGCAGTTCGGCGTGGCCGTGGCCGTCATCCTCTTCGGCGTGCGCACCATCCTCGGTGAGCTCGTCCCGGCCTTCCAGGGCATCGCCGCCAAGGTCGTCCCCGGCGCCATCCCGGCGCTGGACGCGCCCATCGTCTTCCCCTACGCGCAGAACGCCGTGCTGCTGGGCTTCATCTCGAGTTTCGTGGGCGGTCTGATCGGGCTCCTCGTGCTGTCCGTGTGGCTCAACCCGGCCCTCGGCATCGCGCTGATCCTGCCCGGCCTGGTGCCGCACTTCTTCACCGGCGGCGCGGCCGGCGTCTACGGCAACGCCACCGGCGGGCGCCGCGGCGCCCTCGCCGGCGGCTTCGTCAACGGTCTGATCATCACGTTCCTGCCCGCGTTCCTGCTCTCGGTGCTGGGCACCTTCGGCTCCGAGAACACCACCTTCGGGGACGCCGACTTCGGCTGGTTCGGCATCGCGGTGGGCTCCGCCGCCAAGATCGGCTCCGTCGGCGGCATCGTGGTCATCGCGCTCATCGGCTTCGGCCTGCTCGCGCTGGCCGTACTCGTGCAGCGCAAGGTGGTCGACGCCCACTGGGACCCGTCCCCCGGCCGCGCCTGGCCCGGGAACGCGGACGGCGAGGAGACCGCGGCGGCCCAGGCCGCGAGCCCGTCCCGGGTGTTCCCCAAGATCGCCCCGCCGAAGGGCGCGCCCGCTCCGCCCCCGCCGCCCAGCTGACACCGCCGTCCGGCTGACACCGCTGCCCGCCCGCGCGCCGATCCGGGCGGCCACGAGCCGGTCCTGACGACAACGAGTCGGTCGCGCGGTTCGGGTGCCCCGGCCCCGGGTGCCGGGGACGGCACGCCGGTGACGGCGGGGTCAGGAATTCTTGCCCCGCGCGGCCACGGTCCAGCGCTCCAGCAGCGTCCCACCCCGCACCACGGCCACGTCGTCGACGAGGTTCATGGTCAGGCACACGTGGTTGGGGACCACCCGCAGGCGCTCGCCGAGGGCCGGCAGGGAGGCGTCCTCCGGCCAGACGACCGTGGCGTGGTGCTCGGACAGGGCCGTGATCCGGGCGTCCGGGTGGTCCCTGAGCCGCCCGTACCCGGTGGCCCAGGTCGGCCGGTCGCTGCCGAGGACCTTGCTGCCGGCGTCCAGCACGACCCGCCGCGGCACGTCGTTGCCGCCCTCGTGCCGGCTGACCACGGTCGCGGCCACGGTCAGGGCGATGTCCTCGGGCGCGCACCGGCCGAGCTCCCACTGCTGGGCGTCACCGAGGGCGTAGACGCCCGGGCGCACCTCCGTGGCGGTGGCGGCGTCGGTCAGCAGCGCGCTGGGCGTGGACCCGCCGCTGCGGCGCAGCACCGTGAAGCCCGCGGCCTCCAGCACCGCGGAGGCCCGCGCCAGGGCCTGCTGCTCCTGGGCGGCGGCCTCGACCGGCATCCCCGGGGCGTAGCTGTGGCCCGGGAAGGTGAAGACCCCCTCCACGCGCAGCCCGGCCCGGTCCGCGGCCCGGGCCACGTCCGCGGCGGCGTCCGGATGGACCCCGCTGCGGTGGTGGCCGCTGTCGATCTCCACGAGCACGGCGACGTCCCCCGCCGCGTCCCCCAGCCGCTCGCCCATGGCGGCGGCGGCCTCCGCCGAGTCCGTCCCGACGGCGATCCGGGCCGTGGCGCTCAGCCGGCGCAGGCGCTCGGCCTGCCGCGGACCCACCCACAGCGGATACGCGATGAACAGGTCCCCGGCGCCGTGCGCGGCGAAGACCTCGGCCTCCCCGAGCGTGGCCACGGTCAGCCCCACCGCGCCCGCGGCGAGCTGCAGCGCGGCGATCTCCGGGACCTTGTGCGTCTTGGCGTGCGGGCGCAGCCGCAGCCCCCGTTCGCGCACGGCGGCGGCCATCCGCGCGATGTTGCGCTCGAGCACGTCCCGGTCGATCAGGACGTCCGGGGTGTCGACGTCGGCGGGGATGCGGGGCATGGGACTCCTCGGGCCGGGGGTGCGCTCTGCGAAGGCTTCGATCGGTGCAGCCTGCGCCCATGCTACGGTCCGGGCGCCCCGCCCGGACCCCGGTCAGGCCGGCAGCCGGCCGAGCCCGGGCACCAGCAGCAGGAGCGTGGGCAGGATGACCAGGGCGGTGGCCGCCGCGACCACGGCCGCCCTCCGCCCGGCCGGCAGGGGTGCCAGCCCCAGGCGCAGGACGCGGTCCCGGGCCTCCTCGCCGAGGCTCCGCCCCTCACCGAGGGCGGCCGGCCGTCCCGGTGCGGCCGGTCCCGCGGGGTGGAAGGCCAGACCCGGTCCGCCGGCACCGACCAGGGCGATCGCCCGCGCCAGCACGCCGTCGTCCACGCGGCGCCGGGCGTGGTCGTCGGCGAGCATCTCCACGAGCAGCCCGACCTCGCGCTGGGCGCGGCGGGCGATGGGGAACCATGGCAGCGACGCCTTCCAGGCGCGGAAGAGCACCAGCACGATGTCGTGGCGCTGGTCCGCGTGGGCCCGCTCGTGCTCGACGACGGCGGCGAGCTCGTCCTCCTCCAGCAGCGACACCAGTCCCACCGAGAGCACGGTCAGCGTGGTGAACGCCCCGGGGAGGCAGTATGCCACCGGGGCCGGGTCGTCGAGCAGCCGGGTCCCGGGGGCGTCGGGCAGGGGCGTGCTGAGCAGCAGGACCAGCTGGGCGTGGCGGCGGCGCTCGCGCTCGGCCCGCACCACGGTGACGAGCAGGTTCAGCAGCAGGTGCCCGCCGAGCAACAGCGCCCCCGCGAGCGCGAGCACCTGCAGCGGCCCGAAGGCCCGCCCGAGGTCGTCCCCCCGGAACTGTGCGGAGAAGCTGATCCCGCTGCTCACCAGGTCCGGCCCGAACGGGGCCAGCCCGAACGTGACGAGGGCCCCGAGCATCGACAGCCCGCCGGCCAGGGCCACGGCCTGCCACAGCACCAGGGCCGTGGCGGGGGCGCGGGCCGGCCACCGCGCCCGCGCCAGCAGCACGGGGACCGGCCAGGCCAGGGCGACGGCGAGCGCCGCGAGCGCCAGCGAGGTGCCGACCATGCGCTCAGGCGCCGCCGAGCAGCCGGCGGAGGGTCTGGGCCTCCTCGGCGCTGACGCCGCCCACGAAGCGGGCGAGGAGGGCGGCGCGGTCGTCCGCGGCGCCGAGCACCTCGTGCATGAGCCCGGCCATGTGCTCGTCGCGCGAGGCCACGGCCCGGTAGCGGTGCGGACGGGCCGTGCGGTCCCGCTGGACGAAGCCCTTGCGCTCGAGCCGGGAGAGGACGGTCAGCACCGTGGTGGCGGCCCGGGGGCGGTCGGCCTCGCCGTTCTCGGGCAGGCGGTCCTGCAGGTCGTAGGCGGACAGGGGTTCGTCCGCGTGCCAGAGCAGCTCCATGAGGGAGCGCTCGAGCTCGCCGAGGGGAGCGGAGCGCCAGGTGTCGTTTCGTGCCACCGCCCGATTGTAGCCCGGACGGAGGGGTGTTCTACAGTGTGTAGAACTACTTCTACGTCCCGTAGAAGACGTGTGCAGGACGCACCGCCGCAGAAGGCGCGGAAGAACCGGGAGAAGCCGCCCATGGATCCGTTGGAGATCGCCCGCTGGCAGTTCGGGATCACCACCGTCTACCACTTCGTGATGGTCCCGCTCACCCTGGGGCTCGGGCTGCTCGTGGCGCTCATGCAGACGCTGTGGGTGCGCACCGGCAACGAGCGCTGGCTGCGGATGACGAAGTTCTGGGGCAAGCTCTACCTGATCAACTTCATCATGGGCGTGGCCACCGGCCTGGTGCAGGAGTTCCAGTTCGGCATGGCCTGGAGCGAGTACTCCCGCTTCGTGGGCGACGTCTTCGGCGCCCCGCTGGCGATGGAGGGCCTGCTCGCGTTCTTCTTCGAGTCCACCTTCCTGGGCCTGTGGATCTTCGGCTGGGACCGGCTGCCGAAGAAGCTGCACCTCGCCTCCCTGTGGACGGCCGTGCTCGGCTCCGTGGTCTCGGCGTACTTCATCATCGTGGCCAACTCCTGGATGCAGCACCCGGTGGGGGTCGAGCTGGTCGATGGCCGCCCGGTGATGAACGACGTGTGGGCGGTGCTGACCAACAACACGGCCCTGGTCGCCTACGCGCACACGCTGGCGGGCGCGGTGGCCGTGGGCGCCGCGTTCCTCGTGGGCATCGCCTGGTACCACCTGTGGCAGCGCCGCCGGGACGGCATCGACACCGTGGACGAGCGTGGCCGCGTCGTCGTGGGGGAGCGCCCCGACGTCCCCGGCCGGGACCGCACCGATCACGGGGTGTGGCTGTCCAGCCTGCGCATCGGGGCGGTCGTGGCCGTGCTGGGCTTCGGGGCCGTCGCCGCGAGCGGTGACATCCAGGGCAAGCTGATGTTCGAGCAGCAGCCGCTGAAGATGGCCGCGGCCGAGGCCGCCTGCCACGACGGCACGGGCTTCTCGGTCCTGTCGGTGGGGCCCCTCGGCGGCCAGGACTGCGACCAGGTGGTCGACGTCATCGAGATCCCCGGCCTCCTCTCCTTCCTGGCCCACGGCGACTTCGACACCGAGGTCAAGGGCGTCAACACCCTGATCCCGGAGTACGAGGCCGCCTACGGCACCCACCTGCCGGACGACCCCATGTACGGCGAGCGCGCCGGGCAGGAGATCGACTACCTGCCGCTGATGGAGGTGACCTACTGGGGCTTCCGCATGATGATCGGCTTCGGGATGCTGGCCGCCGCCTTCGCGGCCCTCACGCTGTGGATCGCCCGGAAGGGCACCGTCCCGGCCTCCAAGCCGCTGATGTGGGCGGCCGTGGCCTCCATCCTGGCGCCCTTCGGGGCCAACATCGCCGGGTGGGTGTTCACGGAGATGGGCCGCCAGCCCTTCGTGGTGGCGCCCAACCCGAACCCGAGCGGTGTGGACGGGGTGTTCATGTACACCGCCGCGGCCGTCTCCCCGGGCATCAGCGGGCAGGAGGTGATCTTCTCGCTGAGCGTGCTGGGGCTGATCTACGCCGCGCTGCTCGTGGTGGAGGTCATGCTCCTGGTCCGGTACGTGCGGGGCGGAGTCGCCGCCGCGATGCCGGACCTGGCGCACGGGCCCGGCCACGGGGATGACCACGGGGATGACCACGGCGGTGACCGGGGCGGTGCCTCCGGGACGGACGACGACGTGCTCGCCTTCGCCTACTGATGCCCGCCGTCCGCGCCCGACGACCGCACGCCCGCACCGCGCAGAAAGCTCGCTGACATGGACTTGCTCCCCACTCTCTGGTTCATCGCCATCGCCGTGCTCTGGGGCGGGTTCCTGCTCCTCGACGGCTTCGACCTCGGCGTGGGCATGCTCATGCTCACCAGCACCCGGGACGAGCGCGAGCGCCGCCAGATGCTCAACACGATCGGCCCGGTCTGGGACGGCAACGAGGTGTGGCTGATCACCGCGGCGGCCGGTCTCTTCGCGGCCTTCCCGCTCTGGTACGCCGCCCTGTTCTCCGCGCTCTACGTCCCCCTGGTCTTCGTGCTGGTGGGACTGATCTTCCGGGCGGTCTCGATCGAGTACCGCGGCAAGGGCCACAGCGACCGGTGGCGGCGGTGGGCCGACCGGGGCCTCGGGACGGGCTCGTTCCTGGCCGCCTTCGGCCTCGGGGCCGCCCTGGCCCTGACCACCACGGGCCTGCCGCTCAACGCCAACGGCGACCGCGTGGGCGGGGCCTTCGCCTGGTTCACCCCCTACGCGCTGCTCGGCGGGCTCGCCGTGGTGGGCTTCTGCCTCGTGCACGCCGCGGCCTTCCTGGGGCTGAAGACCGAGGGACCGGTGCGGCTGCGCGCCCGCGGCCTGCTGGTGCGCTGGGGCCCGGTCGGGCTGCTCCCGTTCGCCGGCTGGGTGGTCGCGGTGCAGCTGCGCAGCGGCACGGCCTGGACCTGGCTGCTCGTGGGAGGCGCCGTGGTGGCGGGCCTCGCCGGCTGGGCCGGCGCCCGGCTCGGCCACGAGGGGCGGGCCTTCGCCGGCTCCGCCGCCGTGCTCGCCCTGGGCCTCGGGTCGATCTTCACCAACGTCTTCCCGGTGGTGCTGCCCTCCACGCTGGACCCGGCCTGGGACCTGACGGTCGGCAACGCCTCCAACAGCGACTACACGCTGGGGGTGCTGACGGTCGTGGCCGCCCTGGGCCTGCCCCTCGTGCTGCTCTACCAGGGGTGGAGCTACTGGGTGTTCCGCCGCCGCCTGACCACCGACCACCTGCCCGCCGCCCACACCGTGCGGGCCGCGGTGGCCCCGCTCGCGGCCGCGGTGCCCGGCGGCGCCCAGGGCGCGGCCGACCCCGGAGGGTCCGGACCCTCCGGGGGCTCCGCCACCCGGGGCTCCGCCGGCGATGACTCCTTCCGCGGGGGCCCCTCCTCCGGAGGGGACGACCGGCCGGCATGAGACGACCTCCCCTGGGCCCGGGCGGCTCCTCGGCCGTGCTCGTGCTCGGCGTCCTGGCCGCGCTGAAGGCGCTGGCCCTCGTCCTGCTGGCCGAGGCCGTCGCCCGCGGCGTCGTGGGGGTGCTCGCGGCGGACCCGGAGGCCTGGCAGGGAGCCATCGTGCTCGGGGCCGGTGCCGGGGTGCTGCGGGCGGTGACCACCTGGGCGGCCCAGTACGTGGCCGCCCGCGCCGCGGGGGACGCCAAGCGCGGACTGCGCCGGGAGCTCGCCCGCCGCGTGCTGGCGGGCGGGGGCCACGACGTCGGGGCCACCACGGTGGTCGGCACGGTGGGCCTCGACGCCCTGGACGACTACTACGCGCGCGTGCTGCCCTCGGTGGTCACCGCCGCCACCGTGCCGCTGCTGGTGGGGGTGCGCATCCTCTCCGCCGACTGGGTGAGCGCCCTGATCGTGGTGCTGACCGTGCCCCTGGTGCCCCTGTTCATGGCCCTGGTCGGCCTGCACACCCAGGACCGGGTCGAGGAGTCCTCGGCCGCGCTGCAGCGACTGTCCCACCACCTCGTGGAGCTGGCCCGCGGACTGCCCGTGCTCGTGGGCCTCGGCCGGGTCCACGAGCAGGCCCAGGCCCTGCGCGAGGTCTCCGAGCGGCACCGGGAGACCACCATGGTCACCCTGCGCACCGCCTTCCTCTCCTCGCTCGTGCTCGAGCTGATCTCGACGCTCTCCGTCGCCGTGGTCGCCGTCTTCGTCGGCGTCCGTCTCGTGCACGGGGACCTCGACCTCACCACCGGGCTCGTCGCGCTCCTGCTCGCCCCCGAGTGCTTCGCGCCCTTCCGGGACCTGGGCGCGGCCTTCCACGCCTCCCAGGACGGCCGGGCCGCCCTGCGCCGCTCCGACGAGATCGTCGGGGAGCCGGTGCCCGCCGACATCCGCCGGGCGGGCCTCGGACCGGCCGCGCCCGCCCCCGGGTCGGCCGTGCCCGCCCCGGACCCCGCCGGGCCGCCGCCGCTCCGGATCCGCGGACTGGCCGTGCACTTCCCCGGCCGCACCGTGCCCGCGCTGTCCGGGATCGACGTGGAGCTGCCCGGCGGGTCGGTGCTCAGTGTGGAGGGCCCCAGCGGCAGCGGGAAGTCCACCCTGCTCGGCGTGCTCGCCGGGACCGTCCCGGCGGCGGCCGGCAGTGTCGAGGGCGTGGACCCGGCCGTCGTCGCGTGGGTCCCGCAGCACGTGCACACCGTGGCGGAGACGGTCCTCGACGAGGTGCTGCTCTACGCCGGCTCCGGCTCCGACGCCGCCCCGGGCGCTGCCGGCTCCCGCTCCGGGGCAGCCTCGGTCGCCGCCCCCGACGTCGACGCCGGCGCGGGCCGGGGCGCAGGCTCCGGCGCCGAGGCGGAGGCCGCCGCCCGGGACGCGCTCGCCCGGGTGGGGCTCGCCCGCCTGGCCGGCGCCCACCCGGACCGGCTCAGCCCCGGCGAGCTGCGCCGGCTGGGCCTGGCCCGCGGCCTCGCCCGGGTGGACGCCGGGGCCCGGCTGCTGCTGCTGGACGAGCCGACCGCCCACCTGGACCCCGCCAACGCGCGCCGCGTCGAGGCCCTGGTCGAGGCCCTGCGGGGCCGGGTCACCGTGGTCCTGGCCTCCCACGAGACCGAGGTGACCGCGCTCGCGGACCAGCAGCTCCTGCTCGGCGCCGCGGCCGCTCCCCGCACCGAGGGCGCCCCCGAGGCGTCGTCGGGCACGGGGGCCGACACCCCGCCCGAGGACCCTGCCCCGGAGGGGACCGCCGTGGACCCGGCGCAGCCCGCGGCCGCGCGCGGGGCCCTGCGGGAGCTCGCGGCGTTCCTGGCGCCCGCCCCGTGGCGGACCGCCGGCGCGGTGGCCCTGGGCACCGCCGCGGCCCTGTTCGCCGCCGGGCTCACCACGCTCTCCGGCTGGCTCATCGTGCGGGCCAGCGAGCAGCCCAGCATCATGTACCTCATGGTCGCCGTCGTCGGCGTGCGCTTCTTCGGCATCGGCCGGGCGGTGCTGCGCTACGCCGAGCGGCTGCTCGGCCACGACGCCGTCCTGGTCTCCACCACCGAGCTGCGGGCACGGACCTGGGCCGGCCTGGCCGTGCGCGGCGTGGCCTCCCGCAGCCTGGCGACCGGCGGCGCGGCCCTGGACCACCTCGTGGCCACCGCGGACCGGGTGCGGGACCTCGTGCCCCGGGTGGTGCTGCCCCCGCTGGTCGGGGCCGGGACCGCGGCCGGCGCCGCCGCCACGGTCGGGATCCTGCACCCGGACGCCCTGCCCGCCCTCGCGGTCGCGCTCGCCGGCGGCCTCCTCGCCGGGCCGGCCGTGGCCCTGCTGGCCGACCGCTCCGCCGCCCGCGGCGCCACCGTGGTGCGCTCCGGGGTGCTCCGCCGCTTCGCCGCGATGGTCGCCGCCGCCGACGAGCTGCGGGCCAACGGGCGCTCTGCGGCGGTGCTCGCCCGGCTCGAGGACCTCGAGGCGGACGCCGAGCGGGCCGCCCGCCGGAGCGCCTGGGCACTGGGGCTCGGCAGCGGCACGGCCGTGCTGGCCTGCTCCGTCTCATCGGTGCTGGTGCTCGCCGCCACCGCGGACGCGGCGGCCGACGGCACGCTGGCGGCGCCCGTGGTCGCGGCCCTGGTGCTGCTGCCGCTGGGCCTGCTGGAGCCCATGCTCGGGGTGGTCGACGCGGCGCAGCAGTGGCCCGCGCTCTCGGCCTCGCTGCGCAAGCTCCGGCCGGTCACCGGGGCCGCGCGCGGGGCGGCCGGCATCCCGGCGGAGGCCGGGGCCGAGCCGCTGCCCGTCCACCGCCTCGACCTGCGCGGGCTCGCCGTGACGTGGCCGGGGGCGCCGGCCCCGGCATTCCGCGGGCTCGAGGCGTCCGTGCGGCGCGGACAGTGGCTCGTGGTGGAGGGACCCTCCGGTGCGGGGAAGTCCACCCTGCTCGCCGCGCTGCTCGGCCACCTCCCGGCGGCCGAGGGACGGTGGGAGGTGGACGGCGTGGACAGCCGGGCACTCGACCCCGGACGGCTGCGCCGCAGCATCGCCTGGTGCCCGCAGGAGGCCCACCTGTTCGACTCCACGATCCGCGGCAACCTGCTGCTCGCCCGCGGCCGGGAGGACCGGCCCTCCGACGCCGAGATCCGCGCGGCCCTGCAGCGGGTGGGCCTAGGCCCCTTCCTGGCGGAGCTGCCCGAGGGCCTCGCGACCCGCGTCGGCCCCGGCGGGGCCCACCTGTCCGGAGGGCAGCGCCAGCGCGTGGCCGTGGCCCGCGCCCTGCTCACCCGCGCCGACGTGGTCCTGCTCGACGAACCGACCGCCCACCTGGACGCCCCCGCCTCGCGGTTTCTCCTGGCCGACCTGCGGCAGGGGCTCGCCGACCGCGTCGTCGTCCTGGTCACGCACCACCTCGACGACGGGGCCGCCGGCACGGACGCCCGGCTGCGGCTGCCGGGCCACGGGGCGGACGCCCGGCCGGTGTCGCGACGCGGGCCAGGACCGGACGACCCCGGGGAGACCCGGCTGCGCTCCGACCGGCGGGCCGTGCACCCGGTGGGGTCCCGTCCCTGAGAGCCGGCCCCGCTTCGGAGCGCACCACCGCCGAGATGCGGACCGTGCCGGACGGCGCCCGGGGAACTCGGCGCCGGCTAGCGGCCCCGGAGGATCACGTTCCAGTAGTCCCGGGGGAGGACCTCGAGGTCGACGAACCAGGAGAGGCGGTTCGGGGCCAGCAGCGGCAGGCCGGGAATGCTGGGCGCCAGGTCGTTGTCCCGGTCGAACTCGGCCAGCACGGCACGGCCCCGCTGCACCGTCACGGGCGTCACGGTGTACCCGTCGTAGGAGGCCGTGGGCTCCCGGCCGGCGCGGGCGGCCAGGAGGTTCTCCGCGAGGATCTTCGTCTGGTGGCGCAGCGCCCCGCCGGACGAGGTGGTCTCCAGCGCCGCCGCGTCCCCGCAGGCCCACACGGTGGGCACCCGGCGGTGGCGCAGGGTCTGCGCCTCCACGTCCGCGTAGCCGGCCCAGGCGGTGCCCGGGCCCGGAGCGACCCCCAGTCCCGCGTCGGCGATCCAGGCCGGGGCCCGGTGGACGGGGCTGTGGTGCAGCAGGTCGTAGGGCAGGTCCCGGGGCGTCCCGTCCACCGTGACCCGCAGCCGACGGGAGCCGGCGTCGATCGACTGCACGTGGGCGTTCGTCAGGACCGTGATGCCGTAGCGCCGGACCCAGGGCTGCAGCACCCGGTCCACGTCCGGCTGGCCGAACACGGTGGCGGTGGGGGTCAGCAGGGTCACCTCGATGTCCTGCAGGACACCCTGACGCTGCCAGTAGTCGCAGGCCAGGTAGAGGATCTTCTGCCCGATCTGCGGAGTGGGTGCCGGACCGTCCGGGATGGTGAACACCGCCCGGCCACGGCGCAGCCCGCGGATCAGCTCCCAGGTCCTGGGGGCCAGCTCCACGGTGTAGTTGCTCGAGGCGTACGGGCCGGCCATGGCCTCGGCGCTGCCGGGGACACGGCCCCAGTCCGGGGTGGAGCCCGCGCAGATCACGACGTCCCGGTAGCCGATGCGCGCCCCGGAGGACAGCGTGGCCGTCCGTGCCGCCGGATCCAGTGCCTGGACACGGTCCCGGATCCACCGCACGCCGCGGGGCATCACGCGGTGCTGGGGCCGGGACATCTGCTGCACGGACTTCAGTCCGGCGCCCACGTAGGAGAGCATTGGCCGGTAGTGGTGCGTGGACTTCGGCTCCACGACCGCGATGTCCGTGATGCCCTTCCGGCGCAGTCGAGCGGCCAGGGAGATCCCGGCATTGCCCCCGCCGATCACGAGGACGTCAGTGGCGTGGTCCGGGGATGTGCTGGTCATCGTGACTCCGTGGGACGAGGAAAGCTCCACGGCCCCGGCCGGGGTCGCCCGACCATTCGACCACGAACCGCTGGACCCGAGTCCGGTCGACAGGTGCCGGTCGGTGGGCTACCGACGGGAGTCCACGTCACGGAACGCGCCGGTCGGAGCATCTGACGGACGTGGCTGTGCCGGCGTCTGCCGCGGGAAGGACTTCGGGCGGCGTGGCGTCTTCTAGACGATGGGTTGCGAGATGCATCGGTTGCGAGACAATGACTGTGTTTTCGACAGTGGACGGACTGGTTCGGCCGTACCTGCCCTAGTGCAGCCCCGCCAGATGTCTCCGATCCCTGGCGGCGTGCGGGGCTGGGTGGCGGGGTTCATCGCCCGATTCCGAGGAAGGAGCGTCGGGCGGTTGTGCGGTACCAGTCCAGGGTGTGGGCGATGCCCTGGGTGTAGGGCGTGACCTGGCCGGGGCCGAAGGTCGTGGTGTAGGCGCTGGCGTCGACGGCGTGCGGTTGACGGAACTGGTAGAGCATCTCCGCGCCCTCCCGGGCCACCGGCCACACCAGCCCGAGGGCACGTGCCGAGCGCTGTCCCAGGCGCAGAATCCTGATCGGTCGGTGCACCTGGGTCGAGAGCAGGTCCAGGAACGTCTGTGCGGTGATGGGTTCCGGGGTGGGCAGGTGCCATGCCCGGCCCAGGGCCGCCTCGTGTTCGCCGAGCTCGGCCAGACCGTGGGCGAAGTCCTCGATGAACATCGGGGCCAGGGGCTGGTCCAGGTCTCCGACCCACAACGCCGGGCCGTGGGTGAGGGCGGGGCCGAAGAGGTTGCGGCCCAGCAGGGATTCCACGGCCGGGCCGTACAGTTCCGGGGCGCGGCCGATGACGGTGGCGACCTGTCCGCTGCTGTGGGCGGCGAGCACCCGCTCGGCCAGCCAGGCGCGCAGGACTCCCTTGTCGCTCACGGGCCGGTGGGGCAGGTCCTCGGTCATGGGCCCGGTGACCCGGCCGTACATCCAGGTGTCGTCGGCGAACACCATCGACGCGCCGGCGGCCCGTGCGCCGGCGAGCACCCCGTCCACCGCCGCCGGGAAGCTGTCCCGCCACTGGGTGAACGGGACGTTCACGGTGTTGTAGACCACCCCGGCACCCCGGCACACCTCCCGCATCCGCTCGGCGTCCCTGGCATCCCCGGCCGCCACCTCCACACCGGGCGGGGCGTTGAGGCGTCCGCTGCGGTTGATCGCTCGCACCCGGCGTCCCCGGCGGAGCAGTTCGCGCACCACAGCGCTGCCGGTTCCGCCACTGGCACCGACCACCACGTGGATCCTGTCCGCACTGCTCATCGTCGTCACCTCTCGCTCCTCGACTTCCCCGGCCACCGGCCGTGAACTGCTGGCCACGGGTGGCTGGGGTGCCGCTGCTCGAGCTCGCCACTACCGTGCCCTTTGGCGGGTGGTCACTGCATCCCTGGCCTCGCCAAATGTCAGCGACATGACGTTGCCGGTGCGATCCAGGAGGCGATCATCGCCCTGGCCAGCCGACTGACCGACGTGCTCTTCGCGATGCTGCGCGAGGGCACCTCCTACCAAGACCCACCGACCCTCAGATCCCGTCACCGATGGCCCTGGCCGCTGGACCAAGATCATAGAGGCACCCCGGGCGGCTTCACTCACAAAGTGCGAGACCTGCTCGGAGTCCTGAGATGACTCCTCAGCCGGTAGCTGGGTGGTGAGACGTCGTGACGGGAGCGGATTCGCCTGCCGTAGCCACGGTGTCATGGCCGGGTGTGGCAGGGGCGGGGTGGCCCCCCGGCCACCCCGCCCCTTGCTGCTTCGTCGCGGACTCATCATCTGGCGCACACCCGTGGATCCCCCCGGAACCACGGGCGCGGCCGGTCGACGCACGAAGCTGGAGGATGGTCTGATGCAGATCACCTGTCCCCCTGATAAGCCACGATGCTCGCTCACGCTCCGTCCGGCAATTCCGGGGATGTGGCGGTGTTCACAACATGACACATCAATGTGCTGTTGCGAATCGAGGTGTCCGGGCGAAAGAGGACGGTGCGAGATGGGTCGATCTGTGCGCAGGATCAACCACGGATATGTGTGGTCTCGTCCTCGAGATCATCGAGCACCCACTCCGAAAGCTGTCCGGCCGGCACGAGGAACGTGCCCTCTCGCAGCAGCTGCGCCTCCCGGACCGAGAAGGGCTCCTCAGCGGCCTCGGTGTCGTGGACGGCTAGTGCGGCTGCGTAACCGGCGGCCAGCTCGGTGGCCCACCCTTGATAGCCGACGTAGCAGGGGTGGTCGGGATCGGGGCTACACGCCTCCAGCCACCGTGCCGGCTCCAGGGGAGTCGACATGGCGGGCATCAGGTGCTGGTGCAGGTCCCAGGTGACCTCGGCCCAGCGGCCCGCGGGGGTGACCACCATGGGGTAGTAGGTGGCGACCCACCGGGTGGGAGAGACGGAGTGCAGCTCGACGGCCAGAGCCCCAGATGCAGAGGTGTTCATGCCTATTTCCTGTTCGCAGATGACGGATCGTCTGGCGGTGGCGGCCTGAGGCGTGGTCGCATCGCCGGGTCTGGGGGGCCCGATGGTGATGGACCAGAGTAGGCACTAGGTCGATAACTATGGAAGCAGGCTGAGTAATGTGACAGTTGCCCGTCTTCTAAGCCAAGGGTTATGAGGCGGTTTGGTTGCGAGACAGATTGGTGGCCGGCGCTGGGGCATCCCCAAGGTGCCCCGTCCACCTATCGGCGTAGCTTGCGCGACCACGCTGATCGGCATGGTGAGGGCGGGCCATGCCCGTGACGAGGTGCATCCGCGAGGTCACTTCATGGCGGGCACATCGTGATCGCAGTCGAGGTCCACGCCGCCCGTTCGGTGGAGGTGGGGCGCCCAAGATGGCGGACCACGGCCGGCCGCGCACTTCGGGCGCCCATGGTGGGTCCAGCGACTTCGTCGGTGCCACGGGGGCGCTCATCTCACACCATGTGGTTACGTTTGGGTAACAAGGGTGTCGTGTCGCCGGCGACTGCCATGAGTGCACATAGACTTTCGTCTAATTAATGACATGTCACCTATGCCGGGTTCTGGTCGGCTCCGTGACCAGCTCCCTCGGAAGGTTTCCCATGAATAAGCGGACTGCTGTTGTGGCCCTCGATGCCGGGGCGCTGATGCTGCTGGTGTCGGTGTTCGGGCTGGTCCTGTCGATGTCCGCCGATCAGGCCGCAGGCCCGACCCTCATGACTGGCATAACGGGGGGAATCGTGCTGATGGTATGGGGAGTGTTCAACACCTTCACCATGCAGGAGGATCCCGGGGGCCGGTTGGATGAGGCGTTGGAGCGGATTCGCCAGGTACGACCCTCCTGACACGTGCCCGTATCGCGGGCTGCGCTTCACGAGCATCCTGGCAGTGTCGCCGGGGTGCTCTGTGGTTAGGCGAGCAGGGCCAGGGCCTCGGTGATCCTGTTGCGCAGGGTTCGTGCTTGGTCGGGGGTGAAGGCGTCGTGGCCGATGTGCAGGAGAGGTCCGTCGGGGTGGGCGTAGGTGCCGTCGGCGGTGGTGATGATCTCCCAGGAATCCAGCAGGACCACGGGAGCCGGCCCTGCGATGGACCACGCGGGGAGTTCCCGGTAGTGGGTGAGCGTCTGGGAATCGGTGACTTCCTGGTGGGTGGCCCAGCAAGGGCGGGGGATGAGAGCTGCGTACTCGCTCATGGGTAGTGCCTTTCATCGGGGGGACCTCCATGATCGCGGATGCAAATCCTGTGGTCTGTTATATGACGGCACTCCAGCATCTTGAAGGGGGTGGCCGGATTGGTGTCGTGCCGGAACTGGGCACCGGACCTGGGCGAGGCGGGCGTTGCTGGTGCCCTGCGCGTCGTGGGTCAAGCCCCCTGGAGTGGTGTAGCGATCCTTCGTAGGGGAATTAGGCGGTGAGGGCGGTCAGGGAGTCG
>NZ_JAVFXA010000103.1:0-538 GCF_040981195.1 Kocuria oxytropis | reverse complement strand
CGAGCCCGCAGCGCGGCCCCGGGACCGGCGGCCCGGCGCGGGCAGGTGGTCCGGCCTCAGCCGCGACCGCGCCGTGCTCGTGGTGCTCGTCGCGGCCCTGGCCGTGCTCAGCGTCTGGAACGCCACCGGCGCCACGCCATACCAGGACGACGAGGGCACCTACACCGCTCAGGCGTTCAGCGTCCTCGATGACGGCGCACTCACCCCCTACACCTACTGGTACGACCACCCCCCGCTGGGCTGGATCCAGCTGGGCGCCCTCGCCTGGCTGCCCCGGCTGTTGGGCGCCGGCGACGACACCTCCGTCGGCGCGGTCCGCCTGGTCGTCGCGCCGTTCTTCGTGGCCACCGCCGTGCTGATCTACCTCATCGCCCGCCGCCTAAGGGTGCGCGCTCCGCTCGCCGTCCTGGCCACGACGTTCTTCGCCCTCTCGCCGCTCACGCTGACGATCGGCCGCCAGGCCTACTTGGACAACGTGGGCCTGCCGTGGCTGCTGCTGGCGTTCTACCTCGTGCTCTCCCCCCGGCACCCCCTGTGG
>NZ_JAVFXA010000102.1:0-538 GCF_040981195.1 Kocuria oxytropis | reverse complement strand
CACGAACTCGCACTCGAACTCGCCGAGCCGCTCGACCTGCCCCTCCCGCACCGCCATGGTGTAGGGCCTGATCCGGTGCTCCTGGAGCTTCGCCTCGATGAGCGCGAGCGTCAGCCGGGAGCCGATCACGGGGATGTCGGGGCGGCGCTTGAGCAGGTACGGGACGGCGCCGATGTGGTCCTCGTGGCCGTGGGTCAGCACCACGGCCACGACGTCGTCGAGCCGGTCGACGATGTGGTTGAGGTCCGGGAGGATGAGGTCCACGCCCGGCTGGGTCTCCTCGGGGAAGAGCACGCCGCAGTCGACCACGAGCAGCTGCCCGTTGATCTCGAACACCGTCATGTTCCGTCCGACCTCGCCCAGCCCGCCCAGCGGGACGACGCGCAGGACGTCCTTGCCGAGGGCGGGGGGAGCCGCCAGGTCGGTGTGCCACTGGGTCATGGGACCCCTTTCGTCAGTCGATGGTCTCGAGGAGGGTGTCGGCGACGACCGAGCCCCGCAGGTCCGCACGGATCAGGGCGGCCTCGGCCTCCGTGGG
>NZ_JAVFXA010000101.1:0-541 GCF_040981195.1 Kocuria oxytropis | reverse complement strand
TTTCGTCGTCCAAAATTAACGACGTAATTATTATGAAGGAACTGGACGCCGGATTTAAAATTCCGTATGCGAACTACGCCCGAAATAATATGGATAATAGTAATATCGATATTGGCGGTGATAATCTGGTTCGTCGCCCGTATATTGAATTGGTTCGGAATGATATTGCGCTGCCGAATGGTGTATTCACTATTCCGGTGACGGATGAAGACCAATTGAAAAACCATAAAGGTTTCGTTATTGTGGAGCAAATCGAATTGAATTGCACCGCACTGAAAAACGAGAAAGACGAAATTAATTCTTTCCTCAATAAAGGGGTAATTATTAAATGATTAAATACGGGGATCGGCTGAACGGGGTTAATCCCCGTTTACAGCAAGTGGTTCAACTGGCGGCGACTCTATGCCCGATTGATATTTATGTCATTGAGGGAGTGAGGACGATAGAACGCCAGCGGGAACTGGTAGCGGCGGGAAAGTCTAAGACGATGAACAGCCGCCACCTGAACGGCGGGGCGGTCGATTTGTGGGATGGTAAATCG
>NZ_JAVFXA010000016.1:0-57863 GCF_040981195.1 Kocuria oxytropis | reverse complement strand
CAGTTGAAGAACTTCACCCCGGTGGGCACCGCGATCATCATCGTCATGAACGCGAAGAAGGACAGCATCACCGTCCCGGTGACGTACATGTGGTGGGCCCACACGGTCACCGACAGCGCGGCGATGGCGATCGTGGCGAAGACCAGGCCCTTGTAGCCGAAGACCGGTTTCCTCGAGAAGGCGGGGATGATCTCCGAGACGATGCCGAAGAAGGGCAGCGCGATGATGTAGACCTCGGGGTGGCCGAAGAACCAGAACAGGTGCTGCCACAGCACCGCTCCCCCGGTGGCCGGGTCGAAGATGTGCCCGCCGAGGGTGCGGTCCATGCCCAGCGCCAGCAGGGCCGCGGCCAGCGGGGGGAACGCCATGATCATCAGCAGCGAGGTGATCAGGGCGTTCCAGGTGAACAGGCCCATCCGCCACACGGTCATGCCGGGGGCGCGCATCGCGATGATCGTGGTGATGAAGTTGACCGCCCCCAGGATGGTGCCGAAGCCCTGCAGCGCCAGCCCGAAGACCCAGAGGTCGCCGCCGGCGCCGGGCGAGAACGAGGAGTTCGAGAGCGGGGCATAGGCGAACCACCCGAAGGAGGCCGCTCCGGCCGGGGTGAGGAAGCCGGACAGGGCGATCAGGGACCCGAAGAGGAAGAACCAGAAGGCCAGGGCGTTCAGGCGCGGGAACGCCACGTCCGGGGCGCCGATCTGCAGGGGCACCAGCACGTTGGCGAAGCCGGTGAACAGCGGGGTGCCGAACATCAGCAGCATCAGCGTGCCGTGCATGGTGAACAGCTGGTTGTACTGCTCCTTGGTCTCGAGCACCTGCATGCCCGGGGCCCACAGCTCCGCGCGGATCAGCAGCGCCATCACCCCGCCGATGCAGAAGAAGGTGAAGGCCGCGATCAGGTACATGTACCCGATGGTCTTGTGGTCGGTGGAGGTGATCCAGTCGACGACGATCCGGCCCTTCGACCGCGGCACCACCCGCGGGGGCGTCACCGGCCGGGCCTCGTCGGCGGCGTACGCAGAGATGGTCATGGCAGTTCTCCTCGGGCTCGGGATGACCGGTGGGGCGGGAGGCGGGGCACGCTCCCGGTCCCCACTTTATCTCGCTCGCGAAACAACTATAAAAAGGCGTCGTCATCCCCGACATGACAGCATGAGGTCATGCCGCCACCGGAAGACCGCACGACCCCGGCCGAGGACGCCGTGGATGCCGCGACCCGCCAGTGGAAGCAGGCGTGGCCGGAGCTCGACGTGCAGCCGGGTGAGGTGCTGGCACGGATCCACCACCTGGGCCAGCTGATCGAGAAGGTGCAGAACCAGCGCCTGCGCCGCCGGCCCGGGATGCCGGTGGACAACCTCGGGGACTTCGACGTGCTGCGCACCCTGCGCCGGGCCGGGGCGCCCTACGCCCTGACGCCGGGGCAGATCCGGCAGGCCATGCTCGTCTCCTCGGCCGGGCTGTCCGGGCGGCTCAAGCGCCTGGAGGCCACCGGATGGATCAACCGGACCGCTTCCCCCCACGACGCCCGCTCGGTCCTGGTGGCCCTGACCCCGGAGGGGCTCGCCGATCTCGACCGCGACCTGCCGGAGCACTACGCCTTCGAGGACGGCCTGCTGGAGGTCCTCTCGGCGGACGAGCGGGGCGAGCTGGCCCGCGCCCTGCGCTCCCTCATCCTGAGCACTGAGGGGTGACGGCCGGCCCGGCCACCGCGAGGTCGTGGGCGCCGGGGGAGCAACTCTCTAGACTGCGGAGCACCACCCGGTCGTCCCCGCCACCGCAGAGGAGAGCGCCATGAAGATCCGTGCAGCCGTCGTCGAGGAGATCGGCGCCCCTTTCCGGCTCCAGGACGTGGAGCTGGCCGAGCCGGAGCGGGGCGAGGTCCGGGTCCGTCTCGTCGCGTCCGGGGTCTGCCACACCGACGCCATCACCCGCGACGGCGACATGCCCCTGCCGCTGCCCGGCATCCTCGGCCACGAGGGCGCCGGGGTCGTCGAGCAGGTCGGTCCGGGGGTGACGTCGGTGGCCGCCGGGGACCGGGTGATCCTGGGCTGGCCCTCCTGCGGGCAGTGCAGGAACTGCCTCGACGGCCGGCCCCGGTACTGCGCCCGCACCGGGGAGGCCCTGGTCTCGGGACGGCGCTTCCGCGGCGAGGCCGCCGGGACCTCCGCCTACACCCGCGGCGAGACGGGCGAGCTCTCGGGGCACTTCTTCGGCCAGTCCTCCTTCGCCACCCACTCGATCGTGCTGGCCGACGCCCTGGTCCCGGCCCCCGACGACGTGCCGCTGGAGCTGCTCGGACCGCTGGCCTGCGGGCTGGGCACCGGGGCGGGGGCGGTGCTCAACGAGACCCGTCCGGAGCCCGGCTCCTCACTGGTCGTCTTCGGCGTCGGCGCGGTGGGCCTGGCGGCGATCATGGCCGCCCGGTCCACCGCCGCCACCACGATCATCGCCGTGGACCTGCACGACTCCCGGCTCGAGCTGGCCACCCGCTACGGCGCCACCCACACGATCAACTCGTCCGGGGCCGACGTGCCCGCGGAGGTGCGGCGGATCACCGGCGACGCCGCCGACTACGCCTTCGAGTGCACCGGGGTGATCCCCGTGGTGGAGCAGGCCGCCGAGTGCGTGGGCATGCTCGGCACCCTGGTGCTCATCGGCGGCGCGCCGGCCCAGGCCCGTTTCAGCCTCGACCACCTACGCACGCTGTGGGGCAAGCGCGTGATCGGGGTGCTGGGCGGCGGCAGCCGCAGCACGAAGTTCATCCCCGCCCTGATCGACCTCCACCGGCAGGGCCGCTTCCCGTTCGACGAGCTCGTCCGGTACTACGGTCTTGACGAGATCGAGCAGGCCCTGGCCGACAGCAGGTCCGGGGCCGTGGTCAAGCCGATCGTGCGCATGCCCCAGTAGGCCCGGCGCCCGCGGCCGGCAGCTGCGAGCCGGTGGTCGGTCAGCGCGTTCCTGTCGACGGCACCGCGGCGGAGGACGGGCCGGCGGGCCGGGTGCCGCGATGCCCGCGGAGCACCGCCGGCAGGGCCGCGGCGACCAGGAGGGCCAGCAGGACCAGCGGCGTCCACGGAGTGCCGGGCCACCACTGGTGCCGGTCGGTGAGGTCCAGCAGCTGTCCGAGCACGGCGTTGCCGGCCAGCACGGTGACCCCGCCGCACGTGGCAGCCAGCCCGTAGTAGACGCCCCGGCCCGCGGCAGGTCCCTGGGCGGGGACGAACGACGGGATGAGGGACAGGATCGTGGGGGTCAGGAGCATGTGGCCGAGGATCAGGAGGGTGACGACGCCCAGCAGGGGTGCCGGCGAGCCGGCAGCGGCCCCAGGGGGCACGGACGTCAGGGCCATCCAGGTGAACGCGCCGGCCTCCAGAACGAAGCCGACCGCCAGGGCACGTTCGGGGCCGAGGCGCCGTCCCGCGCCGGAGACGGGCAGCTGCAGCGCCAGGGTCAGGACGGAGGCCAGCAGGAACAGCGGGCCGAGCCAGGCGCCGTCGAGACCTCGCCGGCTCAGTTCGACGGGCACGGCGAAGTAGAGCTGCTGGTAGGCCAGCATCTTCGTCCCGGCCAGTGCGCAGAACACCACGAAGCGCCGGTCGCGCGCACAGGCCCAGCGACCGCCGGCCGCAGCGGGGACGGCGGCGTGCACCCCCTCGTCCCGGTCCGGCGGCCGGCGGGCCGGTTCGGCCGGGAGGAGCCACCAGAGCAGGACCGTGACCACGGCGAACACGCCGATCCCCAGGCTCAGGGCAGCGTCGATCCCCCATCCCAGGAGGGCCGATCCGAGGACCGGGCCCAGGACGGCACCGATCTCTCCGGTGATCGCCAGCCACACGAACACCGACCGCCGGCGTCCCCGCCCGCGGCTCGCCGCCTCCGTCCCGGCCGGCTGATCGGCGAGGGAGAGCCGGGACTCCAGGGCCGGCGAGAAGAGGGCGCCGCCTGCACCGGTCAGGACCGCGCCGAGCAGGAACAGGGGGAAGCCGGACGCTGCCGCCAGCGTGGCGTAGCCGACGATGCGCACCAGGCAACCGGTGAGGACGGCGCGGCGAGCGCCCCACCGGTCGGCCAGCATCCCGCCCAGCAGGAACATGCCCTGCTGGCTGAAGGTCCGGGCTCCCAGCACCAGTCCGACGGCGGTCGCGTCCAGGCCGTACTCGGTGCCCATGGCCCCGGCCAGGAAGGGCACCACGGCGTAGAAGCCGATGTTGAACACCAGCTGCGCTCCCAGCAGGGTGCGGGTCTCGGACCCCTGGTCACGGAAGGGCATGCTGGTGCTCCTCCGGTCGGCGGTCGGTGCCGAGGATCGCGCACACCTGTGGCAGCGCCGCCGCCACCAGCTGCCTGCTGTGCTCGTGGCGAGGGTGCGCGAAGACCTCGGAGGTCTCGGCGAGCTCGACCAGCCGGCCCCGGAAGAGCACGGCGACGCGGTGGCTCATGTAGCGCACGACGCTCAGGTCGTGCGAGATCATCACGAGGGTCAGGCGCCGGTCCCGGTGCAGGCGCAGCAGCAGGTCCAGGACGGTGCGCTGGGTCACCGCGTCCAGGGCCGAGGTGGCCTCGTCGCAGATGAGCACCTCGGGTTCCAGCAGCAGGGCCCTGGCGATGGTCAGCCGCTGCAGCTGGCCACCGGAGCACTGGCCGGGGTACCTGTCCAGCAGACCGGGGTCCAGCCCCACCTCCCGCACGACCTCGTGGATGCGTGCACGCCGCTGCTCGGGCGTGCCGTTCCGGTCGCGCAGCAGGGGCGCCTCCACGCTGGTGCCCAGCCTCATGCGGGGATCGAAGGAGTCGTGCGGGTCCTGGAACACGAGCTGGACGCGCGAGCCCGTCGCCCCGTCCCCGTCGGCGCCCCGGCCGCTGACGACGCGACCGCGGTCCGGGGTCTCGAGCCCGACGACCAGCCGCGCCAGGGTGCTCTTGCCGGATCCGGACTGCCCCAGCACCCCGAGGATCTCGCCCTCCCGCAGCTCGAGGGACACCCGCTCCACGGCGGGACGGGTCTCACGCCGTGGCGAGCCGAACCGCTTGGTGACGTCGTCCACGACCACGACCGGGCGCGCCCCGGCGGTGGTGGGCGGCGTCCCGGCGGGGGTGAGAGCGGCCGCCTCCAGGAGGGCCTTCGTGCACGGGCTCCGCGGGGAGTTGAGCACGGCGCCGGCCGGCCCGGACTCCTGCACGCGCCCGGCGTCCAGCACCACGACCCTGTCGGCGTAGGCGGACACGGTGGCCAGGTTGTGGGTGATGTAGAGGACTCCCAGACCGCGGTCGCGCCGTTCGCGGTCGATGAGCTCCAGGACCTGCCGCTCGAGCACCGTGTCGAGCGCCGAGGTCGGTTCGTCGGCCAGGAGCAGCTCCGGGGCGCCGGCCAGGGCCAGGGCCACCATGGCGCGCTGGGCCATGCCGCCCGAGAGCTGGTGGGGATGTGCTCGGGCGCACCACTGGGGGTCCTCGAACCCCACCTCGGCCAACAGCTCCAGCGTTCGTGCCCTCGCCCGCGCGCCGCGGAGACCGGCATGGATCCTCAGCGGCTCCCGCAGGTGGTTGCCGATGGTCCGGCGCGGGTTGAACATCCGCTTCGGCTGCTGATGGAGCATGCCGATCCGGCCGCCGCGCACACGGTTCAGCTCCGCCTCGCCGGCCCGGGTGAGGTCCGTCCCGCCCAGCCGGACCGTCCCCGCGTCGAGGTGCACCTGTGCGGGCAGCAGACCGAGGGCGGACATGGCCGTCAGCGTCTTGCCCGACCCGGAGGCGCCCACCAGCGCCACGAACTCCCCGGGGGCCACCGAGAGATCGATCCCGGACAGGATCGGGCGGCCGCCGGCGCGGTCCGCGGACACGGTGGTGGAACGGTGCGCACCCACGGGCGCCCGGTGGCTGACGTGCAGGTCCTCGACGACCAGGCCCTCAGGCATCAGGGACCGGGTCCGGCGAGGGCGGGGTCAGCAGCATCCGGGTGCTGCTCAAGCGCGCCAGGCGCTGGCCGAGGAAGGTCACGCACAGGGCGACGGTGAAGACCACCAGCCCTGGGGCCAGGATCGCCGCCGGCGCCCGGTCGGCATAGGGCTGGGCCGCGGCCAGCATCGACCCCCAGTCCGACTGCGGCGGCTGCACCCCCAGTCCCAGGTAGGACAGGGCGCCGACCGTGATGAGGAACTGCCCGAACCGCAGCGCCGCCTGCCCCAGGAGCGGCCCCGCGAGGTGCGGCAGGATGTGCCGGAGGACGACGAACGAGCTCGAGCACCCCAGCACCCGTGCGGCCTCGATGAACCCCCGTGCCGAGACGTCGTAGGTCAGGGCACGGGCCAGCCGGGCGAAGGGCGTCCAGCCGGTCACGGTCAGGGCCAGCACCAGGGACAGGAAGCCCGGCCCCAGCACGGCGACCAGGAACAGGGCCACCACCATCTCCGGCAGCGCCAGCAGGACGTCGTTGGCGCGGGTGAACAGCTCGTCGAGCCAGCCCCTCCGGCGGGCACTGAGCACGCCGATCCCCGCCCCGAGCACACCGGTCAGGACGGTGGCCAGGGTGGCGACGACCAGGGAGAACCTCCCGCCGTCAAGCAGCCGGCTCAGGGTGTCCCGGCCCAGGTGGTCCGTGCCCAGCCAGTGCGCCGGACCGGGCGGGGCGAGCCGGGCGGTGAGGTCCTGGTCAGCGGGCGGGTACGGCACGATCCAGGGCGCGGCCGCCACGGACGCCACGACGAGGACCAGGACCGCGATCGCGGCCCAGACGAGCACGGGCCGTTCACGCATGGTGCCCCCGGAGCCGGGGGTTGAGGAGTCCGTGGACCAGGTCCGCCGCGGTGGTCAGCAGCACGGCCAGTCCCACCACGACGACCACACCGCCCTGGGCCAGGGGGATGTCACTGTTGAGCACGGCGTCGTAGAGCAGCCGCCCCATGCCGGGGATCGCGAAGATGACCTCGACGATGACGGAGCCGCCCAGCAGGCCGGCGAACCACACGGCAACCAGCGTGGTCAGCGGCAGCAGCCCGTTGGGCAGCACGTGCTTGCCGACAGTGTGGAACCGGCTGAGTCCCCGGGCACGGGCGGCGACGACGTGCTCGGCGTCCAGCGCGTCGAGCATCCCCTCGCGCACGGCAGAGGTGAAGTAGCTGATCGGGCGCAGGGCGAGAACGGTCACGGGCAGCACCGCGGACGCCGGGCCCTCCCATCCGGCTGAGGGCAGCAGGGACAGTTTCAGGGCGAAGGCCAGCACGAGCATCGGCGCCAGCCAGTACTCGGGCATCGCGATGAATGCCTGGGTGACCGTGGTGATCACGCGGTCGGCCGGGCGCCCCTCCTGCAGGGCGGCGATGCCCCCCAGCAGCACGGACACCGCGACAGCCGCTCCCAGGGCCATGACCACCAGGCTCAGGGTGATCCACAGGGCGGGCAGGACCTGCTCGACCACCGGTGTGCGGCTGGCGTAGGACAGGCCCATGTCCCCGCCGGCGAGCCGGCCGAGCCAGCGCAGGTACTGCACCGCCAGGGGGTCCTGGAGTCCGAGTTCGAGCGCCAGCCCCTGGGCGACGGTGTCGTCGATCACCTCCCCGGCCACCCGCGACCGGATGATCTTGCGCACCGGGTCCCCCGGAGTCACGTAGGGAATGAGGAAGACCACGAAGGACGCCAGCAGGACGGTGACCCCCAGGGTCGCCGCCCTCCTGGCCAGGAACGCCGTCACCGCGCTCCCGGTGCGCGCTCGATGCCGGTGGTGCTCACGAGCCGGACTTCGTCGTTCCCGCCCGCAGCACGTAACGCGACAGCGGATCCTGCTCGTAGTCCTGCAGATCGGTCCGGACCGCGTCGATGGCCTGCTCGTTGACCAGCCAGACGTTCACCGCCCGGTCCTCCAGGATCTGTCCCGCCTCGGCGTACAGCGCGTAGCGCTGCTCGGGGTCAGCCGTCCCGGCGGCCCGGGCGATGAGCGCGTCATAGTCCTCGTCGCAGAAGTGGCTGAGGTTGTAGCTGCCCTCGCAGGTGTAGTCGGCGGTGAGGAAACCGATCGGGTCGGCGATGTCGATCAGACGGTTGCGCTGGCTGAGCACCATGTCGTAGTCGCCGGCCAGCAGGTCCGGTTCCACCGCGGCGTACTCCTTGGTCGTGACGGTCACGGGGACGCCGATGCTCTTCAGGTTCTCCTGGATGACCGTGGCCACGTCCGCGAACTCCGCCCGCTCCACGATCGCGATGATCTCCAGCGGCCGCTCCGCGGTGTAACCGGCAGCCGACAGGAGCTCCTTGGCCGCCTCAACGTCCTGGCCCGGGGTCCCGGCCCCCTCCACGGCCCAGGGCTCCGACGAGGCGAAGGGCCCGCTGCCCGGCAGCGCCGCACCCTCGTAGACGGTGCCGGCCAGGGACTCCAGGTCCAGCGCCGACCGGACGGCCTTGCGGAAGTCGACGTCGTCGAACGGCGCCCTGCTGTTGTTCATGTACAGCGTCGCGGTCCGCGGGGACTCGGCCTTGAGGACCTCGACGTCGGGATCGGCCTCCAGCGCGGGCAGGTTGGCGACGGGGATGGACAGAGAGACGTCGGCCTCCCCGGTCTGCACCTGGGTCGCGCGGGTCGCGCCGTCGGTGATGAACCGCACCTCGGCCCCGGCGAGCTGCACTTCCCCGCCCCAGTAGTCCTCGTTCCGGTCCAGCGTGAGGGACTGCTCGGGCTGCTCCGCCACGGGGGTGAAGGGACCGGTGCAGTGCCCGAACGGGTCCACGGTCTCGTCCTCGAAGGCGGCCGGGGCCAGCACCCCGGTGTTGACACTGGCCAGTCGATAAGGAACCAGAGGGCTCTCCTCCGGAGTGGTGACCCGCACCGTGCGCTCGTCGACGGCCTCGACGCCGCTGACCACGGTCGGGCTGAAGGCACGTGCCGGGACCTCCGCGTCCAGGACGTTGCGCAGCGAGGTCACCACGGTGTCCGCCGTGAGCTCGGTGCCGTCCTGGAACCGCACACCGTCCCGCAGGGTGAAGTCCCACTCCGTGGGCGACACCTGGCTCCACTCCGTGGCCAGTGCCGGGACGATCTCGCCCTGGGCATCGTCGTAGCGGGTCAGGGTCTCCAGGCACCCGGACAGGGAGAGGATGTAGGCGGCGTCGCTCTCCAGGGCCCAGTCGGCCACCGGAGCACGGAAGTTGTCCACCACGATCCGCTGGTCGGACCCCGACGCCTGCTCGCTCCCTCCGTCCTCACCGCTGAAGCCACACCCGGACAGGGTCAGGAGAGCCGCCAACCCCATGGGCACCGACGACCGGAGCACAACGCGCACGAAACCACCTAAGTTCAACGTCCCTGGACGAAGCGTCCGCCGACGACACGTGAAGGGAGTGAGCCATTCCCCGGAGGGAAGGTTAGGTATTCCTAAGTCGCAGGTCCAGCCGACCCGGTGAGCCCGTCATGAAACCGTCCGATGGCCGGATTCCGGCACACGTGTGCTATGCGTGCCGGAGCTCGTGGCGCGCAGCCCCTGGTGGTCCCGACGGCCGGTGGAGCATCGACATCCGTCTGCCGCGCCCCGCCCACCGGCCGTCGCGCCGGGGGTGCCGGCCGGGGTCTCAGCTAGTGCGGCGGCAGGCGGGCTCGCGCGTGTAGGTGAGGGTCACCTCGTCGTCCTCGGGGCGTTCCCCGAAAGCGCTCCGGACGGCAGCGACCGGCACCGCCGTGACGACGACTTCGTCGTCCTCGGGACGCTCCCGCCCGGGATTCCAGGGGCTGGGGGAACCACCGGCGCCTCGGGCCGGTGCGGTGCCGGGCCGCACCGGCTGGAGCGGCGGGAGGCGGAGACCTCCGAGGGTGCTGTCGGTCTCCGGCGGTGCGGGAGGGGTGGATCCGAGGTGGATGCTGGTGGTCGTGGTCATCGTGCTTCCCTACGTCGTTGTAGTGGTGTGCCGAGGGCGGCCCCCTCCACGCTGGGCGTGCGGACTCCGACGGGGAGACCTGCCTCCCGGACCTCCGGGTCCGGCACTGGACACGGGGGTCCCGTCGGCCCGGACGGATCCGGGCGCGCTGGGAGACGCCGAGGACTGCGAGGGTGGCGGACGAGGCGCTGTGCGGCTTCGCGTTCGCCCGTGGGTGCCCCTGACCCTAGTGAAGAGGGTCCCGGCGCGGAACCACTCGACGAAATATGTCGGTGCATCGGGTGCGGGACCGGGGTGGTCCACCGGTGGACGGGACGCTCGGCGTGCCCGGCCCCGGTGGGTGCCGCGGCGCCGGCGCCGCGGGGCGCCGGTTCCGGCCGCGGGTCTACCCTGGGTGAGGCCCCCTGATCGACGACCTGTTGCCGGAAGGACTGTGGTGACGGCATGAACCCCTGCTCGAGCCCCGGGACGGGCGCCGACCTGACCCGGCGTGCTCGTGGCGGGCCGGCGGAGCCCTCGGCCGGCGGCCCGTCCTCCGGGAACACGTCCGCGGCGCGGGATCGGCGGGACCTGGACGAGCCCGATCCGCGCCGGTGGCGGATCCTGGCGGTGCTGCTCGTGGCGATCTTCATGTCCCTGGTGGGGGTGAGCATCGTCAACGTCGGTCTGCCCTCCATCCAGGAGGGGCTGGGCGCCGGTCAGTCCCAGATCCAGTGGGTGCTCTCCGGTTACGCGCTCACCTTCGGCGTGGTGCTGGTGGCGGCCGGGCGGGCCGGGGACCTCTTCGGGCGCGGCTTCCTGTTCGTCCTCGGCGTCGCCGTCTTCACCCTCGCCTCGGTGGCGGCCGGTCTCGCCACCGACCCGATGATGCTCACCATCGCCCGGTTCGTGCAGGGCCTGGGATCCGGGCTGCTCAATCCCCAGGGGGTGGGCATGATCCAGCAGTACTTCCGCGGACCGGAGCGCGGCAGGGCCTTCGGCCTGTTCGGCAGCATGGTCGGCATCGCGGTGGGGGTCGGCCCGCTGCTGGGCGGACTGCTCATCCACCTCGGTGGGGTCGACCAGGGGTGGCGCTGGATGTTCTTCGTCAACGTCCCGGTGGGCCTGCTCGCCCTCGTGCTGGCCCTCGCCTGGTTCCCGCGCCCCCTGCTGCACCGTCAGCGTGGGCGCGCGCCCCGGGAGGCACTGTCCGAGCTGGATCCCGTCGGCGCTCTCCTGCTGGGGCTGGCGATCCTGGCGGTGCTGCTGCCGTTCATCGAGGCTCGGGCCGCGGCCTCGCCCCTGATGTGGGCGCTCCTGCCGGTCGGTGCGCTCCTGCTGGTCGGATGGATGCGGTGGGAACGCCGGTACAAGGCCGCCGGCCGGCTCCCGATGGTCGACCTGGCGATCTTCCGGACCCGCAGCTTCTCCTCCGGGACCGCACTCATCGGCCTCTACTTCCTCGGCATCACCAGCGTGTGGGTGCTCATCGCCCTGTACATGCAGCAGGGGCTCGGGCACACCGCGCTGGAGAGCGGGATGATCGGGCTGCCCAACGCCCTCGCCAGCGCCCTGGCGGCGAACTGGGCCGGCCGCCATGTGCTCCGCCTGGGCCGGAAGGTCGTGGTGGCCGGGATGCTGAGCGTGCTGCTCGGCCTCGCGCTGAGCGTGCTCGTCATCGAGCTGGAGGACCACGGCATCGGCAGCGAGTGGTGGTTGCTGGCCACCCTCGCCCTCGTCGGGCTGGGGCAGGGCGCGGTGGTGAGCCCCAACCAGACCCTCACCCTGGCCGAGGTCCCTCTGGAGTACGCCGGCAGCTCCGGAGGCATCATGCAGACCGGTCAGCGCATCGGCACCTCCGTCGGCATCGCCGTCATCACCGCCGTGTCCTTCACGGTGCTGCCCGGCTCGGACTGGGCCCAGGCGATCACCGCCGGGTTCGGGCTGATCGGACTCGTCGTGCTCAGCGCCCTGGCCGTCGGCGTCCTCGACCTGCGCCACCGGCAGCGGACCGGCGCCGGCCCGGGCTGACCTCCCGGGCCGTCTCCTCCCGGGCCGTCTCCGCCCGGACCGCCCCTCCCGTGCCGGGCCCGGGCTCCCGGCCGACCCGGAGCCGGATCCGGGGGTCCTATTCCGGATTGTCCACGGAGACGGGGTTGTCGTCGTCGTCCGTGCCGGCGGTCTGCGCCTCGGTGCCGGACTCCTCGTCGGGGCCCGGCTCGCTCAAGCGGTGCTCGACGGCCTGCTGGAACTCCTCGGCCGTCTGCGCGTCGGCCAGCCCGTCCCCGGCGTCCGCCGCGGGGGCCGGCCGGTCCTGCGGGTCCTCGTCGTCCGGTGTGGAGGGGCGGGGATCGTGGGGAGTGGCGTTCATCGCGTTCCTTTCGTCTCGCAGGGCGGATCCACGCCGCCTCGCGGGGACGTCACCGGAGACCTCGCACCATGGGGAGCGACGTCCCCGGGGGCAGGTCACCGCGCCGGAGCGGGTCGGTGCTCGTGGCCGGCGCGGACCGTCTCCGGCGCCCGGGTGGTCGTGAGCTCTTCCTGCCGGTGGCTCGCCGTGGAGCGCCCTGCTGTTGTTCCTACCCCGTGCTGACCTGTGGTGACAAGAGCCACGGGTGCGGAAGACCCCGGGGCCGGCCCCGGTCGCCCCCGCCCCGGCGTCGGCGGGGGGACGGACACCGGGGCGGCACCGGGGATCCGCCGTGGCCGGTCAGCGCGTGAAGATCGGCGCCAGGAAGTCCGCCAGTTCGGCGGTCGCGGTCAGCGGCAGCACGTGGGCGACGTACTGGTCCGGGCGGACCACCACGACCACGCCGTCCCGGCTCAGTCCGCGGGCCGCGTAGATGTCGTCCTCCGGGTCCGTGCCCCACACCTTGTTCAGGTTGGAGACCTGGAACCTGCCGACCTTCGGGCGGAACACGGACGGGGTCCTCATCAGCTCCACCTCCTCGTGCGGCTGCTGGTAGACCACGTGGACGTCGAACAGGGCGTCGAGGTCCTGGCCCTCCGGGGTGAACCGGCGCACCGGCGACTCCGCGGAGTCCATCCACTCGGCCCAGGCCCGCAGCGCCGAGTCCTCCGCGGAGGACGCGGCGGCGTCGGCGAACGCGTAGATCCGCCACCGCCCGTCGGCGGTGTGCTGGTGGCCGAGGAACTTCGGGTTGGTGTCCGAGACGCGCTTGACCGGATGGGCCTTGAACCGCTTGCCCAGGGGGAAGCCCGTGGCGAGGTCCTGGTGCGTCGCCTCCCCCACGAGCAGCCCCGCCGGGTACTCCGTCATGAAGCCCGCCGGGAACTCCGCGGTCTTCTGGTAGAAGTCCTCCAGCGCGGAGGCGCTCCCCAGCTCCTCCGGCTTGGCCGCCATCATGGAGGACCACTCGCGGTCGAAGTCGATGAGGTTCTGGGCCACCGGCTGGCGCTCGGCCGAGTAGGTGGACAGCAGCGACTCCGGGCTCAGCCCGGTCAGGACGTGGCCCAGCTTCCAGCCGAGGTTGAACGCGTCCTGGATGGACACGTTCATGCCCTGCCCCGCCTTGGCCGAGTGGGTGTGGCACGCGTCGCCGGCGATGAACACCCGCGGGCTGCGCTGTCCCGCCTCCTCGGCGGGGACGTCGTCGAAGCGGTCCGTCACCCGGTGGCCGACCTCGTAGACGCTCCACCACGCCACGTTCTTCACGTCCACGGTGTACGGCGTGACGATCTGGTTGGCCTGGGCGACGATCGACTCGATCGGGGTCCGGCGGACCGCGCCGGCGTCGTCCGGGTCCACCTCGCCCAGGTCCACGTACATGCGGAACAGGAAGCCGCCCTCGCGCGGGATGTGCAGGATCGAGCCGTGCTTGGACTGGATGGCGCACTTGGTGCGGATGTCCGGGAAGTCCGTCTCGGCCAGGACGTCCATGACGCCCCACGCGTGGTAGGACACGGCGCCCACGTGCTGCGCGCCGATGTCCCGGCGGACCTTCGAGTGCGCGCCGTCGCCCCCCAGGACGTACTTGGTGCGCACCACGCGCTCCTCGCCCGGGCTCGTGCCGCCCTCCCGCTGGTCGCCGGTGCGCTTGAGGGTGACGGCGACCGGGTACTCCCCCTCGCCGACCTCGAGCTTGACGAACTCCCAGCCGAAGTACGGTGCGGTCCGGGACGGGGCGTTCTTCGCGAAACGGGCGAAGTAGTCCAGCACGCGCGCCTGGTTGACGATCAGGTGCGGGAACTCGCTGACGCCCGTGGGGTCGTCCACGGCCCGGGCGGTCCGGACGATGTGCTCCGGGTTGGCCGGGTCCGGCTTCCAGAAGTTCATCTCGCTGAGGTGGAACGCCTCGGCGGTGATCTCCTGGGCGAAGCCGAAGGCCTGGAACGTCTCGACGCTGCGGGCCTGGATGCCGTCGGCCTGGCCGATCTCCAGGCGGTAGGGGCGGCGGTCGACGAGGCAGGTCATGACCGCGGGGAAGCTGGCCAGCTGGGCGGTGGCCGTCATCCCGGCGGGGCCCGCACCGACCACGAGCACGTCCATGGTCTCGGGCAGCTCCGGGGAACGGTCGATGCCCACACCGGCGGCGGGCTGGACACGGGGGTCCGTGGACACGTACCCGTGGTGGTGGAACAGCATGGGGTCTCCTAACGCGGGGAGGCGGTGTGGTGGTCGGTCGGTGCGGTGGTGCCGCACCAGGTGTCGGCGAGGGCCTCGGTGGCCCGGGCCAGGAGCGCGACGTCGGCGCCGACGTTCACGAAGTCGGCACCGGCCGCCGCGTAGTCGCGGGCCCGGTCGGCGGCGAAGGCGTTGACACCGACGAACTTCCCGGCCGCCTTGACCTGGTCGATCACGGTCTTCACGGCCGCGACCACGTCCGGGTGGTCCTGCTGACCGAGCAGCCCCATGGAGGCGGCCAGGTCGGAGGGGCCGATGAAGATGCCGTCGACGCCCTCGACGGCGGCGATCTGCCCGGCGTTGCCGACCGCGGCGGCCGATTCCACCTGGACGACCAGGGTGACGAGGTCCGCGGCCCGGTTCAGGTAGTCCGGGATCCGGTTCCACCGCGCCGAGCGGGCGAGCGCGGAACCGACGCCCCGGACCCCGTGCGGCGGGTAGTGCATGGCGCGCACCGCCGCCTCGGCGTCCGCGGCGCTGTCCACCATCGGGATGACGAGGGACTGTGCGCCCAGGTCGAGGAACTGTTTGACCAGCACGGTGTCCAGGGAGGGCACCCGCACCACGGGGACGACCGGGTAGCCGGCCATGGCCCGCAGCTGGGACTGGACGGTCTCCAGCCCCAGCGGCGCGTGCTCGCCGTCGAGCAGCAGGTAGTCCAGACCGGCGGACGCGCAGATCTCGGTGGTCGACGGGTCGCCGGAGCTGACGAACATCCCGGCGGCGGGGCGGCCGTTGCGCCCGGCGCGCGCCGGAGTGGTGAACAGGTCCTTGAGGCTGGGCTGCGGTTCTAGGCGAATCGGCATGTGATGGTCCCTAACTGTCCGTAGTCGGCGTAGACGGTGTCCCCGGCGCAGACCCACATGGGGCGGGTGAAGGACCCGGCGAGGATGATCTCCCCGGCCTCCAGCCGGTCCCCGTGGCCGGCGATCCGGTTCGCCAGCCAGTGCACCCCGTTGGCCGGGTGGTTGAGCACCCCGGAGGCCACCCCGGTCTCGATGATCTCCTGGTTGCGCCACAGCGCCCCGGCGACCCAGCGCAGGTCGACGGCGTCCGGGGCGACCGGGCGGCCGCCGATCACCATGGAGCCGAGCGCGGCGTTGTCCGAGATGGTGTCGACGATGGTCCGGCCCTCCATCTCGATGCGCGAGTCCAGCACCTCGAGGGCCGGCACCACGTACTCGGTGGCGCGCAGCACGTCGAAGAGGTTCACGCCGGGGCCCTCGAGGTCCTCCTTCAGGACGAAGGCCAGCTCCATCTCGATGCGCGGGTGGGTGTACCTCGCCCTCTCGTAGACGTGGCCGGACTCGACCACCTGGTCGTCGAAGATCACCCCGTAGTCGGGTTCGTCGATGCCGGTGGCGTCCTGCATGGCCTTGGAGGTCAGCCCGATCTTGTGCCCGGCCTTGGTCCGCCCGGCGTCCTCCTGCCGCTGCGCCCAGATCCTCTGCACCGCGTAGGAGTCCTCGATCTCCATCTGCGGGTACCTCCGGGTCAGCCGCGGCACCGGCGTGCGGTCCAGCCCGGCCCGGTGCAGCTCGTCGGCGATCGCCACGTGTGTGTCGTGGTCCAGCATGTCCTCTCCTCTGCTCTGCGGGTGCTCTGTCCGGGGGCCGACGGCGGCCTGCCCGCTCCTGCGAGGAGCGGGCCGGCCGCGGTCGGCCCGGATCAGAGCTGGTGTCCGAGCTTGAAGCCCTTGGCGGCCTCGCCCTGGTAGCGGCCCGAGTCGTCGCCGGCGCGGGTGTAGGAGAAGCCGTCGGCGCCGATGGTGACCTCCATCTCGGAGTCGTCGGTGCGGGCCACGACCTCCTTCGGGTTGCCGTCCAGGTCCAGGACCAGGGAGGCCTCGGTGTACCAGGACGGGACCACCGGGTTGCCCCACCAGTCACGGCGCTGGTTGTCGTGCACGTCCCAGGTGACGACCGGGTTGTCCGGGTCGCCGGTGTAGTAGTCCTGGGTGTAGATCTCGATCCGGTGGCCGTCCGGGTCGAGGATGTAGAGGTAGAACGCGTTGGAGACGCCGTGGCGGCCGGGCCCGCGCTCGATGCGGTCGGAGAGGCGCAGGGCGCCCATCTTGTCGCAGATCGCCAGGATGTTGTGCTTCTCGTGGGTGGCGAAGGCGACGTGGTGCATGCGCGGGCCGTCGCCGCCGGTCATGGCGGTGTCGTGCACGGTCGGCTTGCGGCGCATCCAGGCGGCGTACACGGTGCCCTCGTCGTCCTGGATGTCCTCGGTGACGCGGAAGCCCAGGTCCTGCATGAACTTCGTGGCGCGCGGCACGTCCGGGGTGACCTGGTTGAAGTGGTCCAGGCGGACCAGGGCACCCGGGGTGTACAGGTCGTAGCGCCAGGCCAGCCGCTCGACGTGCTCGACGTCGTGGAAGAACTCGTACGGGAAGCCCAGCGGGTCCTCGACGCGCACCGAGTCGCCGATGCCCTTGGTGAAGCCCTCCGATCGGCGCTCCACGCGGCAGCCGAGCTCCTCGTAGAAGGCCACGGCCCGGTCCAGGTCCTCGGGGGTGCGCACACGGTAGGAGAAGGCGGCCACGGCGGCCACCGGGCCCTGGCGCAGCACGAGGTTGTGGTGGATGAACTCCTCCAGGGACCGCAGGTAGACGGTGCTCTCGTCCTCCTCGGTCACGGTCAGCCCCAGCACGTCCACGTAGAACTCCCGCGAACGCCTCAGGTCGGTGACCACGAGCTCCATGTAGGCGCAGCGCAGGATGTCCGGCGCGGGGGCCTGAGGAGTCGGGATCGGGTTGTCGGAGCGGATCGGGGCTTCCTGCGAGACGTAGAAGCCGGAGGACGTCATCGTCCGGTCGTCGCGGTGGGTCATGGTGCTGTCCTTGCTCTCGGAAGGTGGGGTGTCAGGAGGTCGGGTGCCGGGCGGCGAGGTGGTCAGGCCTGGAGCTCCTCGGAGGCCTGCTCCTGGCGGCCGAAGACCGGGTTGTGCACCTCGCCGAGGTTGATGTGCACGGCCTGCTGGTCGGTGTAGAAGTCGATCGAGCGGTAGCCGCCCTCGTGGCCCAGCCCCGAGGCCTTCACCCCGCCGAAGGGGGTGCGCAGGTCGCGGACGTTGTTGGAGTTCAGCCACACCATGCCGGCCTCCACGTTCTGGGCGAAGTTGTGGGACCGCTTCAGGTCGTTCGTCCAGATGTAGGCGGCCAGCCCGTACTTGGTGTTGTTGGCCAGCGCCAGGGCCTCCTCGTCCGTGTCGAACGGGGTGATCGCGACGACCGGGCCGAAGATCTCCTCCTGGAAGATCCGGGCGTCCGGGGAGACGTCGGCGAAGACGGTCGGCTGGATGAAGTTGCCCTCGGGGAACTCCTCCGGACGGCCGCCGCCGGCGGTCAGGCGGGCCTCGCCCTTGCCGATCTCCACGTAGGACATGACCTTCTCGAAGTGCTCGGGGTGCACCAGGGCGCCGACCTCGGTGGTCTCCTCGTGCGGCAGGCCGACCTTCACGCGCTGGGCCTGGGCGGAGTAGCGGGCCACGAACTCGTCGTAGATCCCGCGCTGGACCAGGATCCGCGAGCCCGCGGTGCAGCGCTCGCCGTTGAGGGAGAAGACCCCGAAGATCGTCGCGTCGATGGCCGCCTCCAGGTCCGCGTCCTCGAAGACGACGGCGGGGGACTTGCCGCCCAGCTCCATGGACAGGCCCTTGAGGTACGGCGCGGCGTTGCCGAAGATGATCTGGCCGGTGCGGGACTCGCCGGTGAAGGAGATCAGCGGGACGTCCGGGTGCTTGACCAGGGAGTCGCCGGCGAAGCCCTCCTCGCCGAAGCCGTGGACGATGTTGAACACCCCGGCCGGCAGACCGGCCTCCTCGAAGATGCCCGGCCACAGGGACGCGGACAGCGGGGTGAACTCCGCGGGCTTGAGCACCACGGTGTTGCCGGTGGCCAGCGCCGGGCCCAGCTTCCAGGACTCCAGCATGAACGGGGTGTTCCACGGGGTGATGAGCCCGGCCACGCCGATCGGCTTGCGGTTGACATAGTTCACCTGGCGGCCGGGCACCTTGTAGGTGTCGTCGGCCTGGGCGACGATCAGGTCCGCGAAGAAGCGGAAGTTCTCGGCGGCGCGGTTGGCCTGGCCGAGCGCCTGCTTGATCGGCAGCCCCGTGTCGAAGCACTCCATCTCGGCCAGGTCCTGGCCGCGGGTCTCCACGATGTCGGCGATCCGGTGCAGCACCCGGGAGCGCTCGCGCGGGAGCATGGTGGGCCACGGGCCGTTCTCGAAGGCGTCCTTGGCCGCGGCGACGGCGGCGTCGATGTCGGCGACCTTGCCGGAGGCGGCCTTCAGGTAGGGCTGGTTGGTGACCGGGTCCAGCACGTCGAAGGTATCGCCGTCGACCGAGTCGACGTGCTCGCCGTTGATGTAGTGCTGGATCTTCTCCGGCAGGTGGGCCGGCACCCAGCGCTGGGCGGTGTCCGTGGTGGTCTCGGTGCTCATGGGGTGTCCTTTCGGGGTGCGGTGTCCTGAGGTGTGGTGCGTGACGCCAGGTAGGCGTCGAGCGTGTTGAGCCGGTGCTGTCGCGCGGCGGCCTCGACGGCGTCGAAGGGGGCGCCCTCGGCGATGAGGTCCAGCAGGTGGTCGTGCTCCTCCACGGAGGCACGGGCCCGGCCGGGGACGTAGGCGAAGGTGGACGAGCGCAGGGCCGCCAGCCGGTTCCAGCCGCGGTGCACCAGGTCGAGGATGTGGGCGTTCTGGTGGTGCTCGTAGAGGGTGGAGTGGAACTGCTGGTTCAGCGCGGTGAACGCCACCGGGTCGAAGTCGTCCAGCACCCGGCGCATCCGGTCGTTGATCCCGCGGGCCTGCTGCAGGTCGGCCTCGGTGACCAGGGGCGCGCACTGGGCGGTGGAGAACCCCTCGACCAGCGCCAGGGTCTCCATGGTGTTCCGGTACTCCACGGGGTCGATGCCCACCACGGTGGCGCCGACGTTGCGCTGGTAGGCCACCAGGCCGTCCTGCTGGAGCCTGCGCACGGCCTCGCGGACCGGCACCACGGACATCTCGAGCTCGGCGGCCAGCTGGGCCAGCACCAGGCGGCTGCCCGGGGCGAAGCGGCCCTGCTGGACGCCCTCGAGGATGGCCTGGTAGGCCAGCTCCGACTTCGACCGGAGGACCTCGGTGCTCACCGGGCGTCCCGGCCGGCGCTCGACTGCCGGTACTCCTGGTACTTGCGCTTCCACTCGGCGTTGGGCGGGAACAGTCCGTCCACCGGGTGGCCCTCGGCCACCCGGTCGTACACCCAGGCGTCCTGCTGCTCCTGCTCCCAGGCGTCGGCGATCACCTCGGCCAGCAGCTGCGGGGGGACGACCACGACGCCGTCGTCGTCGCCGATGACGATGTCGCCCGGCTGGACGGTGGTCCCGCCGCAGGCCACCGTGCCGCCGACCTCCCAGGGGATGTGGCGGCGGCCGAGCACGGCCGGGTGGGCGCCGTTGGAGTAGACCTGGATGCCGACCTCGGCCACGGCGGCACTGTCCCGCACGCCGCCGTCGGTGATCACCGCACCGGCGCCGCGCACCTTGGCCCGCAGGGCGAGGACGTCGCCGAGGGTGCCGGTGCCCTTCTCGCCGCGGGCCTCCATGACCACCACGTCGTCCGGCTCCACCGTGTCCATGGCGCGCTTCTGGGCGTTGAAGCCGCCGCCGAAGGCCGTGAACAGGTCCTCCCGGTTGGGCACGTAGCGCAGCGTCTTGGCGTAGCCGAGGATGCGGCGGCCGGGATGGGTGGGCCGCACGCCGTCGATCGTGGCGTTGTCGATGCCGCGCTTGCGCAGCTGCGCGGTGATGGTGGCCACGGCCGTCCCGTTGATCTTCGCCCTGAGCTCGTCGGTGAGCAGGCTGCGGTCGGGGGCCGGGGTGGAGGGCACGTAGTGGTAGGGCTCGGGGTCCGCCGCGGCCGGCGGCAGGCCGGCGGCCTCGCGCGAGCCCCAGGCCTCCTCCCGCTGGGTGTCGTCCACCTGCGGGCCGTGCCCGTAGGGCGCCATCGGCTCCTCGCCGGCGACCACGCGGGTGACCAGCCGTCCGCTGGAGGGAGCGCCGGGCGCCCCGGGGGCGTCCACCTCGACCTCGACGACGTCGCCCGGCTGGGCCACGGAGGAGCCGGCCGGGGTACCCGTCAGGATGACGTCCCCCTCCTCCAGGGTCATGAGCTGGGACAGGTCCGCCACGAGCTGGCCGAAGGGGAAGACCAGCGCCTCGGTGGTGTCGTCCTGGACGAGGTCCCCGTTGACCCAGGTCCGGACGCGCAGCGCGGCCGGATCGAGCCCGGCGGCCGGGATGACGCCCGGGCCCAGCGGGGTGTAGCCGTCCCCGGACTTGTTCTTCACGTTGGAGCCCTTGTCGGCATGGCGCAGGTCGTACAGGCCCCAGTCGTTGGCGGCGGTGATGCCGACGACCTTGGACCAGCCGTCCTCCGGACGCACGCGGCGGCACGTCTGCCCGATGACCAGCGCGATCTCGCCCTCGTAGGCCAGCAGCTCGGTGCCGGCCGGGCGCTCGATCGTGGCGCCGGTCCGGGCGATGGAGGTCCCGGCCTTGAGGAAGTAGCCGGGGAACTTCGGGGAGCGGCCCCGCTGGGCGATGCGGGAGGGGTAGTTCAGGTGCAGGGCGATGACCTTCCCGGGGCGGTTCGCCCGCTCGGTGAAGTCAACGGGGCCGGTGGCCCCGGGAGGAACCGGTGTCGTCTCTGCCATGCCGTCCTGCCTTCGTGGTCTCGGAAGGGGTGCTCCGGGTCCAGCACGCCTGTGGGTGTGGCCCAGATCTCTTGGGAGCGATCGTATACGATGCGACGTGATCGGCGCCACCCCTCGGACGGGCCGCACGTCATCTGCGCGACGGCGACCCCGGGCACGAGGAAGGAGAGACGGGGGACGCGTGAGTCGTCGGTGCCGGTGCGGGCGAGGGCCGCCCTGCACGGAGGCACGGGCCGTCGGGGATGTCCCGGACGCCGGCGGTCCGGGGCTCGGCCGAGGGCTCCGGGCCCGGACCGGCTCCTGCACGGCCGGGGGGGGCCGCGGCGGCACGCGTCACCTCGCCGCCGTCACGGTGGCACGTCGAGGACGCGCGCTCCCTGTCAGTCGTTGACCACCTGGGCGTCGATGAGCACCGGACCGGTGCTCACGAGCGCCTCCTGGTAGGCCTCCTCGAACTCCGCGCGGGTGGTGGTGCGCCGCGCCGGGACACCGTAGCCCTCGGCGATCGAGACGAAGTCGATGCCCCCCAGCTGCAGCCCCGGCACGTCGGGCACTCCCATGCGCCGGGCGAAGCCGGCGAGGGCCCCGTAGCCGGAGTTGTTGACGATGACGAACACGGTCCGCGTCCGCCGCCGGGCCGCGGTGTAGAGCGCGGTGATGCCGTAGTTCGCGGAGCCGTCGCCCACGGTCGCCACGACGGTCTTCGCGGGGTCACCGATCGACATCCCCACCGCGACCGGCAGGCCGAATCCCAGGCCGCCCGAGGCCGGGAAGTGGTACCTGCCCGGGCGGTCGATGGCGATGCGCTCCAGATAGTCCAGGTCCAGGGTGGTGGTCTCGTTGACATAGGCGACGGTGTCGTTGACGTGGGCGTTGAGCACCTCCAGGATCTCGGTGCCGGTCATCCCCTCCGGCGAGGTCCTGGCCGCGGGCAGTTCACGGGATCCGGGCTCGCCGCGCCGTCTCCCCCGGTCCCTGACCCCCTCGGCCAGGACGGTCGCCGTGCGGGCCACGTCCGCGACGACGGAGCGGCCGAACGGTGCCCGGGTCGCCTCCCGGGCGTCCTGGGTGACCTGCACGACGTGGGTGCCGTCGGCGAGGTAGGTGCTCGGTTCCCAGCGGTGGTAGCGGAAGACGGCGGCGCCCAGGACGAGGACGACGTCGTGGCCGTCGAGGCGGTCGCGCACGGATCTGATCCCCGGGACGAGGACCCCGGCGAAGTTGGGGTGGGTGGTGGGGAACGGGCCGCGCGAGGGCGAGGGGGCGACGTACACGGACGCATCGGTCTTCTCCGCCAGGGAGACCACGGCGTCGAAGACGGCGGGGTCCTGGACCGCGGCGGCGTCGACCTGGGGACCCACCACCAGGGCGGGCCGCTGTGCGCCGTCGAGGACGTCCACCAGCTCCTGCGCCAGGTCGTCGGTGAGGCCTCCGGGGCTGCTGACCGACCGGTGGGCGAGCAGGGCGTCGTCGGCCAGGGCGGGTTCGGCCCAGTCGTCGAGCGGCACCGAGACGTAGACCGGCCCGCACGGCGGGGTGGAGGTCTCGAGGACCGCCTGCGTGAGCGTCCGGGGCACATCGGCGGCGGCCAGCGGCTCGTGGGAGTACTTGACCAGCGGCGCCGGCAGGAGCGAGGCGTCCGCGCTGGCCAGCATCGCCTCCTGCCCGACGGTGCGGCGCACCTGCTGCCCGGCGAGCACGACCATGGGGATGTGGCCGTAGTGGGCGTTGGTCAGTGCCCCCATCGCGTTGCCCGATCCGGAGGCCGCGTGCAGGTTCACCAGCGCAGGACGGCCGGTCACCCGGGCATAGCCCTCGGCCATGCCCACCACCACCTGTTCGTGCAGGCCCAGGACGAAGTCGAAGTCGTCGTCGAGACCCGCCAGGAACGGAAGCTCGTTGGAGCCGGGATTGCCGAAGATCGTGGTCATCCCCTGCGCGCGGAACATGTCCAGGGTCGCCTCGAGAACCGTCTTCGTCGTCGCCACTCGTCTGCCTTCCTCGGGTGTTCACTGCGTGGGTGATCACGGCCGCCGGGACTCCTGTGGCCGCCGCGGCACCTGCCGTTCGGGTGGACTCCAGTAGACCATGCAGACGTCCGGTCGGCGAGAGACGTGGGCGGAGCTGACGCGCCCCCGTCCCGGGGGTCAGCGGGCAGTGCCCACCGTCTCCTCGGCAGGGGACGCCGCCCGCCCGTCGGTGATGAGGGCCGCGGCGCGCTCGGCGATCATCGCCGTGGGCGCGTTCGTGTTGCCGCTGGGCACCCGCGGCATGACCGAGGCGTCCACCACCCGCAGACCGCCGATCCCGTGCACGCGCAGGTCCTCGGGCGAGACCACCGCGTCCGGACCCGTGCCCATCCGGCAGGTGCCGACCTGGTGGTGATAGGTGGTGACGAACCTGTTGAGGTAGGCGATCTCGTCCTCCTCGGTGCGGACCTCCGCACCGGGCCAGAGCTCCACGGCGCCCCACCCCTGCGCCAGGGGCGGTGCCGCGACCATCTCGCGGGCCTGCCGGAAGGACGCCAGCAGCGCCTCGCGGTCGCGCGGGTCGTCGAAGATGTTCGGGTCGAGCTCCACGGGGTCGGCGATCCCCGGGCCCGTGAGCCGCACGGTCCCCCGCGAGTACGGCCGGACCAGCCCGGAGTGCAGGGTGAAGGCGTTCATCGGCCCCGTCATCCCGTCGTCGTACATCGGGACCGAGAAGTGGATGGGCTGCGTGTCGGGCGCGTCCAGGTCCGGGCGGGAGCGCCAGAACAGGTGCGTCTGGGTGACGGACCAGTCGGACTCGGGGTGCTCGATCGTGCGCCCCGTCGCCTCGGCGATGACGGGGGCCAGCAGGTGGTCGTGGAGATTCTCCCCGACCCCCGGCAGGTCGTGGACCACGGGGACCCCCACCTCGGCCAGGTGCCCGGCCGGGCCGATCCCGGAGCGCAGCAGGATCTTGGGCGAGTCCAGCGCCCCGGCGCACAGGATCACCTCGTCCGCGCGGATCTCCTCGGGCGCGCCCTCCGGGGCGTCGAAGGGCACGACGGCCACGCCGGCCGCCCGGCCGTCCTCGAGGAGGACCTTCTGCACCAGCACGCCGGTGCGCAGGGTCAGCCGCGGGTGCTCCGCCACCGGCTTGACGTAGGCCATCCAGGTGTTGAAGCGCTTCCCGTCCCGGACGTTGATCTGCTGCTGGGAGACGCCGTCGAGCGTGCCGGCGTTGTAGTCCTCGTTGCGGGGCACGCCCACGTGCTCGGCGGCCTCGACGATGGACTCGAAGATCGGGTTCAGCGGGTAGTCCTGGACCACGGGCACCGGGCCGTCGGTGCCGCGGCTCCCGTCCGGGGCGGCACCGGCGGGCGGGACGTAGGTCTCCAGCGCCGTGAACCACGGCAGCACGTCGGCCCAGGACCACCCGGGGCACCCGTCGGCGGCCCAGGCGTCGTAGTCCTGGGCCGCTCCGCGCACCCAGATGGTGGCGTTGAGCGCGTGGGAGCCGCCGAGCACCCGGCCGCGGGGCCAGTGGATGACCCGGCCGTCCGCGTGCCGCTGCGGCACCGTGAAGTAGTCCCAGTCCTCGGCGGAGTGCCACAGCTCCCCCAGGCGGGACACGGAGTGGATCGCGGGGTTGAGGTCGTGCTCGCCGGCCTCGAGGAGGATCACCGCGTGGCCGGCGTCCAGGAGGCGGCGGGTCAGGATGCTGCCGGCGGTGCCGGCGCCGACGACGACGTAGGTTGTGGCGGTCTCGTTGCTCATGCCTCCAGTGTGATCGTGCCCACACCCGGCCGCCTTGCCCAGGAGCGCCGACCCCTTGACCGGGAGCGCGGCGATGGAGCCGGTCATCCCGCGCTCTGCGTCAAGAACCGCGCCCTGGCGGACAAGACGGGCCGACGTGGCGTGCGTCACGATGAGGGCAGCACTGATCCGTTCCACCGAAGGAGCCCTCCGTGACCACGACGACCACCACGACGACCGCCCCCGCCCCCTCGCTCGGCTACGACGAGCTGCTCGCGGCGATCACCGCTCCCGACGGCCGGGAGATCCTCGACCCGGCCACCGGGGAGCTGGTCGGCCGCGTCCACGAGTCCACCGTCGAGGACCTCGAGCAGGCGCTGACCCGGGCACGGGGAAAGCAGCCCGAGTGGGCCGCGGTCCCGGACGCCGAGCGGTCGGCGCTGCTGCTGCGGGCCGCCGACGCCGTCGAGGCCAGCGCCGCCGCCCTCGCCGAGCTGCTCTCGCGCGAGCAGGGCAAGCCGGTGCACCACGGGCCGAACGCCCTGTTCGAGGTCGGCGGCGCCGTCGCCTGGCTGCGTGCCACGGCCTCGCTGCCCCTGGAGCCCGAGACGCTCTTCGACGACGAGACCGGGCGCGCCGTCCTGCACTACGACCCCGTCGGCGTCGTCGGGGCCATCAGCCCCTGGAACTGGCCCATGATGATCTCCGTCTGGCAGATCGCCCCGGCCCTGCGGATGGGCAACACCGTGGTGGCCAAGCCCTCGGAGTACACCCCGCTGTCCGTCCTGGGGCTGGCGCACGTCCTCAACCAGGTGCTGCCCGAGGGGCTGCTGACCGTGGTGGCGGGCGGCCGGGAGGTCGGCGAGGCGCTGTCGAAGCACGCCGGGGTGGACAAGCTGATGTTCACCGGCTCGACCGCCACGGGCAAGGCGATCATGCGCTCCGCGGCGGACTCCCTGACCCGGCTGACGCTGGAGCTCGGCGGCAACGACGCCGGCATCGTGCTCCCGGACGCGGACCCGCAGGCCATCGCCGAGGGGCTGTTCTGGGGGGCGTTCATCAACACCGGTCAGACCTGTGCGGCGCTCAAGCGGCTCTACGTCCACGAGGACGTATACGACGCCGTGTGCGAGGCCCTCACCGAGGTCGCGGCCGCCATGCCGATGGGCGAGGGGCGGGACGAGAAGAACGTGCTGGGCCCGCTGCAGAACAAGGCCCAGTACGACATCGTCGCCGATCTCGTGGAGAAGGCCCGGGCCGGCGGCGGGCGAGTGCTGCTCGGCGGCGACCCGGTCGACGAGCAGCCCGGGTACTTCTACCCGGCCACGCTCGTGGCCGACCTCGACGACGACAACGCCCTCGTGGTCGAGGAGCAGTTCGGGCCCGCGCTGCCGATCGTGAAGTACTCCACCGTGGACGAGGCCGTGCGCATGGCCAACCGCCTGGACGTCGGCCTCGGCGCCTCGGTGTGGGGCTCCGACCTCGACCTGGCGGGCCGGGTCGCCGCCCGGATCCAGGCCGGCACGGTGTGGATCAACAAGCACGGCGCCGTCGACCCCCGGATGCCCTTCGGCGGCATCAAGAGCTCGGGCCAGGGCGTGGAGTTCGGCGTCGAGGGCCTCAAGGCGCTCGGGGTGCCGAAGGTCATCGCCTCCTGAGCCGGGCACCTCGCCGGGCCGTCCGCGCGCCGGGACCGACGGGTTCAGCCCTCGGTCCCGGCGTCCCCGGGCCCGCCCAGCGACGCGGCGGCCGGGGAGATGACCCCGGCGCCCCGCGCGGCGGGACGGGGCTCAGCGGTCCAGGGCGTCCACGGCGTCCAGGATCCGGATGACCAGCACGTCGGTGGTGACGGTCGCGTCCACGACGCGCCACCCCGAGGCGGACGCGAGCTCCAGGTAGGCGGTGCGGGCGGTCCGCAGGTAGTCCAGCGACTCGTGGTCCTCTCCGCGGCGCAGGATTCGCTGCTGGGCGACCTCGGCCGGGACATCGAGCACGACCACCGTGTGCGGACGCAGCGCCCGGAGGGCCGCCCACGGCAACCAGCGGCCGGGGAACAGTCCGCGGCCACGGCGCAGCACCAGTTGGCACACCAGGTGGCGGTCGATGATCACCAGACCCTGCCGGCGCCGGGCCCGGACCTCGGACACCAGGACGTTGAGAACCCGCACGCCGGTCTCGAAGCGGTCCGCCCACCGCACCGGCACCTCCGGTCCGCACCGTGCCGAGACACGGGCCAGCCAGCGGCGACCGGACCGGTTGCGCAGCACGACGGCCGGGACCCCGGCCTCCCGTGCCGCAGCCGCCAGGGCGGTCGCCGCGGTCGTCTTCCCCGACCCGTCGATGCCCAGCAGCACCACGATCTGCCGGGGTCCGCGCACCGGTGACCCGGCTGGCTGCCGCCCCCGGCCGTCCTGCTGGCTGCGACGCACCGGCCACCCCCTCTGTCGACTGATCCTCGCACCACTGATCGCAGGATCCCACGCCGCACGCCCGGTGACGGGCTCAGGTCCACAGGCGCGGCTGCAGGAGCATCCTGACCGGCATGGACCCGAGCAGCCCACGTTCCTGGGCGAACGTGGTGCGCTCGTCGAGGAAGTCGAGGACGAGATCGGCATCGCCCGCGGTGAACGCGGCTCTCATGAACTCCACCGCGAGTTCGGGATCGCGTTCCCACATCCGGAGCACGGGTCTGTCGTACCAGCGGAAGCGCGGGGACGGCCGGGGTGTCTCGGGTGACCCGGTGGAGGCGAGCGTGGAGGCGATGTGCCGGGTCTGGCGCAGGATGCGGGTGAAGCCGTACCCGGTGGTGGCCTTGACCACCCCCGAGGGAGATCCGATGCGCACGTGGCGGCCGCGGGCCGGACCGGGGCGGACGCCCAAGGGGATGGAGCCGCGTTCCACCGACACCGAGGAGTACCTGCTGACACCCCACACGGTGCGCAGGTAGGCCGACGTCGCCCGGTCGAACGAGAATCCCGCGTCGGGAGCCGTCCCCGGCACGATGCGGGTGACTTCGACGACGGCCTCTCGGGCCGAGATCGGCAGGACGCAGTGGAAGTGCACGGGGTGCCGTGCACCGGACCGGAAATCGATGAAGGTGGCCGTCGACGGGTCGAAGGCGTCGTGGGCGGTGCGCACCCGGCGCACCTCGCCCGACATGAGCAGCGGTGCCGTGATGCCGGTCGGGGGCAGGCTGCTGTCGAAGCAGTGGGACGCCGTGAGGCGCCGGCCGTCGGAGAGGACCACCTCCGCCGAGCCGGCACGGGCCCGCACCCGTGCGACCCGTGCGTCGAGACGGGTGATGCGGGGGTTGCCGTCGATGACGTCGTCGAGGCACCGGAAGACGGCCCGTGACGACGTGAGGCACAGGCGGTGGCGCCGGAGCGGCAGGACCCGCGGGGCGGCTCCGGCGTCGACCGCGAGGCTCGTGAACGCGGCCTCGGGAGTCAGGGGCAGCGGGAGGGCGTCGTCGTGCCAGTAGATCAGGGAGCGGTGCGGGTATGGATCGCCGGCGTCGTCGACGATGAGAATCCGCGCCCCGGTCAGCGCCGGTTCCCGGCTCAGGAAACAGGCGAGGCTGCGCCCGGCGAGCCCGCCCCCGGCAATGACGACGTCGTACTCCTGCGTCTGGTGGGTCATCGGTGCAGCACTCCCCTTCCCGGCGTCGGCAGGTCCACGGCCGCTCCGCGGAACCGCCGGCGACCCGCGGGGCGACCGTGCTGACAGGACCGGCGACGGTCGCTGGGGCATGCCGTGCACCACCAGCGTACAGAGCACCGACCGGGACGGCGGGAAGGGTGTTCAGCGGGGACGTCCGGTCCTAGGGTGAGGACCGGACGCGGCGGACCCGGAGACGTTCGACCGCGGCGTCCGAGGACACCCGGACCCGCAGCCCGTCATCGGCCTGCGGTCCGCCACAGCCGTCGAGGAAAGGCCCCTGCCATGAGCGTCACCGACGACCTTCTGCGCCACGCCGAGGCCTATGCCGCCGAATTCACCCAGGGCGACCTGCCCATGCCCCCGGCCCTGCCGGTGGCGGTGGTGGCCTGCATGGACGCCCGGCTCAACCCCTACGGCCTGCTCGGCCTGCGCGAAGGCGACGCCCACGTCATCCGCAACGCCGGCGGGGTGATCACCGAGGACGAGATCCGCTCCCTGGTGATCAGCCAGCGGCTGCTGGGCACCCGGGAGATCATCCTGATCCACCACACGGACTGCGGCATGCTCACCTTCACCGACGACGCCTTCAAGGCCCAGATCGAGGCCGACACCGGGATCCGCCCGCCGTGGTCACCGGAGTCCTTCACCGATCCCGGCGACGACGTCCGCCAGTCGATGGCACGGATCGCCGCCAGCCCGTTCATCCCGCACCGGGACCACGTGCGCGGGTTCGTCTACGACGTCACCGACGGCTCCCTGCGCGAGATCCGCTGACCCGCGGCCGGGGACGCGACCTTCCGCCGGATGCCCGTCCCCGGGCCGACGGCGCTGGGCCGGGTGAGCCGCCGGAGCCCGGTGGTGGGTGCTGTCGCCGAGGACCCGGGAGGAGGTGTCCCGGGAGAAGGTGTCAGCGGCGGTAGGAGGCCCCCCGGTGGTCGTCGGCCAGCCGCGGACCGGTCCCGGTCAGGACCTCCCGCAGCGTGCGGCCGGCGGGGACGCTGCCGGGTTCCGGCAGCAGGCCCCGGCGCCGCAGCTCCGGTGACACCATCGCGGTGAACCGCTCCAGGTCCGCCGGCCGCACGGCCGCCGAGATGTTGAAGCCGTCGACGCCGGCCTCCTCGCGCCAGCGTTCGAGCTCGTCCGCCACGGTGCCGGGCGCCCCGGCGATCACGGGCCCGCGGCCGCCGATGGCCACGAACTCGGCCAGGTCGCGCACCGTCCACGTCTTGTCCGGGGACAGCGAGGTGAACGCGGCGAGCGCGGACTGGTTGGCGTCCGTGGCCACGTACTCGAGCGGTGCGTCGGGGTCCGCACCGGCCAGGTCGACGCCGGTCCAGCCGCCGAACAGGGACAGGGCCCCCTCGATGTCCACGTGCCGGCGGTACCCGTCCAGCCGGGCGTGGGCCTCGGCGTTGGTCTCGGCGACCACCACCGTGGCCATCGTGAAGGTCTTCACGGCGTCCTCGGCGCGCCCGCGCTCGGCCAGTCCGGCCCGGACGCCGTCGGTCCAGCGGCGCACGAGCTGCGGGGTGCTGCCGATGAAGAAGATGGCCTCGGCGTGGTCCACGGCGAACTCCTGACCGCGCTTCGAGGCGCCGGCCTGGAACAGGAGCGGGGTGCCCTGGGGGCCGGGGTGGGTCAGGGCGTGGCCGGGCACGGAGAACCAGGTGCCCTCGTGGCCGACCGGGTGGGCGAGGTCGGGGTCCACGAAGACCCCGGCCTCGGCGTCGGCCGTCACCGCCCCGGGCTCGAAGGACCCCTCGAGGAGCTTGTACATGACCTCCATGTACTCGTCGGCGCGGTCGTAGCGCTCGTCGTGCGGGATCTGCCCGTCCATGCCCAGGTTCCGGGCGGCGGAGTCCTGGTAGGAGGTCACCACGTTCCACGCCACCCGGCCGCGGGTGAAGTGGTCGAGGGTCGCGAAGGTGCGGGCCAGCAGGTAGGGCGCCTCGTAGGTGACCGAGGCGGTGACGCCGAAGCCGATCCGCTCGGTCGCCGCGGCCATCGCCGGCACCGCGACGAGCGGGTCGAGCACCGGGTACTGCACTCCCCCGCGGGCCGTGGCCTCGGTCCCGCCGCCGTACACGTCGTAGACGCCCGGGATGTCCGCGAGGAACAGCGAGGCGAAGCCGCCCTCCTCGAGGGTGCGGGCCAGGGACGTCCAGTACTCGAGCGTGTCGAAGCCGGCGACCCCGGCCTCCGGGTGGCGCCACAGCCCCGGTGACTGGTGCACGGGCACCATCATGTCGAAGGCGTTCAGCAGCAGGGGGCGGGTCATACGGTGGTCCTCTCGGGGGTGGTCGCGGCGGCGCCCACGGTCTCGGCGGCGCCGCCGGCCGGGGCGGGGCCGGACGCGGTGGAAACGGTGTGCAGGTCGGTGAGCTCGGTGCCGCGCTGCTGACGGGCGGGGTCCTTCGCGGCCAGGGCGGCGGCGACCGAGAGCACGGAGAGCACGGAGAGGTACCCGGCGATCAGCCACGGGGTGTCCCCGCCGGCGGCGAACAGCAGCGCGGCGATCAGCGGCATCAGCCCGCCGCCCAGGACGGTGCCGACCTGGTAGCCGAAGCTCACGCCCGAGTACCGCACGTGCACGGGGAACTGCTCGGCGAACCAGGCCGCCTGCGGTCCGTAGATCGCGTCGTGCACCAGGTTGATGCCGAGGACCACCACGAGCGGGAGCAGGGCGAGCGGCCCGGCCTCGAGGAAGGCGAACAGCACCCAGCCGAAGACGCCGATCGCCGCGTAGGCGCTCACCGACACGACCCTCCGGCCCACCCGGTCGGAGAGCCATCCCCAGAAGGGGGTGGAGAACAGGCCGATGGCCGAGGCGATCATCACGGCGGTCACGCCGGCGGTGCTGTCCCCGCGCACGTCCCGCAGGTAGGTGAGCATGTAGACCGTCACCAGGTAGTAGACGGCGTTCTGGGCCAGGCGCAGGCCGATGGTGACCAGCAGCGGGCGGCGGTGGTGGACCAGCAGCTCCCGCAGCGGGGCCTTGGCCACGTTGCCCGAGGCCCGGTGCTCCAGGAACTCCGGGGCGTCGGCCACGCCGAGGCGGATCCACAGGCCGACCGCCACCAGCAGGGCCGAGAGCAGGAAGGGGATGCGCCAGCCGTAGGCGGCGAACTGCTCGGCGCTCAGGACGTTCTGCACGATGAAGAACGTTCCGGTGGCCAGCAGCATGCCGGCCGAGGAGCCGATCTGGGTGAAGGAGCCGAAGAACCCGCGGTGCCGGGCCGGTGCGTGCTCCACGCTCAGCAGCGCGGAGCCGCCCCACTCGGCGCCGGTGGACAGGCCCTGCAGGATGCGCAGCACCACGAGCCCGACGACGGCCCACCACCCGATCACGTCGTAGGTCGGCAGCAGCCCGATCAGGGTGGAGGCCACGCCCATGAGCAGCAGGGAGGCCACCAGCAGGGCCTTGCGGCCGATCCGGTCGCCCAGGTGCCCGGCGATGATCCCGCCCAGGGGCCGGGCGATCACCCCGACCGCGAGGGTGGCGAAGGAGGCGACGATGCCGCCGAGCTCGGTGGCCATGGGGAAGAACTGGACGTTGAAGACCAGCGCGGCGGCGGTGCCGTAGAGGTAGAAGTCGTACCACTCGATGGTGGTGCCGGCGAAGGCCGAGGCCAGGACGCGCTTCTTGCCGTGGACGACGCTGCTGCGTCCCGCGGCGGTCGGGGTCGGGGTGGTCATGCGTCAGGCTCCTGGGGTTCGGTCGGTGGTGGTCCGCGCGGCGGTCCTCGCGTCGCCGATGGCGTTCAGGCCCTCCGGCAGGGTGCCGTTGATGAGGTAGTCGCCGAGGGCGCGGGCGCGGAAGGCGATCGGGTTGTGGGTGGCCACGGTCTGGGCGTTGCGCCAGTGCCGGTCCAGCCCCTTGGCGGTGGACGTGGCGGAGGCGCCCACGGTGAGGAACAGGTCCTGGGCCGCGCCGAGCGCCAGCTCCGGCACGGTGACCTGGGCGTGCTCCACGGCGATCTCGGACTCGTGCAGCGCCGCCGGGAGGGCGCCCGTGGCGTCGGGGCGGTCGGCGCCGGCCGCGACGGCGGCGGCGATCCCGGCGTCCAGGGCGCGGGCGGCGTGCAGCACGGTGGCCTCGGCCGCGAAGGCCTTGGCGGAGATCCGGCCGGTGGCCTCCTGGATCAGCGGGTCCTCGCGGAAGGGCAGGCCGAGCCCGGTGTTGAAGGTGCGCCGGCGGGCGGCGATGGTCTCCACGGCGTCCCGCCGGGCGGCCCGGGCGATGCCGGCCAGCACGGCCAGCAGCACCAGCTGGAAGAAGGCGGCCTCGTGGACGGCCTCCGCGCTGCCGGCGGTGCGGTCCAGCACGGCGTCGTCCGGGACGTGCACGCGGTCGAAGACCGCGGTGCCGGTGCCGGTGAGCTTCTGGCCGAAGCCGTCCCAGTCGTCCTCCAGCGTGACGCCCTCGGCGTCCGTGGCGACCACGGCGAAGCGGCGCCCGTCCCCGTGGTCGAGGGCGGCCGAGACGCGGGTGTAGTCGGAGAAGACCGAGCCGGTGGCGTAGAACTTCCGCCCGGTGAGCTCCCACCCCGCGGCCGTCCGGCTCAGCACGGTGTTCAGGGTGCCGAGCGCGTTGCCGCCCTTCTCCGTGGAGGCGTTGCCGACGGTGGCCCCGGCCAGCACCCGCGGGTACCAGACGTCCTGGAGCCGCCGGGGCAGGAAGCGCAGGGACTCCACGAAGCCGTGGTGGGACCGGTAGAGGTGGGCTATGTTGGAGTCGGCCTCGGCCAGGTCGACCAGCAGCCGGGTGAAGTCCTCGACGCTGACCCCGGGACCGCCGTGGGCCTCCGGGACGCGCAGGACACCGAACCCGGCCCGGTCCAGCCGGCGGACCTCCTCGTGGGGCAGCACACGCCGCAGGTCCCGGTCCAGGGCGCCGGCGGCGATCTGCGCGAACAGCGGCCCGAAGTGCTCCCTCAGCCCGGCGTGGTCCCGCGGCAGGCCGGCGGCGAGGTTCGTGCCGGCGCCGGGACGGGTGGTGGTCCTCTCGGCCGTGGTGCGGGTCATGCGTGGTCCTCTCGGTCGCACCGAGGAGAACCGGCCGTCCGGCCACGCCGGACACGGGCCCGGTGACGGCAGCGGCCGACGTCACGGACCCAGCACGGACCCGGGGATCTCCATCGGTTCTGGCGTTAGCACCCTGACCCCGGGGAGGGACGGGTTGCTGCGGCGTCGTCGAGCCAGATCTCTCGGCCGCTCTGAATGGGACGTCCGCCATCGCACCAGACCGCCGGGCCGCGGAGCCAGTCGATGACCTGTGCGCGTCATCGGGTGTCACGACGACGTCACAGTCCGTCACGTCGACCGGAGTGGTGTACCCGACCGGGTCAGTAGACCGGCCGGTCCGGCTCCACCTGCTCCACCCAGGCGAGCACGCCGCCCTCGAGGTGCCGCACCCGCTCCTCCCGCTGGGCGAAGAACGGCCGCAGCGCGGCGAGCGCGGCCGCGGAGCGGACCCCGGCCTTGCAGTGCAGCACGAGATCGGCCCCGCGGGCCTCCGGCGGCAGGGCGTCGGCGCCGCGGTCCAGGATCTGCTGCAGGGGCACGGGCACGGCGCCGTCGATGGCCACGAGCTCCCGCTCCCAGTCCTCGCGCACGTCCACCAGGGCGAAGGCGGCCTCCCCGCGCGCGCGGCGCTCGAGCAGCCGGGCCAGCTCGGCCGCCCCGACCGTCTCGGCGGGATCCGTCCCGGGCAGCGCGCGGACGGCGGCGGGCTCTGCCACCGCGGTGACCGGGGAGGCGTCCGGGTCCGGTGCCAGGCGCATCTCGCGCCAGGTCATCGCGAGCGCGTCGTGCAGCAGCACCCGGCCGAGCAGGGGCTCGCCGGTGCCCGTGATGAGCTTGACGGCCTCCGTGACCATGACGGAGCCGACCGTGGCGGGGAGCATGCCGAAGACCCCGCCCTCGGCGCAGCTGGGCACCTCCCCGTCCGGCGGGGCCTCGGGGTAGAGGTCCCGGTAAGTGGGCCCGTGCCCGGCCCAGAACACGCTGACCTGGCCCTCGAAGCGCAGGATGGAACCCCACACGCAGGGAATGCCGGTCACGGCGGCGGCGTCGCTGACCACGTAGCGGGTGGCGAAGTTGTCGGCGCCGTCCAGGACCAGGTCGTACTCGCCGAGGAGCTGCGCGGCGTTGTCCGCGGCCAGCCGGACGGGGTGGGTGCGGACCTCGACCAGCGGGTTGAGCGCGGTCACGGTCTCGGCCGCGGAGTCGGCCTTGGGACGGCCGACGTCGGCGGTCGTGTGCACCACCTGGCGCTGCAGGTTGGAGAGCGCCACGACGTCGTCATCGACGATCCCGATGGTCCCCACCCCCGCCGCCGCGAGGTACTGCAGGGCCGGGGAGCCCAGTCCCCCGGCGCCGACGACGAGCACGCGGGCGCTGCTCAGCCGCCGCTGGCCCAGGGGGCCGATCCCGGGCAGGGTCAGGTGCCGGGCGTAGCGCTCGAGCTGCTCGCGGGTGAGCTCGGGGCCCGGCGGCACGAGCGGGCGCAGCGGGCTCACGGCCGCTCCCCCACGGGCGCCCAGTCCCCACGCGGCACGTCGCCCGGGCCGGTGTCGGGCCCGTCGCCGGGCGCGGCTCCGTCGATCCGCCCGGCCATCGGCGAGGACGCCCGGGCGTGCCGGCGGGCCGGGATCCGCCCGGCGCCGGCCGCGAGCCGGCCGGCGACCACGGCGTGGCGCATCGCGGTGGCCATCGCCACCGGGTCCTGGGCGCGGGTGACGGCGCTGGCCAGCAGCACGGCGTCGCAGCCCAGCTCCATGGCCAGGGCCGCCTCGGAGGCGGTGCCGATCCCGGCGTCGAGCACCACGGGCACGGACGCCCGGGAGGCGATGAGCTCGATGTTGTGGGGGTTGAGGATCCCCAGGCCCGTGCCGATGGGGGCGCCCAGCGGCATCACCGCCGCCGCCCCCAGGTCCTCGAGGCGCCGGGCCACGGCCGGGTCGTCGGAGGTGTAGGCGAAGACCCGGAAGCCGCGGGCCACGAGCTGCTCGGTGGCGTCGAGGAGCTCCACCACGTCGGGCAGCAGCGTGTCCTCGTCGGCGATGACCTCGAGCTTGACCCAGTCGGTCTCGAGGGCCTCGCGGCCGAGCTCGGCGGTCAGCAGCGCGTCCCGGGCGGTGTAGCAGCCGGCGGTGTTCGGCAGGATCCGGATGTCGTTGCGCTCGAGCAGCGCGAAGAGCGAGTCGCCCTGACCGGGGGCGTAGCGGCGCAGGGCCACGGTGGTCAGCTCCGTGCCGGAGGCCAGCAGGGCCTGCTCGAGGGTCTGCAGCGAGCTCAGGCCGCCGGTGCCCATGATCAGCCGGGAGGACAGCTCGGTGCCGTCGAGCACGAGCGGGTCGTGGGTGGGGCCGGGGTGCACGTCAGCCTCCCTGGACGGCGGTGATGATCTCGACGGCCTGGCCCTCGGCCACGGTCGTCCGGCGCCAGCGGCTGCGCGGCACGACCGCGGCGTCCACGGCCACGGCCACGCCGAGGCGACCGCCGTCCAGCGGGGCGCCGTCCGGGCCCAGGGGGCGGCCGACGGTCTCGGCGACCAGGTCGACGACGGTCGCCTCCGCCGTCACCTCGTGCGGGCGGCCGTTGAGGGTGATGGCGGTCATCGGGTGCTCCTGGTCCGGGGGCCGGGTCCGGCGGCGGCCGGTTCGGGGTCCCCTCTGCGGGCCTCGACGGGGCGGTCGAAGCGGTGCGGGTCGGTGCTGGCGAGGTGCGCGGCGTCGGCGCCCGGGTCGGGCCCGTCCGCGCCGGTGACGAGCTGCGCGGCGAGCCGGGCGGCCAGCGGGGCGAGCAGCACGCCGTGGCGGAAGTAGCCGGTGGAGACCACGAGCCCCGGCACGGACGAGCCGTCCGGGTCGCGGACCCGGCCCAGGTACGGGATGTCGTCCGGGGTGCCGGGCCGGGCGCGGGCCAGCACCTCGGTCAGCTCGAGGTCGGCCACGCCGGGCACGAGCGCCTGGGCGTCGCGCAGCAGGCGGAACACGCCGCCGGCGCTGGGACCGGTGAGGTCGTCCTCGCGGGAGGTCGCCCCGATCACCACGGTGCCGTCCGTGCGGGGCACCAGGTAGACGGGCACCCCGTGCACCAGGCCGCGGACGGTGCGCTCGAGCAGCTCCGGGGACCCGGCGGGGACCCGGGCGCGCAGGATGTCCCCGTGCACCGGGCGCAGGGGCGGGTGCCAGTCCTCCGGCAGCCCCTCGAGCTCGCCCAGCCCGGCGCCCGGGGCGAGGACCGTCCAGGCCGCCGAGACCATGCCGCCGTCGGCCAGGCGGACGCCGGTCACGGCGCCCCCGGCGTGGCGGCGCAGCCCCGTGGCGAGGCCGTGGACGAGACGGGCCGGCCCGCCGTCCCGCCCGGCCGGGAGGTCCGGGAGCTCCGGGGCGGTGAGGGCGGCGAGCAGCCCGGCCACGAGGCGGCGCGGGTCCACCTGGTGGTCGTGGGGGATCCGGGACGCGGAGGACAGACGCGGGCTCAGGGCGGGTTCGAGGGCCCGGGCCTCCCGCAGGGACAGCGGCTCCACGGTCATGCCGTGGCGGGCCTGGAGCGCGCGCAGGTCCGCCAGGGCCTGCCGGTCGGCGGCGTCCGCACCGCAGACCAGGGTCTCCGTGGCGCGGTGGCCGACCGTCCCGCCGGCGGCCTGCTCGAGCGCCGCCACGAACGCCGGGTACGCGGCGGCCGAGGCGCTCATGAGGGGGTACAGGGGCTCCTGCTGGTACTGGACCTCGCTCACCGGGGCGAGCATCCCCGCCGCGGCGCGGCTGGCGCCCGAGCCCGGCTCGGGGTCCACCACCACCACGGAGCGGCCCCGGCGGCGCAGCTCCCAGGCCGTGGCCAGCCCGATCACCCCGGCGCCGACCACGGCGACGTCGGCCCGGACGTGCTCGGGCTGCCCGGGCGGCGGGTGGGGGGCGGTGCTCGGGGCGGGGTGCGCAGACGTCACTCGGCTCGTCCTTTCCTCCGGCGGCATGACCCGCATCAGGTGTGGCGGTCGGCGCTGGACGCCCTCTCAGCCCCGGTGGGGCTCCCGCAGAACCGCTGACCTATCATCAGCGTGTGACCGAGTCTACCCGCGCCCCCTCCGTCCCCGCCGGGCCCGCGCTGCGCAGCGCCCGCACCGAGAAGCTCCGCGCCGCCCGCCTCTACGTGTGCACGGACGCGCGCCGGGACCGGGGCGACCTCGAGGACTTCCTGCACGCCGCGTACGCCGGCGGGGCGGACATCGTCCAGCTGCGGGACAAGAGCATCGACACGGACGAGGAGATCGCCGCGCTGCGCCTGCTGAGCCGGGTGGCCGCCGAGTACGACGCCCTGTTCGCCGTCAACGACCGCGCCGACATCGCCGCGCTCGTGGGCGCCGACGTCTTCCACGGGGGACAGCACGACCTCTCCCCCGCCCGGGCGCGCCGGCTGCTGGGGCCCGACGTGCTCATCGGGCGCTCCACCCACGACCTCGACCAGGCCCGGGTGGCGCTCGAGGACCCGGACGTCGACTACTTCTGCACGGGCCCCGTCTGGGCCACCCCCACCAAGCCGGGGCGCCCGGCCACCGGGCTGGAGTTCGTCCGGGCCGTCGCCGAGCTGACCCGGGCCCGGCCCGCCGCGGAGCCGGAGCCGCGGGCCGTGCCGTGGTTCGCCATCGGCGGCATCGACGAGACCCGGCTCCCGGAGGTCCTGGCGGCCGGCGCGCGCGGTGTCGTGGTGGTCCGGGCCGTCACCGAGGCCCCCGAGTCCCGCCTCGCGGCGGGGCAGCTGCGCAGCCTGCTCCCCGCCTGAGCGCGGCCCGTTCCTCCCGCCCGGCTCCCCGCCTGCGCCCAGCACGCTCTGAGAGCATGGACCCACGGACGACGACGGAGAGGTGGCCCATGGACCCCGAGCTCGACCCCCAGGTGCGGCGCGCGGTGGAGCGCCCCGCGCAGACCGCCCGCGGCCCCGAGGACGTGCAGCTGCGCGTCCGGCTGGCCGGCGAGTCCGCCCGCCGCGCGCTCGGCACCCACTGGGAGCAGGGCGGCCCCGAGGACGCCCCGCCCAGCGAGGACCGGCTCGCCGCGGCCGTCCTGCTCGCCACCCTCTTCGGCGACACCTTCTGGCTCGAGCGCGCCGCCCGGCTGCCCAGCGACGTGCCGGGGTGCCCGTCCGCCCCGCCGAGCGGGCTGCTGGAGCTGACCCGGGTGCCGGGCGCCCGGGCGGCCCTGGGCTCCGTGCTCGAGCGCCCCCTGCTGACCGGCCTCCTGGAGTGGGGCACGAACCCCCTGCCCGAGCAGCCCCCGCTGGCCGTGGCGCGGGCCGCACGGGACCTGGGCATCCCCGACGACGGTCGCGTCTACAAGGTGGTGCGCCGCCGCGCCGAGCGCTTCCTGGCGCGGGAGCACGACGGCTCCGAGCCGCTCGAGCAGTTCGTGAGCCTGCTGACCCAGGCGGAGCGCGGGCACCGCGAGGACGGTCCCGCGCTCCCGGACGAGACGCTGCCCCCGGCCCCTCCGCCGTCCCCGGGGGCGGCCGCGGGACCGGCGCCCTCCCCGGGGACCCCCGCGGACCGCGGCGCGGGATCACCGGACGCCCCGCTGGCGCAGTCCCCCGAGGCGCCGCGGTGGGGCGTGAGCCCCGCGACACCGGCCCCGCCGCCGCCCGGCCGGGCCCCGGGGCAGGACGCTCCCGGCCTGGGCGGTCACGGGTACGGTCCCGGCCAGCAGCCGGCGGCGGGCCCCGGAGCGGCCGGGCCGGGTTCCTCGGGACCGGTGTTCGGCCCCGGCCCGGGCGGCTGGCCTCCGCGCCCGGCCGAGCCCGAGGAGGACGACTCCGACAACCTCAAGGCGTGGGGGTTCGTCTTCCTGGGCATCGTGGCGGTCATGGCGGCGCTGATCTTCCTGCTCTGACCACCTCTCCCCGACCACCTCCGGCATTTACTTGCACCGGAAAGCTTCTCCGGGTAGCATTGGGGACACATCAACCAATGTGCTGTCCACGCCGACGGAGAACCCCGAGATGCCGATCTTTCCCCAGAACCCCGCCCCCGAGAGCCTGACGAAGCGTCCCGCGGAGGACCTGCTGTCCGCCGACACCCGGATGGGCGCCGTGGAGCTGCTGGTGTCCGACCTGGACACGATGGTCGCCTACTACTCGGACGCCATCACCCTCGACGTGCTGTCCCACGCCGGGGACACCGCGGTCCTGGGCCGGGACGGCCGGACGGTCGTGCGGCTGCGCCAGGTCAAGGAGCTCCCGCCGGCCCGCCGCGGTCAGGCCGGGCTGTTCCACACCGCGGTGGTCTTCGAGGACGAGCCCGCCCTCGCGGCGGCCCTGGCCTCCGTGGCGACCGTGGCGCCCCGCTCCTTCACCGGCAGCGCCGACCACCTCTACAGCCAGGCCTTCTACTTCGACGACCCCGAGGGCAACGGGGTGGAGCTCTACACCGACCGCCCCCGGGACACGTGGCGGCGGGAGGCCAACGGCCTGCTGACCCTGGCCACCAACCCCCTGGACCCGAACGGCTTCCTGCAGCAACACCTGGTGCCGCAGGACGGGCAGCGCCCGGTGGCCCCGCCCGCGACCCTGGGCCACGTCCACCTGCAGGTGGGCGACATCCCGCTGGGCCGGCGGTTCTACGTGGACGTCCTGGGCTTCGAGGTGATGAGCGACATCGGCTCCGCCCTGTTCATCGCCGCCGGCGGCTACCACCACCACATCGCGCTCAACACCTGGCAGAGCGCCGGGGCCGGCCCGCGCGCGGCCTCGCTCGGACTGGGCCAGGTCAACATCGACCTCCCCACCGCCGACGACGTCGCCGCCCTGGAGTCCCGGCTCGCGGACCACCGGATCACCACCCGGCACGACGGCGCCGTGCTGCGCTTCGAGGACCCCTGGAACACCCTCATCCAGGTGGGCGTCGCCGCCTGAGCGCGGCCCGGCCCGGCCGCGGAGCACCGGGGGTCCCGGGCACGAGCGGGCCCGGCGCGAGCGGGCGCCAGTCACGTGCGGGCCCTGGGCGCACACGCGCCCAGGGCGCAAGCGGGCCCCGAGGACGGACCCGCGGCACCGGCAGGTGATCTGCCGAACGTGCCGCCACACGCCGGCGATGGCCCGCGGGACCCGGGCGGCCGGACAGGCGTGGCGCCGAACGGACTGCCGCACCGGCCGAGCGCAGCCGCCGGACGGATCGGCTGGGATAGATTGGCCCCGTCCGCCGAACGAGCACCGGCACCCGGACGAGGACCGCCCGGACGGCCACGGCACCGGCAGCCGTCCCAACGGGCGGTTGCCGGGACGGTCCTGGCGCACCGGCCGCAGACGCTCCGGGCGCGCGTGCGGTTCCCGGCGGACGAGTACACCGAGCTGGTCCTGAGGAGCGAGACATGAGCACCGACGACGACACCACCGGCCAGGAGTTCGACGAGGCCGTCAACATGACCGCCGGGCAGCTCTCGGCGTGGCTGGAGACCGAGGAGTCGACCTCGGTGGGCCAGGACGACGGCGGGGAGTCGGTGGGCCACCGCTCCGGGCGGCGGATCGTGGAGATCCTGCGGACGCCGAAGGGCGAGCGCACCGACGCCGACCACGAGCACATGCGCACGGTGGTCGGCTACGTCCACCGCCACCTGGCACAGCGCCCCGACGGCGACGTGCGCGAGACCCGGTGGCGCTACTCCCTGATGAACTGGGGCCACGATCCGCTGCAGGACTGAGGACCCGGGACTGGCGCCCACCGTGAGGACGTCGTCGTGACCGCGTCCGTCAGGATCCGGCGGGCCCGGCCCGCCGACGTGTCCGCCGTGCTGGATCTGCTCGGGCAGCTGGGATACACGCCCGAGCAGGAGTGGGTGCGGACGTGGGTGAGCACCGTCTCGCCGGACGACCGGTGCTGGGTGGCCGAGACCGGCTCCGCGGTGGTGGGCCTCGCGCACGTCCACCGAGTGCCGTTCCTGACCGAGAGCGCCTACCGGGCCCGGCTCACGGCCCTGGTGGTCGACGAGGCCGAACGCTCCCGCGGCGTCGGCGCCCTGCTCCTCGAGGCGGCGGAACAGGCGGCCCGCGAGATGGGAGCCACCGAGCTGGAGCTCTCGACGTCCCACCGGCGGCACGGAGCCCACCGGTTCTACGAACGCCACGGCTACACCCAGTCCGCCCGGCACTACCGCAAGACCGTGGCGCCGTAGGCACCCGCCGGAACAATAATGCAGTTGTGCAAAAGATGCAGGAGTGCAAGAATATGGACGTGAACGCCCCGCCTCCTCTCACCCTGCGCGCCCGCAAGAAGGCCGAGACCTGGTCCGCCATCCACGAGGCGGCCGCCTCCCTCGCCGTCGAGCACGGCGTGGAGGGCACCACCGTGGAGGCCGCCGCCGCCGCGGCCGGGGTCTCCCCGCGGACCTTCTTCAACTACTTCCCCGCCAAGGAGGACGCCGTCCTGGGCATGCGGGCCCCTGTGCTGGACCCGCAGCTGCTGGAGGGCTTCTCCCTCGAGCACGACCTGCTGGGGCAGGTCTCGCGCCTGCTGCTGGCCGTGTCCCGCAGCGCCTACGCGGGCCGGGACGCGGAGCGGCGCCGGAAGCTGCTGCAGGACCACCCGAGCCTGGGACGCCGCCGGCACGAGCTGATGCTCGAGGCCGAGTCCCTCGTCTGCGACACCCTCGCGGAGCTGCTGGCGCGGGACCCGCACTGGTCGGCCGGGATCGGGGAGCACGCCGTGGACGAGGTCGCCCGGATGCTCGTCATGCTGGCCGGCGTCCCGCTGCGCTTCGCCATCACCGCCGAGGGCTACTCCCCGGCGCACGGACTGCCGACCGAGGACCACGAGTCGGCGCTCACCCTCCTCCACCACCTCCAGGAAAAGCTCTCATGACCCGCACTCCCTCCCACCGGGCGGAGCCGGCCGCCGGCTCCCAGCACCTCGGGCTGCTCTTCGTCGGCCTGATGCTCTCCATGCTCCTGGCCGCGCTGAACCAGACCGTGCTCAGCACGGCGCTGCCCACGATCGTGGGGGAGCTCGACGGCGTGGACGAGATGCTGTGGGTGATCACCGCCTACATCCTCGCCTCGACGATCATGATGCCCGTGTACGGCAAGCTCGGGGACCTGATGGGACGCAAGCCGCTCCTGCTGGGCGCGATTCTCGTGTTCATGGCCGGCTCCGTGGTCGGCGCCCTCGCCGGCACCATCGAGGTCCTCATCGCGGCCCGCGCGATCCAGGGCCTGGGCGGCGGCGGGCTCATCATCCTCTCGCAGGCCGCCATCGCCGACGTGGTCCCCGCCCGTGAGCGCGGCAAGTACATGGGCGTCATGGGCGGGGTGTTCGCGGTGTCCTCGGTCATCGGCCCGCTGCTGGGCGGGTTCTTCACCGAGGGCCCCGGCTGGCGCTGGGCGTTCTGGATCAACATCCCCCTCGGGCTGCTGGCCCTGGCCGGAGCCGTCCTGTTCCTCAAGCTCCCCCGGCACGCCGGGCGGCCCCGGCTGGACATCGGCGGCATGGCGCTGCTGGCCGTCGCCACGACGTGCCTGGTCCTGTTCGCCACCTGGGGCGGCGGCAAGTACGCGTGGACCGATCCGGTGATCCTCGGCCTGGTCGCCGGGACACTCGTGGCCTCCGCGGCGTTCGTGGCCGTGGAGCGGCGCACCGCCGAGCCGATCATCCCGATGCACCTGTTCCGGGAGCGCAACTTCGTCCTCACCACCCTCGCCGGGCTGCTCACCGGCGTGGCGATGTTCGGGGCACTGGGCTACCTGCCCACCTACCTGCAGATGGTCTTCGGCGTCGACGCCACCCGGTCCGGACTGCTGATGGTCCCGATGATGGGCACCCTGCTCGTGACCTCCGTGCTCTCCGGGCGGGCCGTGAGCCGGACGGGCCGCTACAAGTGGCTGCCGGTGGCCGGCAGCGTGATCGTGGCCGTGGCCATGGGCCTGCTGGCGACCCTGACCTCCGACCAGGGCGTGTGGCACGTGTGCCTCTACATCGCGGTCCTGGGGCTGGGGCTCGGGCTGTCCATGCAGGTGCTGGTGCTGATCGTGCAGAACACCTTCCCCCTGCGGCAGGTCGGCACGGCCACGGCGGCCAACAACTTCTTCCGCCAGATCGGCGCCACCCTGGGCTCGGGCGTGGTCGGCAGCGTCTTCGCGGGCCGGCTGGCCGACCTGCTCGCCGAGCGCCTCCCGCCCGCCGCACTGGAGGCCGGCGCGGGCGGGGCCAACTCCCTGACCCCGGCCGTGGTCGCCTCTCTGCCGGAGGCGCTGCGGAACCCGGTGGTGACCTCCTACAACGACGCCCTGACGCCCATCTACCTGTGGATCGTGCCCCTCGCGCTGCTGGCGGCCGCGCTGCTGTGCTTCGTCGTCGAGAAGCCGCTGGCCACGACCGTCGAGCGGGACGTCCAGCCGGAGGCGCTCGCCGAGGGCGACCTCGTGGTCACCGCGGACGAGCCGGGCGACCGGCGGACCGGCGAGGCGATCCGCGGCACCGGTGACCGGGAGACGACGGGCCGGGAGACCATGAGCCGTGAGAGCAAGGGCCGTGACGGGGACGCCGGTGAGCCCGCCAGGGCTCCGGGCTCCCTCGAGCCGGTTCCCTCCACCCGGTGACCGGTGACCGTGGACCGTGGGCCGTGGAGCGTGGAAGAGTACGTGAGCAGCAACAGATCACCAGCAACGGCACCGGAACGGCGGAGGAGCAGCCGATGAGCTTGGGCAAGGGCACGAGAGTCGCGTGGAACACCCCGCAGGGCAGGACCGAGGGCACCGTGGTGGAGCGGAAGACCGAGGACTTCGAGCTGGACGGCCGCACGTACCGCGCGAGCCCGGAGGACCCCCACTTCATCGTGGAGTCCGACAGCTCCGGGGCCCGCGCCACCCACAAGGCGGACGCCCTGACGGAGGTCTAGCCGACCGCGGTCCGGCCGGAGGCCCGGCGCGAGGTCCTGTCGGAGGCCGGCCCCACCGCGGACCGGAGGCCGGCCGGGTCCGCAGCGGAGGAGCCGCGGCGGTCAGCCGCGGACGCCGGGGGTGCCCCAGACGAACGGGCCGAAGGACGGGCCCACCGGCTCGAGGTACTCGACGTCGGACGCGGGGATGAGGGCGCCCGGGCTGTAGCCGTCGGCCTCGCAGCGCACCAGCACGACCATGCCCAGCTGCACCGGGTCGTAGGGGGCGCACAGCACCACCTCTCCCGCCCGCAGGTCCAGCCCTGCGCGGTCGGTGCGCATCCGGTAGCGCGCCACGTGGGAGACGGTGATGGACGAGACCGGGTCCACGACCGGCCCCACGCCGATGCCGGGGAGGACGTCGAGGGGTCCCGTGTCGTCGGGAACAGGGGTCAGTTCGGTAAGGCTCATCGCGGGATCTCCAGTCGTGCGAGCGCATCGGGAGCTGCAGAAGGTCCCGGTGCCGGGCGGGGTGCTCGACCACGCTGTCCCTTCCCATGATAGAGATCCAGGTCACACAGGGGAAGAGTCCTTCTCATCGGTCCACGGCCCGTCCCGGCGGGTGCACGAACTTTCAGGAGGCGGTGCCTCCGGGCCCGTTCAGCGGCTCCCGGCGAGGCCGACGGCCCGCGGGGCTCCGAGGTGGGCCTGACGGCCGGCACCGACGATCCCGGCGGCGTTGCGCAGCTGCGCGGGGGCCACGCGGGCGCGCAGCCGCAGGTGCGGCAGGAACTCCTGGTGCCGTTCGCTGATGCCCCCGCCGAGGACGACGAGATCCGGGGAGATCAGGCGCTCGAGGTGGGACAGGTAGCGCTGGAGCCGGCCCGTGTAGGTCGGCCAGTCCAGGGCCTCCTCCGTCCGGGCCGAGGCGCCGGCCCAGCCGTCGACGTCCCGGCCCTCCAGCCACACGTGCCCGAACTCGGTGTTGGGGATCAGCTCCCCGTCCACGAACAGCGCCGAGCCGATCCCGGTGCCCAGGGTGATCACCAGCACCGTGCCGCGGGCGCCGCGGGCGGCGCCGAAGCGCATCTCGGCCAGCCCGGCAGCGTCGGCGTCGTTGAGCACGGCGACCTCGCGCTCCAGTCCGGTGGCGAGCAGCTCCCGGGCGTCCGTGCCGATCCAGGAGTCGTCGAGGTGGGCGGCCGAGCGCGCGATGCCGTGGTCGATGATGGCCGGCACGCCCACGCCGACCCCGGCAAGCGGGCCGGTCGAGCCGGGCGCGCCCTCCACGGCCTCCAGGACGCCGCGCAGGGCGGCCACCACCGCGGCGGGGGTGGCCGGCGCGGGCGTGAGCACGCGGCGCACCGGGCCGACGGTCCTCCCGCGGACCGGGTCCACCACCGCGTACTTGATGGTGGTTCCGCCGATGTCCACGCCGAGGCAGCGGGCGTCGTCGTCCCCGCCCCGGACGGGCGGGACGGTCGGGGGCGTCCCGGAGGACGGCAGGGTACAGGTCATCTCACGGTCCTGGATCGAGGCGGGGACGGCGCGCCTTCGGACGGGCGGCGCCTGGTCGACTGTACAACCGGGCGGGGACGGCAATTATTCGCGGCGGGCCCCGCTGCCCGCGCTGTTCGCCGCGCCCCGCGCGGTCCCTAGAATCGAGAGGTCCCGGTCACCCGGCGAGCGCCCGCGCCCCGCCCGCAGTCCGGATCCTCCCGCCGCCTCCCGAAGGACTGCCCCGCATGACCAGCCCCACCGCCACCGCGTGGCCCGTGCCGTCGAAGACCACCCACCGGGTGCTGCTCGCCTGCTGGCTGGCGATCCTGGCCGAGGGCTACGACGTCGGAGTGCTCGGCGCCGTCCTGCCCGCCCTCGCGGAGCACCGCGCCTGGGACCTCACGCCGCTGGAGCTCGGCGGCCTCGGCTCCTACGCCCTGATCGGCATGCTCGTCGGGGCCATGGTCATCGGCACCCTCTCGGACCGAATCGGCCGGAAGAAGATGCTGCTGGCCTCGATGGCCGTCTTCACCACCATGCAGCTGGGCGCCGCCCTGGCCCCCACCCCGGAGGTCTTCGGGCTCTTCCGGCTGCTCGGCGGCCTGGGCATGGGCGGGATCATCCCGGTGGCGGCGGCCCTGACCATCGAGTACTCGGCGCCGCGGCGCCGGTCCTTCCACTACGGCGTGATGTACTCCGGCTACTCCCTCGGCATCCTGCTCGCCGCGCTCGTGGCGATCGTGCTGCTGCCCACCCTGGGCTGGCGCTGGGTGGTCGGCATCGGGTGCCTGCCCGTGGTCCTGCTGCCGCTCGTCGCCCGGCTCGTGCCCGAGTCCCTCGAGTACCTGGTGGGCAAGGGCCGCCGCGAGGAGGCCGCCCGCCTGGCGGAGCGGCTGCGCGTGAGCCCGTTCGTGGAGAGCGACTGGACCCCGGTGGCCACGGAGGGGACGACGGCGCGGCCGGTGGGCTGGAAGCAGTCCCTGGCGGCCATGTTCTCCGGCGGCTACCTCACCGCCACGGTGTTCTTCTGGATCTCCCTGTTCTGCGGCATGGTCCTGGTCTACGGGCTCAACACCTGGCTGCCCTCGATCATGCGCTCGGCCGGCTACGAGCTCGGCCCCGCCCTGATGTTCCTCGTGGTCTTCAGCCTGGCCTCCGCCGCCGGCGGCATCGCCCTGGGCCGCGCCGCGGACGCGTACGGCAAGAAGCTGGTCCTGGTGGTCTTCTACCTGCTGGGCGGGGCGGGCATCCTGCTGCTGATGTTCCCCAACTCCCTGCTGGTCAACTACCTATTCGTGGCCCTCGCCGGGATCGGCTCGATCTCCACCTCGCTGGTGCTCACGGGCTGGGTGGCCGAGTACTACCCCGCCCACTCCCGGGCCACGGCCACCGGATGGGCCCTGTCCTTCGCCCGGGTGGGGGCGATCTCGGGTCCGCTCGTCGGCGGCTGGATCGGCTCGATGGCCCTGCCGTTCCAGTGGAACTTCATCGTGTTCGCGGCCGTGGCGCTCGTCGCCGCCGGGGCCGTGGCCCTGATCCCGCAGGTCCCGGGCCCGGCCGGCCCCGCCGCACCGCGCGGGCCGTCGGGGCACCCCGAGACGGTGCCGGCGGCGCCGGGCTCCTGACCCGGACGGCCCGGCCCCCGCGCACCCCTGTCCGGGACGGGCCTCACCGGGCCGGGTCGGGTGCCCCGTCGCCGGACGCGGGGCGGTCGGCCGGGGCCGACGTCCGGCGCTCGCGGGCGGGCTCGTCCCCCTGCAGGTGGGCGCGTTCGCCGTCGTGGTCGAGCACCGTGAGGATCTCCACGGGCCCGCCCTGCGCCACGATGGCGTGCGGGACCATCGTGGAGAACTGCGCCGCCTGACCTGCCTCGACCACGATGACCCGCTCCCCCAGGTGCAGGCGGGCGGTCCCGGAGAGCACGGTGAACCAGTCCCGGCCCGGGTGCACCGCCAGCCGGTCCGGCGCGGGCGGCCGGCCCGGCTGGATGCGCATCTTCGCCACGGTCATCCCGTGCAGGGCCCGGTCGGAGGAGAGCAGCCACGTGGTCAGTCCCGGGGTGCTGCTGGGCTGGGGGCGGATCACCACGTCCTCGTCCTCCGGGGACTCCACGAGCTGGTCCAGCGAGGTGTCGAGAGCGCGGGCGATGGGCACCAGCTGGTCGAGGGCGATCCTGCGGTGGCCGGTCTCGAGGCGGCTCAGCGTGGACGGGCTGAGGTGGCACCGGGCGGCGAGCGCGTCGAGGGACCAGCCGCGGGCCAGGCGGAGTCCGCGCAGGCGCCGGCGGATCACGGCGTCCAGGTCGAGTTCTTGCGTCATGAGCAAGATGCTATGCCTTTGAGGCACAGCCGGTCTACCGTGGAGCCGTGGCCGGGTCCTCCGCGCCACGCAGGACCGCAGGAAGCAGAGGTGCCCCATGAGCCCGGAACCGATCCATGACGTGGTGGTCGTCGGAGGCGGTGCCGCCGGTCTGAGCGCCGCCGTCGCCCTGGCCCGCTCCCTGCGCTCGGTGGTCGTGGTGGACGCGGGCCAACCGCGCAACGCCCCGGCCGGCGGCGCGCACAACCTCCTCGGCCGGGAGGGGATCGCGCCGCTCGAGCTGCTGGCCACCGGCCGGCGGGAGGCGGAGCAGTACGGGGCACGGATCGTGGCGGACCGGGCCGTGACCGCCCGGGCCGAGGAGGGCGGCTTCGCGGTCGGCCTCGCCGGCGGCGGCGTGCTGCGGGGGCGGCGGCTGCTCCTCGCCACCGGGCTGGTCGACGAGCTGCCCGACGTGCCCGGCGTGGCCGAGCTATGGGGGCGCAGCGTGCTGCACTGCCCCTACTGCCACGGGTGGGAGGTCCGCGGCCGGCGGATCGGCGTCCTCGGCGCGAGCCCCATGAGCATCCACCAGACGCTGCTGTTCCGGCAGCTCAGCGAGGACGTCACCTTCTTCCCGCACCGGATGGACGATCCCGGCGCCGAGGCGTGGGAGCAGCTCGCCGCCCTGGGGGTCCGGGTGGTCGAGGGGCCCGTGCAGCGACTGCGCGCCGAGGGGGACGCCCTGCGCGCCGTGGTGCTCGGCGACGGGCAGGAGATCGCGGTGGACGCCGTGGTCGTGGCACCCCGGTTCGTGGCCCGGGCGGAGCTGTACGAGCAGCTCGGCGGGACGCTGACCGAGCACCCCGTCGGGCAGCTCATCGCCACGGGCCCGATGGGCAGCACCCCGGTCCCCGGGATGTGGGCGGCCGGCAACGCCGGGGACCTCTCGGCCATGGTCTCCTCCGCGGCGGGAGCGGGGACCGGAGCGGCCGCGGCGATCAACGCGGACCTGGTGGCCGAGGACGCGGCCGCCGCCGTGCGGGCGCGTGCGGCGGGGGTCCCGGCGGGGTCGCCCCACCGCGGCTGAGGGGCGCTCCAGGGATCAGATCTCCACGGACCCCTGGACGTGCTCGAAGACCAGGCTGGTCTGGGTGGCCGCCACCGCCTGGTGGGAGGACAGGTGCTCCAGGACGAACTGGCGGATGTGGTCGGTGTCCCGGGCCGTGACGTGGATCAGGAAGTCGTCGGAGCCCGCCAGGAAGAAGAACTGGGACACCTCCGGCACCGACTTGAGCCCCTCGCCGAAGGCGGCCATCAGGTGCCGGGCTCCCGGGCGCAGGCGCACACTGATGAGGGCCTCGATGGTGCTCCCGAGGGCCCGGGGGTCCACCTCGATCGTGAACCGGCGGATCACCCCGGAGCGCTGCAGGTTCTTCATCCGCGCCAGGCACGTGGACGGGGCCACGCCGAGGGCTTCGCTGAGGGCCTGGTTGGTCATCCGCGAGTTCTCCCGCAGCAGGGCCAGCAGCCGCCGGTCCAGCTCGTCCAGGCCCTCCGCCGGGCGCAGATCCTGCGACGCACGCCGTGTGTCGCGACTCACATGCTCCATGATTCTCCCAGTTCGGGGGTATCTGCCGAAGGATCGTCGATGAACCCGACGGGCACGGCCAGAAAGCGTAGTTTGATGCCACCCATCCTACGGTTTCTGCGGAAGAAGGACCCGATGATCGTCTCCGTCCCCCGGGAAGTGAAGAACAGCGAGCACCGCGTGGCGATCACCGCCGCCGGGGCGCACGAACTGGTCGCCCACGGTCACCGCGTCCTCGTGGAGACCGGCGCCGGCACCGGCTCGGGCATCGCGGACGAGGACTACACCGCGGCGGGGGCCGAGCTCGTGGCCGATGCCGACGAGCTGTGGGCCCGCGCCGACCTGGTGCTGAAGGTCAAGGAGCCCGTGGCCTCCGAGTACCACCGGTTCCGGGAGGGGCTGGTGCTGTTCACCTACCTGCACCTGGCCGCGGAGCCCGAGCTCACCCGCGCCCTGCTCGAGGCCGGGGTCACGGCCATCGCCTACGAGACCGTCCAGACCGCCGACCGGCGGCTGCCGCTGCTGGCGCCCATGAGCGAGGTCGCCGGCCGGCTCTCCGTGCAGGCCGGGGCCGCGGCCCTCACCGCTCCCGCCGGGGGCAAGGGCGTGCTGCTGGGCGGGGTGCCGGGGGTGCGCCCGGCGAAGGTCGCCGTGATCGGCGCGGGGGTGGCCGGCACCAACGCCGCGGCGATGGCCGTGGGCCTGGGCGCCGACGTCACCGTCCTGGACGTGAACGTGGACCGGCTCCGGCAGCTGGACGAGATCTACGCCGGGCGGCTGCGCACCGTCGCCTCCAACACCCTGGAGATCGAGCGGTCGGTGACCGAGGCGGACCTCGTCGTCGGCTCCGTGCTGATCCCCGGGGCGAAGGCACCGAAACTGGTCACCAACGCCATGGTCGCGGCCATGAAGCCGGGCAGCGTGCTCGTGGACATCGCCGTGGACCAGGGCGGGTGCTTCGAGGACAGCCGCCCCACCACCCACCAGGACCCCGTCTTCGCGGTGCACGACACGGTCTTCTACTGCGTGGCCAACATGCCCGGCGCGGTGCCGAACACCTCGACCTACGCCCTCACCAACGTCACGCTGCGCTACGCGACCGCCCTCGCCGACCGCGGCGTGACGGCGGCCCTGGACGCCGACCCCGCCCTGGCCGCCGGGCTCAACACGATGGCCGGTCACGTGACGCACCGCTCGGTCGGGGAGGCCCACGGCCTGGACGTCGTCGACCGCTCGGAGCTGGTGGCCGCCGGCTGACCCGCACGCGCTGCAGCGGGGTTCTAGCCGACGCGGAAGACCTCGATGCGCACTCCGTGCGGGCTTCTCTCCCCGGTGCCGATGAACAGGGTGCGGTTCAGCCATGCGTGCGGTCCGGCTTCGTCGGCGGTCAGCCGGGGCACGCAGCGGAAGTGGATGCGCGCTGGGTCCACGGTCTCTCCTGCCATGACCTTCCGCAGGTCCTCGGCGCTGCCGGTGCGCAGGGCGCGGTTCTGCACCAGGACGTGGTGGCCGTCGTCGAGCTCCACGACATAGTCGGCCACCAGGTAGGCGACGTCCGGCGTGGGGTACTGCTGGAAGTCGGCGCCCACGTCCAGCACGCGGCCGGTGAGGCCGGGGCCGTGGACCCGGCCTCCGCGGATGGGGACCACCCGGCGCACTCCGTCCACGGTGGCACCGACGGTGATCGGGGCGTCGACGTCGACCTCGATCGTGGCGACGTGCTCCAGGGGTGGCGCCACCGGGGTGCCGGGGGCGGGCGGGGTCTTCTGGTCGCGCGAGCTCATGCACGGTCCTCTCTTCGGGTGGTGTCCTGTTGCCGGTTCGATGCTCTCAGCGCGTCGATGGCCGCGGTGACCCGGCGGGGCGGGCGGTGCCCGGCCGGCACGACCGCCACGACCGCCACGACGGAGTTGACCGGGACGTCGTCGGCCACCGGCCTGTACACCACCTCGGTCGGGACTGATGCACCAGTAGGTGACAGGTTGACCGAACCGTGCATCAGTCCTTTCCCGTGGTTGGTGTCCGACACCCGTGCCATGTGTAAAGCGGAGGGAGGCTGCAACTCGATCAACATCAGCTGTCCGTGAATCTGTCCCCATCGCCGGATCGGACACCGAGGTCGGTGCGCCGGTCTCCACAGACACAGCCGTCAAGACCCGGCCAGCCATCACCGCTGTGAAGGCCAGCGCGAAGACGCCCGAGCCGACAAAGGTCTCAGCGAACCAGGGGTGACCCCAATGCCCCAGAGCCAAGCCCATCAGCACGAGCACCACACTGCCCCCGCCCATGGCAAGCAGTATCCGGTGAGCCCTTTTCCGCCCCTCGGGGGTGAAGCGCAACGGCCCCTTCCGCCGCGGCGTCTCAGACCCTTCCGGCACGAACAGCATGCACACCGCAAGACCCACCAACCACGCGGCACACTCGGGCAGAACCAGCGGACCCACGTCCTCCCTCTCACCGGCAACGGGGCGGGCGAACACCACGCAAGACACGAAGTGGACCACCGCGATCACAGTGGGCTTGGGCGGCAGTTCTTGGTCCCGTCCGTTCCCGAGGCCGCTAACGGGGACGATTCTCTCGGGCGTCAGGCGGGGCTCACCGCCGGGTCTTGGACGCCCTGGCCGGCCGTCACTTCGAGGGGGTCGCTCCGGAGAGTTCCCCTCGGATGATCTCCGCACCCGCAGCGAGAGCGATCATTTTGTCTCGCGCAACTTGTCGAGCCAGTGGCGCCATGCCGCAATTGGTGCTCGGATACAGCTTGTCCGCATCGACGAACCGGAGCACCTGCCGGAGGGTGCTGGCCACTTCCTCCGGGGTTTCGATCGCGTCGCTGGCGACGTCGATGGCCCCAACCATCACCTGCTTGCCTCGGAGCAGCTCGATGAGCTCGACCGGGACGCGGGAGTTGTGGCGTTCCAAGGAGACCATGTCGATCGTCGACTGCTGGAGCAGCGGGAATGACATCTCGTACTGGCGCCACTCCGACCCGAGCGTCGCCTTCCACTCGGTATTGGCTTTGATGCCGTAGCCGTAGCAGATATGCACGGCCGTTGTGCTGCGCAGTCCCTCGGCCGCTCGCTCCAGTGCGGCCACGCCCCACTCTTTGAGGTCGTCGAAGAACACGTTGAAGGCAGGCTCGTCGAACTGGATGATGTCGACGCCCGCCGCCTCCAGCTCTTTGGCCTCCTGGTTGAGGATCTTCGCGAACTCCCAGGCGAGCTTTTCGCGACTCTTGTAGTGCTTGTCGTAGAGGGTGTCGATCATGGTCATGGGACCGGGGAGCGTCCACTTGATGGGCTGGCTGGTCCGCGCGCGGAGGGCCTTGGCGTCGTCGAGGAAAACCGACCGTTCACGGCCCACCGCGCCGACGACCGTCGGGACGCTCGCGTCGTAGCGGTCACGGATCCGCACCGTCTCCCGGTGTTCGAAGTCGACGCCGCTGAGGTGTTCGATGAACGTGGTGACAAAGTGCTGACGGGTCTGTTCGCCGTCGCTGACGATGTCGATACCCGCCTGGTGCTGCTCGTCCACGGCCAGGCTCAGCGCATCCCGCTTGCCCTCGCGCAGTTCCTCGCCGTCGAGCTTCCAGGGGGACCACAGCGTCTCACCTTCCGCGAGCCAGGAGGGCTTGGGCAGGCTGCCGACGATGGTGGTGGGCAACAGTGTGTTCATCGGTGTTTCTCCGTCTCTCGCCCGGAGTGGGCCGCGGCCCACTGCTCCAGGAGGGTCTGGTGTGGCTTCACGAAGTGCTCCTCCGTGAACTTCCCCTGCAGGAGGGCCAGCTGACTGCGCTCCTGGCGGTCGTAGGCGATCTGCGTCACCGAGTAGTCTCGGCTCTCCAGGCTCGGCCGGTAGATCCGACCAGCCGCCGCATTGGCGTTGTAGATCTCCGGGCGATAGATCTTCTGGAACGCTTCCATCGTGCTGATGAGACCGATGAGTGCCAGGCTGGAATAGTCATTGAGGAGATCGCCCCGGAAATAGAACGCCAGGGGTGCGACCGCGCCGCGGGGCATGAAGTAGCGGACCCGCAGTCCCATCTTCTCGAAGTATCGATCCGTCAAGGAGGATTCATCCTGCCGATACTCGACCCCGAGGATCGGATGGTGGTTCTCGAGCCGACGATACGTCTTGGTGCTCGAGACGCTGATGCAGATCACGGGCGGCTGGGGGAACCGCTCGCGGTAGGCGTCGGAGTCCAGGAAGTGCGTGAAGAGCTTCCCGTGCAATTCGCCGAAGTCATCGGGGATGCTGGACCGGGACGCCTTCGCGTGGTGTTCCGGCAGCACCACGCTGAAGTCGTGGTCCCGCAGGTAGGACGAGAAGTTGTTCCCCACGATCCCGTCGATGTGCACATTGGTCAGCGTGTCGAAGATCCGCACGTCGAGGACCTCGATCAGGGGGAACGCCGCGTCGTCGCCGTCGGCGGCGAAGTGCAGGTCCACGGAGACGATCTCGATCTCCACGGCATAGCGATCCCGGCTGGGATTGTCCCAGTGGGCCAGGTCGTTGAAGCGACTATTGATCATGGTCAGGGTGTTGCGGAGGTTCTGCCGACGGTTCTCGCCGCGGGCCAGGTTCGCGAAGTTCGTCGTGCCTCGGGAACTGGACGACGGGCAGTAGTCCTCATCGAAGCGGGTCGTGCTGATACTGAACGTGAAGTCGTTCGTCCTGGTGGTCTGATGCATCGATTCCTCACTGTGGGCTGGGGGCCTGCCTCCCAGGTCCGTACTCATCTCCAACGTCCTTCCCTGCTGCTCGTGCACTGCCCTCCCGAAGGTCGCCTCAGTCATGCTCCGGGCACCCCCGGCGCTGCCCGGACGACGTCGATCCGGGCCTCCGGTTTGCCGGTTCCCCGGGCCGCGCGGGCCGCGGCGGTGAGGCGGCGCTGACCGGTCCGGGTCGGGTTGGACCCCCGGCTGTACTCGTGGCCGCCGCGCAGCACATTGATGCGTCCTGCACGAGGGTGCTGGTCTGGTAGACCGGCGGCACGACCGCCCCGGTCAGCGGGTCGGGTGCCTGGCCGGCGTGCACCGCTGTCGTGTGGAAGCCCCGACGGGCCGTCGGCGCAGTGTCCGTCGGTGCTGTGTCGTTCAGGAGGGTCATCTCAGCGCGTCTCCCCGGTCAGGGCCGAGGCCGGTACGGTGGCCAGCGCCCGGTCGAGGTCGACGATCAGGTCCTCGGGACACTCCAGTCCGATGGACAGCCGGATCGTGGTCTCAGTGATGCCCGCGGCCCGGCGTTGGTTGGGGGTGAGCCGGCAGTGCGTCATGGTCGCCGGGTGACTGACCAGGGAGCGCACATCCCCGATGTTGGCCACGAGTTGGAACAGCTCCAGAGCGTCGATGACCGGGCCGATGGCCTCGGGGCCGGCGGCCAGGTCGAAGGAGAACACCGAGCCGGTGCCGTGCGGGAAGTACCTCTCGGCGAGGGCGGCGCTGGGGTGTCCGGGGATCGCCGGGTGGTGGACGCGCCCGACGGTGGGGTGCCGGGCCAGGTGCTCGGCGACCGTTCGCGCGGTCTGCTCCTGCCGGGTGATGCGCACGGCGAGGGTCTCCAGGCCCTGGATGAACTGGGCGGCGCTGGCCGGGGCGAGGGAGGGGCCGAGGTCGTGCAGGAACTTGCTGCGCGCCAGCGCCAGGTAGGCGCCGCGGCCGTGCCGGTCGATGAGTGCCTGGCCGCCGTAGCGGACCTTGGGCCGGGTCAGTTGGGGCCACCGCTCCGGGGCTGCGCCGTAGTCGAAGGTGCCGCCGTCCACGATCGCCCCGCCGAGGACGGCCCCGTGCCCGCCGATGAACTTCGTGGCGGAGTGCACCACCACGTCGGCACCATGTTCCAGTGGCCGGTACAGGACCGGCGTCGCCAAGGTGCTGTCCACCACGACCGGGACCCCGGAAGCGTGGGCGATGTCCGCCAGCGCCGGAAGGTCCGGCAGGGTGGCCAGCGGGTTGGTGATGGACTCCAGGAAGAACGCGCGGGTGTCCGGCCGGATCGCCGCGCCCCAGGCCTGCGGGTCGGCCGGGTCGGCGAAAGTGACCTCGATGCCGAAGCCGGCGAAGGTGTCCGTCAGCAGGTCCACCGTCCCGCCGTAAAGCTGGCTGGAGGCGACCAAGTGCTTGCCGCCGTGAAGCAGAGTCAGCAGGGACAGCGCGACGGCGGCTTGTCCCGTGGCGGTGCCGATGGCCCCGATCCCGCCCTCCAGGGCCGCCAGTCGGTTCTCGAACACAGCGACCGTGGGGTTGCCCGTGCGGCTGTAGGTGAACCCGGGGGTCTCCAACCGGAACATCGAGGCGGCCGTGGCGTGATCGGGGAAGCGGTAGGCCGCCGTCTGGTGGATGGGTACGGCCACCGGCCAGTAGGGGGCCTCGGGCTCGTAGCCGGCGTGGACCTGTTGGGTGGCATGGTGATTCATTCGATTCTCCATCGGTCCTGGCGGTAGCACCGTGCCCGCCGGTCCCGATGTCCCAGGGTCGGCTGACTGGTTGCTGCGGCGTCGTCGAGCCAGATCTCTCGGCCGCTCTGGATGGTGTGGTGCGCTCATCCCACTCGATGGACGGCTCTCTAGTCCAACGGACGGTGGGGTCGGCTGTCACAAAGACACACGTCGGGACATATTCGGGCCGGGCGGTCGCGCTCGGCCGACGTCGGGCCGGGTTTGTGACAAGTTGTGACGGCCGACCACCGAGCCTCACGTGGGCTCAGTGATGTCCCGGCGGAAGACCAGGGCGTCGTTGAGGGCGCTGTGCGCCGAGAAGATGACTCCCGCCTGGGGGTGGCGTCATCAACGGCATGGTGAACGGCGTCAACCGGACCCCAGGAGCCGTGCACGGAGAGATGGCCTGGACCCAGCGCGCCGAACCGGCCCGCGACCTGCTGAAGAATCTGCTCACCCTGGCCGTGGTCACGGCCTCGGGGGTGACGATCCTCAACGTCCTGGTGGCCGGCACCGACGCCCTAGCCGTACAGATCATCGACTCCGCCATCGGTGAGGACTTCCAGACCGACGTGCTCAAGCTGTTGGACCTCGACAACGCCACCAGCGCCGGTGCAGCCGATCCGGTGTGGTTGGGCGGCAACGTCATCCTGATCATCGTCGGCGGGGTCGTGGCCATCATCGTGAACCTCATCCAGTTGATGCTGATGGTGCTGCGCACCGGGATGCTGTTCCTGATGGCCGGGATCCTGCCCCTCTCCGCCGCCTTCCTGAACACCGAGACGGGGAAGAACTTCTTCCAGAAGGTCATCGCCTGGACCCTGGCCTTCGCCTTCTACAAGCCCGCCGCGGCCCTGATCTACGGGTTGGCGATCAAGATGTCCACCACCGGGGTGTGGGAGGACTCCGGCAGCGGGCTGATCCAGTTCGCCGCCGGGCTGATGATGATCGTCGCCTCCGTGTTCGCCCTGCCCGTGCTCATCGGGTTCCTCAGCCCCGTCCTGGGCTCGATGTCCTCCTCCGGCGGTAGCAGCGGCGGGGCGCTGGGCATCGCGGCGATGGGCGCGGCAATCCCGCAGGGAGCCTCCCACCTGGCGCGCTCGGGACGCGGCTTCGGCTCTGACTCCTCCTCCGCGCCGCCCTCGAAGGGCAGTTCGGGTTCCGCGCCTGCGGGTCTGTCCTCGCCTGCCGGTGGGGCCAACGGCACCGCTGGGGCCAGTGCTGCAGGCACGGCGGGCTCCGCTGGTGCGGCGGCGGCGGCGGGTGCAGCAGCTGCTCCTGTGGCTGCTGCGGGCATGGCGGCCGCCAACGCAGTGCAAAGAGGCGGGGAAGCCGTCGCCCAGGCCACCGAGTCCAGCGCGAACGCCGGCACCTCCAGCCCCGGAGGAAGCACCGGCGGCACCGGACCGGCAGGCGCGTCCTCGACGGGCACACCCGGCCAGGACGGTGCGCAGAAGTCCCCTGCCGGGACCGGAGCGCAACCGACCCCAGGCACCGGGGCGGCAGGGGCAACGCCTCGTACCGGAACGGGGCCCGCTAGTTGAGCCCCCGATAGTGGTGTAGCGCGGTGGCCCTGCTCGTCGTTCCGGACGAGAGCGCGGCCACCGTG
>NZ_JAVFXA010000100.1:0-551 GCF_040981195.1 Kocuria oxytropis | reverse complement strand
CGTAACCCGTGATACCTTCGGGTTTGCTATGAAAGCAACCTGGGGTGTTGTAGATGGCGTAGAGCGTGAAGTGTTCAAAGATCCAGCTACTGATGATGGTACGAAGAAGTCTATCAAAGGTCTGGTGAGCCATAAGTTTGACGAAGATGCAATGTGGAGTTTCAAAGATCAGGTTACTGTTGACGATGAAGAGAATTCTGATTTGCCAGTAGTGTTCCTGAATGGCGAAATTAAGAACAAAGTATCACTCGATACTATCCGTTCCCGCATTGATACTTTCGTTAATCATCTTGTATCAATTCGTCTCCAACAAGGAAAAGCCGCCTGATGAATCTCATCTATCCAACTCTTGCAGTTGTAGGTGGTGGTGCCCTTCTCGTTGACTTCTTTGGTCATAAGAAGGGAGAGAAAATGGGCGTCAAAGCCGCTTCGCTTTGGTCTGTTTTCTGGATACTCTGCGGTATTGCAATGGGTGGACTTATCTACCTTGAGCAAGGCACTGCCGCAGCAAGCCAATACTTCGCTGGTTATGCGATGGAAAAGGCTTTGTC
>NZ_JAVFXA010000099.1:0-553 GCF_040981195.1 Kocuria oxytropis | reverse complement strand
TGTTTTCATTCCATCAGCTATGGCGTTTACATGCATGTTAGAGTCTGTATACAGAATATTATAATTTGGGTTAGATAGTTAGGAAATGGAGAAAACGTAGTATTCATGCGGGTTTCCGGCCTAACCGAAACCTAACCGGACCTAACCGGAATGCGATTTTCTAACCGGAATGCGCTCGTTCGTGAAATGATGATAATAATCAAGCTTGATTTTATGGAAAGGTTACGAAGTTACGGTTACAACGACGAAAAAACTGTCTGTACGGAAATGCAAATTTGCAATCTCTATAGGATTTATATATTTTCACTGTAACCGTGTAACTTTGTAACTTTTGTAGTATTCATGCGGGTTTTAGAGGTTACACTCAGGTTACACAGGTTACGTTTTGGTGATGTTTATGCTATTTTGCTATGATTTTGGTATGGAAAAACAAGAAAAGTTAGACAAGATCAGGCAGGAGTTGGTGGAGGACTTTTTTTCAAAACAGCTTTAGTATATAATAATAGTGTTGATATAATATACAAGAAATTATAATAATATTTTTATTTTTATT
>NZ_JAVFXA010000098.1:0-554 GCF_040981195.1 Kocuria oxytropis | reverse complement strand
GCGTTGACCTTCCCGTCGGCGGTGTTGCGGGCGAAGACGACGATCACGTCGGCGGCGTGGCCGTTGCCGATCCAGCGCTTGTGCCCGTTGAGCACCCACTGCCCGCCCTCGCGGCGGGCGGAGGTCTCCAGGGCCACCGAGTCCGAGCCGTGCTCGGGCTCGGTCAAAGCGAACGCCCCGGTCCGCTCCAGCCGGGCCATCGACGGCAGCCACCGGTCCTTCTGCTGCTCGGAGCCGAGCATGTTGATCGCGCCCATGCACAGGTTGGCGTGCACCCCCAGGAACGTGTTGATGCTGCCGTCGACCCGGGCCATCTCCCGGGCGACCATCCCGGCGGCCTTGCGGGTCATCCCGGGGCAGCCGTGGCCCTGGATGGTGGTGCCGATGATCCCCAGCCGCCCCAGCCCGGGCAGCAGCTCCCAGGGGAACTCCGCCCGCTCCCAGTAGTCGTTGATGATCGGGGCCACCCGGGACTCGGCGAAGGCCCGGACCCGGTCACGGACCGCGACCTCCTCCGGACCGAGCTCGTCGTCGAGCCGGAAGTAGTCGGAGGT
>NZ_JAVFXA010000097.1:0-554 GCF_040981195.1 Kocuria oxytropis | reverse complement strand
CTGATCGGTGAGCTCCGGGGTGTCGTGGCGCAGCGCGATCAGCTCCCGGTAGGCGTCCAGGATGCGCTGGTGCTCACCTTCGTGCACCTCGCCCCAGTCGAGCTTGGAACGTTCGAACGTCTGCGGGTCCTGGGGATCCGGGACGGTCGCGTGATCCCAGGCCATCGCGGCGAATTCCGCCTTGCGGCCCGTGGCCACGGCCTCCCCCAGTTCGGGTTCGGGGTGGGCCGTGAAGAACTGCCACGGCGTGCTGGCCCCGAACTCCTCGCCCATGAACAGCATGGGCGTGTAGGGCTGGGTGAGCAGCCACGTGGCGGCCGCGATCGCCCGGTCCACACTCATGCCGTGGTTCATCCGGTCCCCGGCCGCGCGGTTGCCCACCTGGTCGTGGTTCTGCAGGAACGTCACGAACTGCCACGGCCGCTGCTCGGCAGGATCGATCTCGCGGCCGTGCGAGCGGCCACGGAACGTGGAGTACGTCCCGTTGTGGAAGTACGCCGTGTGCATGGTCTTCTCCAGGGCGTGCAGGGATGCGAAGTCCCCGTAGTACCCGT
>NZ_JAVFXA010000015.1:0-65224 GCF_040981195.1 Kocuria oxytropis | reverse complement strand
AGCGGCTTGCCCATCTCCTGGGTGGCGATGACGGCGAGTTCGTCGGCGCGCTCGGCGAACAGCGCGCCGACGCGGGCGGCCACGGCCGCCCGCTCCTCGATCGGCCGGGACCGCCAGGCGCGGAAGGCGGCGTCGGCGGCGGCGAGGGCCTCCTGGACCTCCGCATCGGTGGCGGTCGGGAACTCGGCCAGCACCCGGCCGGTGGCGGGGTCGACCGACCGGTAGGAGGACGGAGTGGTGGTGCGGGGATCAGTGGTCATGGCGGGGTCTCCTCGTCGTGCATCGGATGTCGTCGGCGTGGGCGGCGTCGGGGCGCCCGGCGCAGGGTTCACAGCTGCATCGCCACCGCCCGGACGGGGGAGCCGTCCAGACCGCGCAGGCGCAGCGGCAGAGCGCTCAGCAGCGGGTCCGGCCAGGTGACGGCGTGCAGGTTCGTCAGGTTCTCGATGATGGCCCCGCCCGCTCCCAGGACCGCCGCGTGCACCGGCAGCTCGAGCGGGCCGGTCGAGGAGGCGTCCGGGGTGCGGTCGGGGTTGAGCGTGTCCACGCCGAGCACCCGCACGCCCGCGGACAGCAGGTGCTCGGCGATCTCCACGTCCAGCACGGGGTGCTCCAGGTAGCGCGGCGTGCCGAAGTGCCGGGACCAGTCGGTGCGGAACAGCACGATCGTGCCGGCCGGGACGTCCTCCAGCTGGGCGCGGACGTCGTCCCAGCGGATCACGTCGTGCTCCCGGAGATCCGGCACGTGCACGACACGGCCCGGGCCCACGAGGCGGGAGAGGTCGAGCTCGTCCACGGACGAGCCCCCGTCCACGGTGTGCAGGGGGGCGTCCACGTGCGTCCCGCTGTGGGTGCCCAGGTGCAGCTCGGCCACCTGGAAGCCGTCCCGCGGGACGGACGCCGCGAGCCGGGAGTCCACGGGCGGGTCCCCGGGGAAGACCTGCATGCCGGCCTCCACGGGGTGGCTCAGGTCAACGAGGAGCATCGGCGGTCTCCTCCGGCCGGCCGGTCCCGCCCGCCGTGGCGGCCCCGCCGCTCGTGTCCGGCACGGTGACCTCCTCCGCCGCGGCGGAGAGGTGGTGCTGCGCCGGGCGGCCCGCCACGATGCTGCCGGCCGCCACGGACCAGACCAGGTAGAGCAGCGCGGAGACGACGAACGTGGGGATCGTGGCGCCCACCGGGCTCGGCAGCACGGAGGTGAGCACGAGGGACGTGGCCGCGCCGACGACCCAGACCACCACGGCGGCGGGATTGACCCCGCCCCGGTACCAGTACCGGCCACCGCGTCCGCTCAGGATGTCTGCCGCGTAGGCGCCGCGCTTGACCACGTAGTAGTCCACCAGCATGATCGCGAAGACGGGGATGAACAGCGAGCCGATCAGGACCAGGAAGCCGGTGAACTGGTCCAGCAGGCCCAGCCAGGTGGACCCGAGGATCGACACGGCTCCCAGCACCAGCGCCGTGGGCAGGAACCGCACCCGGCGCGAGGGCGCGAGGTTCACCACCGAGGAGACCATGCCGTAGACGACCATGGTGTTGGTGGCCATGACCGACAGGAAGATCACCACCGCCAGGGGCGCGCCGAAGGCGGCGACGAGCACCGTCGGGTCGAATCCGACCGCCTCCCCGCCGTCGAGCACCACGTAGGCGATCGCGGTCGCCCCGAGGCTCATGGCGGTGACCGTGGACAGGACGTACCCGGTGCCCGAGCCGACGATCCCGGCGGACTGCGTCCGGGCGAGGCGGTTGAACTCCGCGGAGAGCACCGTCCAGGAGATGGCTGTGGCGATGACGACGTCGAGGACCGTGATGGAGGACCAGCCCGCCCCGGCGTCCACGGGCAGGGCGGCGAAGTCGGCCGGCGGGTAGGAGGTGAACGCCACGGTGAAGACCCAGGCCATGATCCCCAGGATCATCACCGCCAGCCACGGCTCGACCCGGGCGATGCCCTCGTGGCCGAAGACGGCCAGGGTCACGACCAGCGTCTGGCAGAGCACGGAGAACAGCACCGGGTTGGAGTAGCCGGTCGCCTGCTCCACCAGGAAGTTCACGGTGACACCGGCGAGCATGGCCTGCACCCAGCTCCAGCCCATGAGGATGACCACGTTCGCGGCCACCGGCAGGAAGGAGCCGCGCAGCCCGAAGGAGCCCTTGGTCAGGGACATGGTAGGGAGCCCGGTGCGCGTGCCCATGTTCCCTACGAGCACCAGCACCGTCCCGCCGATCAGCGTGCCCAGGACGATCATGCCCAGGGCTGTGGGCCAGGACACCCCCGGCACGAACAGCGTCCCCGTCAGCAGGGTGGTCACCACGAGGTTCGCCGCGAGCCAGATCATCCCGATCCGGCCGGCCCCCAGCGTGCCGCGCAGCGGGCCGTAGCCCTCGGAGTTCTCGTCCAGATGGTCCGAGAGTCGGGACCAGGCGCTCACGAGCGGGCCTCCGAGCGGTCGGTGCCGGCCGGGTGCGAGCCCGCGAGACGCTCGTCCCACCGCCGCAGCACGCCGGCGTGCGTGGGGCGGGACAGCAGCGACACCACCACGTAGACCAGCGCCGAGCTCAGCAGCCCCAGGTAGATGGGGGCGTTGGCCAGCACGCCGAAGGCCACCATGGACGCCACGGTCACCACGGAGCCCACGAGCATGGACAGGGCCGCGCCGAGGCTGGTGCCGCGCCGCCACACGAGTCCGCCGAGGATCGCGACGAGCAGCCCGCCCACCAGGATGTCGTAGGCGATGGTCAGGGCGGTGACGGTGTCCGCGACGAAGATCGAGATCACGGTGATCACCACGCCGAAGACGAGCACGTAGACCCGGTCCCCGCGCAGCGCCTCGGCGGTGCCCTCCGGGGCGGGGTCCGCGTCCCGCGCGAACAGGGACGTCAGGGTCGGGACCACGTCCACCCGGGCCACCGTGGCGGCCGCGATGAGGGCGCCCGAGGCCGTGGACATCATGGCGGCGACACCGGCGGCGAGCACGACCCCGCCGAGGCCGGCCGGGACGTACTGCTGCGCCATCGTGGCGAACGCGTCGTCCGGGGAGGCCAGCTCCGGGGCCACCACCGCGGCGGTCATCCCGATCACGGCCCCGGCCACGCCGTAGAGCCCCACGTAGCCGGCGGAGGCGAGCCCGCCCCAGCGAGCCACCCGGGGTGAGCGGGCGGTGAAGACGCGCTGCCAGATGTCCTGGCCGATCAGCATGCCGAAGCCGTAGACGACGAACTGGGTGACGATCGCCTGCGTGCCCATGCCGTCCCAGGTGAAGAACGTGGCGTCCAGGCGGTCCTCGAGCCCGCTCCAGCCGCCGGCGGCGGAGAGGGAGAACGGCAGGAGGATCAGGAACAGCCCGATCGTCATGAACACGAACTGCATCATGTCCGTGAGGGTGATCGACCACATCCCGCCGAGCACGGAGTAGGCCACGACCACCACGCCGCCGAGCAGGATCGCCCAGGCCCGATCCACCGGGAACAGGACGGAGAAGATCGCGGCGTACGCGGACGTGGACGTCACCGAGAGCATCACGGTGTAGGCCAGCATCACGAAGGAGGACGCCTTGGCCCCGCCGCGCTCGCCGTAGCGCAGCTGCAGCATCTGGGAGACGGTGAAGACCTTGAGGGACTGGATCCGGCCCGCGAAGAACAGGCTCAGCGCGGCCAGGCCCGTGGCGATCGCCACGACCAACCACATCCCGGAGATGCCGTAGGTGTAGCCGAGGCCCACCCCGCCCACGGTGGAGGCGCCGCCGAGGACCACGGCGGCCATCGTCCCGGTGTAGAAGCCGGGACCCAGGCGGCGCCCGGCCACCCGGTAGTCCTCGGCGTTGTGCGCCCGGCGGCTGGCCCAGAGCCCGACCGCCACCATGGCGGCCAGGTAGAGCACGATGATCAGCACGTTCATGGAGGTCACTGCTTCCTCGGGGCCTGCGCCCACGGGGTCGGTCGGGGGAGTTCTCGCCGAAGAGTTGCTCGACAAGAAACAAAAGTTGTCCCACATAGTATGATGCAGATCATGTTTTGGGAACGGGTCCGGGTCGTGACGGGTGGGTAGAACCGTCCGGGAGGAGGAGGCGTCGTCGTGAAAGCACTGCCCATCGAGAGCTCCGGTCACTCCGCCGCCGTGGGGTCGCGGCTGCGCAACCACCGGCGGCGCAGCCACATGACCATCGATCAGCTCGCCTCCGCGGCGGGTCTCACCAAGGGCTTCGTCAGCCGGGTCGAGCGGGACATGACCTCCCCGTCCGTGGACTCCCTGGTGCGGATGTGCCAGGTGCTGCGGATCGACGTGGGCGAGCTCTTCGCCGGACCCACCGACGTGGAGCTGGTCCGGCTGGGGGACGCCCCGCACGTGGACCTCGGCGGACGGGGGATCGAGGAGCAGCTCGTCACGCCCACGGCCCAGCGCAAGGTCCAGGTCATCCGCGCCCGCGTGGCCGCCGGCGGCCGCGGCGAGGACGCGATGTACAGCATGGACTGCGAGACCGAGGTGCTGCACCTGATCAGCGGCCGGTTCCGGCTCCACGTCCCGGACCGCACCTACGACCTGGAGGCCGGGGACACCGTGACGTTCCCCGGTTCCGAGCCGCACACCTGGGAGAACCCGGGCGCCGAGGACGCCGTGCTGCTGTGGATCCTCGCCTCCTGAGCTCCCCGCCCGACCCCCTCACCACCATCCCCCGTCGAGAGGACCGCACACCATGAACCCCGAGCGCATCACCACCACCGGCGACGACGGCACCCGCGTCGTCGGCCCCGTCAACGCAGCCCTCACCCCGCGCTGGGCCGGGCTGGGCACCTTCGCCCGCCTGCCGCGCACCGACGAGGTGGAGCACACGGACATCGCCGTGGTGGGCGTGCCGTTCGACGCCGGAGTCTCCTACCGGCCCGGCGCCCGCTTCGGCGCCAACCACGTCCGGGAGTCCTCCCGCCTGCTGCGCCCGTACAACCCCGCGCAGAACGTCTCCCCGTTCGCCGGCCGGCAGGTCGCCGACGCCGGGGACATCGTGGCCAACCCGTTCGACATCGCCGAGGCGATCGACGCCATCGAGGCGCAGGCCAAGGAGCTCATGGGCGAGCGCACCCGGCTCGTGGCCATCGGCGGCGACCACACCATCGCCCTGCCCCTGCTGCGCGCGGCCCACTCCCGCCACGGCGCGGTGGCGCTGCTGCACTTCGACGCCCACCTGGACACCTGGGACACCTACTTCGGCGCCGAGTACACCCACGGCACCCCGTTCCGCCGCGCGTACGAGGAGGGCCTGCTCGACACCGACGCCGTGTGCCACGTGGGCACCCGCGGGCCCCTCTACGGCACCGAGGACCTCGACGACGACGCCCGCTTCGGCTTCGGCATCGTCTCCTCCGCCGACGTCATGCGGCTGGGGGTGGACGCGGTCGTGGCGCACCTGCGGGAGCGTGTCGGCGACCGCCCGCTCTACGTGTCCCTGGACATCGACGTCCTGGACCCGGCCCACGCCCCCGGCACCGGCACCCCGGAGGCCGGCGGGATGACCAGCCGGGAGGTCCTCGAGATCCTGCGCGGGCTGCGCGGGACGAACGTGGTCGGCTGCGACGTCGTGGAGGTGGCCCCGGCCTACGACCACGCCGAGATCACCGGGGTGGCCGCCGCGCACGTGGCCTACGAGCTCATCAGCCTCCTCGCCCTGGGCCCCGGCGCGGCACCGGACGGGCCCGCGTACGGGCTGGCCGGGCACGTCTACGGGGACACCGACCCGTCCCCGTCCCCGGCGCAGGACCGGGAGCCGGGAGCGACGCCGGACCGGCCGGGGGAGCGACGGTGACCGGGGGCGCGGCCGTGACCCCGCGGCCGGACCACACCTCGCTGTTCGCCCACCGCTCCGAGGAGTTCCGGCCCTCCCCGGTGCGCGCCGTGTTCGAGATCGCGATGCGCCCCGGGATCATCTCCCTGGCCGGCGGCAACCCGGACATGAGCGTGCTCCCGCACGAGCTCGTGGCTGCCACGGCGGCGCGGATCCTCACCGAGCGCGGGCCCGAGGTGCTGCAGTACGGCTCCGGCGCCGGGATCGCGCGCCTGCCCGAACTGGTCGTGGAGCTCATGCGCCTGCAGGGCGCGGAGACCACGCCCGACTCGATCCAGATCACCGCCGGGTCCCAGGCCGGTCTCGACCTCGTGACCAAGCTGTTCTGCGATCCCGGCGACGTGGTCGTGGCCGAGGGCCCCACCTACGTGGGGGCCCTCGGCGTCTTCGGCAGCTACGAGGTCGAGGTCGCGCACGTGGACGTCGACGACGACGGGCTGGACCCCGAGGCGGTCGCCGAGCGGATCGACCGGCTGCGGGCCGCCGGCCGGCGGGTGAAGCTCGTCTACACCGTCCCGAACTTCTCCAACCCCACCGGGGTCACGACCACCGAGGAGCGGCGCCGCCGGCTCGTGCAGGTCTGCGCCGAGCGCGGCGTGCTCGTCCTCGAGGACGACCCGTACGCGCTGCTCGGCTTCGACCGCGCCCACCGGCTCCCGTCCCTGTACTCGCTGGATCCCGACACCGTGATCCACCTCGGCAGCTTCTCCAAGATCTTCTCGCCGGGGCTGCGGGTGGGGTGGATCGCCGCGGTACCGGCGGTGCGGGCCCGGCTGCAGATCGCGGCCGAGGCCGTGACCATCCACCCGTCCGTGCTCAGCCAGGAACTCGCCGCCGAGTACGTCGCCGGCGAGCACTGGCGGCCCGCCCTGGACCGGGCGGTGGAGCTCTACCGCTCCCGCTGCGCCGCCATGATGGCGGCCCTCGAGCAGTTCATGCCGGAGGGGGTGCGCTGGACGCGCCCGGCCGGCGGGTTCTTCACGTGGCTGGACCTCGACCCGGGCCTCGACCACGGGGACCTCCTGGCCCGGGCCGTCGCGCACGGCGTGGTCCTCGTCCCGGGCGGTGCCTGCTACGCGGACGGGCGCCCGTCCACGAGCCTGCGCCTGGCGTACTCCGCGGCCTCGGAGCAGGACATCACCGAGGGGGTCCGGCGGGTGGGCGAGATGCTGCGGGAGTGAGACGGAGGGCCGCCGACGTGCCGGGACCGTGCGTCCCGGCCGGCTGCGGGCCGGGACGCTGACGGTCTCCGCCGGCCGGTCAGCCGGGCAGGCGGTGGCCGGTGGCGGTGTCGAAGAGGTGGAGGCGTTCGGTGTCCGGGGTGACCCAGATGGTGGTCCCGGCCTTGGGCGGGGTGCGGCCCTCGACGCGGACGATGATCTCGTGGGCGCCGGGGCCCTCCGCGGGGTGACCGGCGTCCTCGGTCGGGTCGACCTGCACGATGGTGGTCGCGGCGGTGACCGGGGCGAGGTGGCCGTAGACGAAGGCGTCGGCGCCGAGCTCCTCGACCACGTCGGCGACGATCGGCAGCCCGGTGCCCTCGGCGCCCCGGTGCAGGTCCTCGGGGCGGATCCCGACCGTGACCCGCTCCCCGGTCAGGGCCGAGCGCTGGGCGGCGGTGAGTTCCAGGCGCAGCGTGCCGAAGGTCGCCTCCCCGTTCACCACCGGGACCCGGAACAGGTTCATCGCCGGCGAGCCGATGAACCCGGCCACGAACTCCGTGGCCGGGGCGTCGTAGAGCGCCCGCGGGGTGTCGACCTGCATGAGGTGCCCGTCCTTGAGCACGGCCACCCGGTCGCCCATGGTCATCGCCTCGACCTGGTCGTGGGTGACGTAGACGGTGGTGACCCCGAGCCGGCGGGTGAGGGAGGCGATCTGGGTGCGGGTCTGCACCCGCAGCTTCGCGTCGAGGTTCGACAGCGGTTCGTCCATCAGGAACACCTGCGGGGAGCGGACGATGGCCCTTCCCATGGCCACGCGCTGGCGCTGGCCTCCGGAGAGGGCCTTGGGCTTGCGGTCGAGGTAGTCGGTCAGATCCAGGATCGTGGCCGCCTCCTCGACCCGGGCCCGGCGTTCCTCGGCGGGGATCTTGGCGATCTTCAGGGCGAAGCCCATGTTCTCGGCCACGCTCATGTGCGGGTAGAGGGCGTAGTTCTGGAAGACCATCGCGATGTCCCGGTCGCGGGAGGGCACGTCGGTGACGTCGCGGTCCCCGATGTGGATGGTGCCGTCGGTGACCTCCTCGAGGCCGGCGAGCATCCGCAGGGTGGTGGATTTCCCGCACCCGGAGGGCCCGACCAGGACGAGGAACTCCCCGTCGGCGATCTCCAGGTCCAGCCCGGTGACCGAGGGCCGCTCGACCCCCGGGTACCGGCAGGTGACGTCGGCGTAGCGCACAGAGGACATGGTGGGTGCTTCCTTTCACGGATTCCGCAGCGGCGGAGGGCGGTGGGCCGGAGGTCGTGGACGCCCGGCGGGTCAGGGGACCGACAGCCAGGCGGTGTGGTCGGGCGGCAGCTGGGTGCCGGTGAGCGGGGTGCTGGTGAGCGGCACCTCGGCGTCGGCGGGCAGTGGGACGCAGACGTCGGAGAGGTTGACCAGGCAGCGGAAGCCCGGGCCGCGGTCGAAGGCCAGACACCCGTCGGGGGCCTGCGCCCAGGTGAAGCCGGTGGCGCGCAGCCCGGGGTGGGTCCGGCGGATCCGCAGGGCTGACCGGTACATCTCCAGGGTCGAGCCGGCCACCCCGTCCTGGGCCTCGACCGAGAGCGCCCCGAAGTGCTCGGGCTGGGGGAGCCAGGCGCCGTCCTCGCCGAAGCCGAAGGAGGTCCCGGTGCGGGTCCAGGGCAGCGGGACCCGCGCCCCGTCGCGTCCCTTGAGCGCGTGCCCGGTCCGGTGCCAGACGGGGTCCTGCAGGGCGTCGTGGGGGATGTCCGGGACCTCGGGCAGCCCGAGCTCCTCGCCCTGGTAGAGATAGGGAGAGCCGGGCAGGGCGAGCATCATCAAGGTGGCCGCCCGTGCCCGGTCCAGTCCTGTTCGGGGGTCGATGACGGGGTGGTGCCCGTCGGTGTTCAGCCACTGGTCCGGGTCGGCGCCCTCCGGCAGGGCCAGGCGGGAGGCGTGGCGGGGCACGTCGTGGGAGGACAGCACCCAGGTCAGGCCGCCACCGGCGCCGGCGTGGCCGGTCATGGCCTGGTTGATCACCGTCCGGTAGCGGTCGGCTCCCCATTCGGATTTCAGCAGGGAGAAGTCGAAGACCTGCCCGAGCTCCGTGGGGCGGGCATACAGGTAGGTCCGCTCGTTGGCGGGGGACCAGGTCTCGGCCACGGCCATCCGTGGCGGGTCGTACTCGTTGAACACGTCCCGCCACTCCTCGTAGATCGTGTGCACCTCCTCCCGGTCGTAGAGCGGGTCGGTGCCGTCCAGGGGCAGCATCCTGTCCAGGTGGGGCTGGTCGCGCAGCGGATGAGAGAGGTCCTTGGCCAGGGAGTGGGCCACGTCGATGCGGAACCCGTCCACGCCCCGGTCGGCCCAGAACCGCAGCGTGTCCTTGAAGTAGGCGCGCACCTCGGGGTGGTCCCAGTTCAGGTCGGGCTGCTCCTTGGCGAACAGGTGGCAGTACCACTGGCCGTCCTCCACGCGTTCCCAGGCCGGACCGCCGAAGTGGGAGACCCAGTCGGACGGCGGGGCGACCCCGCCGGGACCGGTGCCGTCGCGGAAGATGTAGCGGTCCCGGGCCGGGGAGCCCTTCGGGCAGGCGAGGGCCTCCTGGAACCAGGGGTGCTGCTCGGAGGTGTGGTTGGGGACGATGTCGACGATGATCTTGATCCCCAGGCCGTGGGCGGCGGTCACGACCCGGTCGAAGTCGGCCAGGGTGCCCAGGCGCGGGTCGACGTCGCGGTAGTCGCTGATGTCGTAGCCGCCGTCGGCCAGCGGGGAGGGGTAGAAGGGGCTGAGCCAGACCGCGTCGACGCCCAGCTCCGCCAGGTACGGCAGCCGGGACAGCAGCCCGCCCAGGTCCCCGGTGCCGTCGCCGTCGGAGTCGGCGAAGGACCGGGGGTAGACCTGGTAGACCACCGCGGTGCGCCACCAGTCCGGGTCGGTGGCGGGGGAGCGGGTGGGGAGAGGGGACACGAGGACTCCGTCCGTGGGTGGGAGGCAGGGGTGGGGTGCGCCCGCCGGGCGCCTGGGCCGGTCCGCGGCGGCACCGCGCCGGTGCGGCCGGCCGGTCCGCGGTGTGCCGGTCAGCCCTTGACCGAGCCGGCGAGCATGGCCTTGACGATGTGGCGCTGGAAGAAGAGGAACACCAGGATCATCGGGGCCATGATGAGCAGGGACCCGGCGTTGAGCAGGACCACGTCGGTGGAGTACTGGCCGACGAAGTTCTGCAGGGCACCGGCCATGGTGCGTTTCTCCGGGTCGTCCATCAGCACGATGGCCAGCAGGAACTGGTTCCAGGTGGAGATGAACATCAGCAGCGCCAGGGACGCGATCGCGGGCAGGGCCAGGGGCAGGTGGACGGCGCGGAAGGACTGCCAGGCGTTGGCGCCGTCCATGGACGCGGCCTCGGAGAGCTCGGCCGGGGCGTTGAGGAAGTGGGCGCGCATCCAGAACACGGCGAACGGCATGTTCAGGCCGATCAGCGGCAGGACCAGACCCAGGCGCGTGTTGAGCAGACCCATCTCCCGGATCTGGTAGTACAGCGGGACGATCGTGACCTCGAAGGGCAGGGTCAGCCCCAGCAGCAGCAGCACGAAGAGGACCGACCCGCCGGGGACGCGCAGCCGGCCCAGGGCGTAGCCGGCCATGGTGGCCAGCAGCACGCCGAGGGGCACCACGCCGAGCACCAGCAGGAGGCTGGAGCCGGCCAGGGTGGTGATGTCGGCGACGTGCCAGGCGTCGACGAAGTTGTGCCACTGCGGGTCGACGGGCCAGCTCAGCCCCGACGGCACGGATCCTTGGGGCTGCAGGGCGGTGGAGAGCATGCTCAGCAGCGGGAAGACCGAGAAGACCATCGCCAGCAGCAGCAGGGCCACTCCGGGGATCTGGGTGCTCGTGGAGGTTCGCATGATCACTTCTCCCGGAAGAGTCGTTGGAGGGGCAGGATCACGGCCAGCACGAGGGCGCTGAGGACGAGCGCCAGGGCGGAGGCCAGTCCGATGCGGGACTCGGTGAAGCCCAGCTGGTACACCTGCACGCCCGGCACCATCGTGGAGTAGCCGGGCCCGCCCTGGGTGGCCATGAAGACGATGTCGAAGCTGGCCAGGGCGGCGATGACGGTGATGGTCACGCACACGCCGATCTCCTGGCGCAGTCCGGGCAGGGTGATCGCCCGGAAGGTCTGGAAGAACCCGGCGCCGTCCAGGGTGGCGGCCTCGTAGAGGGAGGTGTCGATCTTGCCGATGCCGGACATGAGCAGGATGGTGCAGAACCCGAGGTTGATCCAGGTCCCGATCAGGCCCACCGCCGGCAGCGCCCAGGTGAAGTCGCCGAACCAGGCGCGGGTCACGGACTCGAGGCCCACGGCCGACAGCAGCTGGTTCACCGCCCCGGTGGTGGCATACATCCAGCTCCAGGCGATCGCCGCGGCGGCGGCCGGGATGACGTAGGGGATGAACAGCAGGGTCTGGGCCAGCCTGCCCAGGCCTTTGCTGCGCAGCTCCCGGATCAGCCCGGCCACCAGCAGCGCCACCGTGACGGGAATGACGGTGAAGAAGACGATCAGGAAGAAGGCGTGCCCGATGGAGGACAGCAGCTGCGGGTCGGTGAAGACCCGCACGTAGTTCTCCAGGCCCACGAAGGTGGCCACGGTGATGCCGTCCCAGTCGTAGAAGGAGTACTGGATCGAGGCGGTCAGCGGGCGCAGCACGAAGAGCGCGTACATGACTGCTGCCGGTGCGGCGAACAGCCAGCCGCTCCAGTTCCTCCGCCGCCGCGGGTGCGGGCCCCGTCCGGCGCGCTCCTCCCGTCCGGTGTCCTCCCCGTGACCGGCGCGCTCCGCCGCGGTGGGAGCCGGCCGGACGAGGCCCTGCAGGGGGCCGGCGGAGCCGTCCAGGGAGCTCATCGGTCCAGCTCGCTCTCATACTGGCGCTGGACGGCGGCCAGCAGGTCCTCCGGGGTCGTGGCCCCCTCGACCAGGCGCTGGACCTCGGAGTTCCAGGTGGTGGTCAGCCCGTTGGTGGCGTTCTGCACGAACTGCACCTGCCCGTCATCCTCCACCAGCCGCGCGAAGGCCTCCTGGATCTGGGTGTTGACCGAGCCCTCCTCTGTGCTCGGGATCTCGCCCTCACCGGAGGGGGCGAAGCCGGCGTCGGCGACGACCTGACGGGCCTCCTCCGATCGCAGGAAGTTCAGGAATGCCGCAGCGGCGTCCTTCTCGTCAGCACCGGCCGGGACGGCGAAGTTCGAGGCCGGGTCCGACATGGTGGCCTGCTCGATTCCTTCCCGGGCCGGCGGCAGGAAGAACCCGACGTTCTCGCCCATCTGCTCGTCCAGAGCGGCCGCATCCCAGTTGCCGGAGAAGTAGAGCAGAGCCTCGCCGTTGGCGAAGCGACCCAGCGCCGCGGTGCCGTCGGTGCCGTTGGTGTCCTCGGGGAAGTACCCGGCCTCGGCCCAGTCCTGGACCGTGGCCACGGCCTCGGCGGCCTCGGGGGTGTCGATCGTGGCCTCGGGGGCGTGGAAGACCCACTCGTTGACCGACTCGGCCCCCAGGGCGTTGTTGAGCATCATCTGGGTGGTGAAGACGACCTGCCCGGTCTGGTTCCCGGCCATGATCGGCACCGTCCCGGCCTCCTCGGCCCGGGCCAGCAGCTCCTCCAGCTCCTCCATGGTCCGCGGCGGGGTGGTCATGCCCAGCTGCTCGGCGAGCTCCTTGTTGTAGTAGAAGCCGGTCACGGTGAAGCCGTCGGCCACGGTGTACTGGGAGCCCTCGCCGCGCACCCCGTCCTCGTTCACCCGGTACTGGGCCAGCTGACCCTCCGGCAGCTCGTCCCAGTCGTACGCGTCGGCGTAGGCATCAAGCTTGGTCAGCAGCCCGTCGCCGACCACGTCCGACAGGGCGATCACCCGGGCGATGTCCGGCGGGTCGGCCGAGGCCAGCACGCGCGGGGCGTTCTGCGCCTGCACGTCGTCGGGGTCGTAGCGACCGGTGATGGTCACGTTCGGGTGCTTCTCCTCGAACGCCTCGATCAGGGCCTCGTCCTTGGCCTTGAGCCCGGCACCGTCGTAGAGGGTCAGCTCGACGGGCTCGTCCCCCAGGTCGGTGGAGACGTCCGTGGGAGCGGCCCCGGACGCGGCCGGGGCCGAGCCGGCACCGGGCGGTGCGCAGCCGGCGAGGGCGAGCAGGGCGCACGCCCCGGCTCCCAGTACGCGTAGCCTGGCAGGCGTCAGGCGGACAGAGTTCTCGGCGACCGGTCGATCGGTCATGGCACTTCCTCCTCCGGAAGGGGTGGCGCCCCGTTTTCGGAAGCGCTTCCGAACATGATCTGCGCCATATTTCTGGACTGTCAACCCTTTGTTCCGGTGTTGGTCGAGATTTCCTTTCTCGTCGCTGACGATGCACTCGGGGCTTTGTGTGGTCATTGAGGAAGCGTTTCCGATGGCTCTACACTGAGATCATGAACTCCTCGAAGGCCGTCGGCCTGGCCGACGTCGCCCGGGAGGCCGGTGTCTCGCTGGCCACCGCGTCACGGGCCCTCAACAGCGCCTACGGCGTGGCCGCCGGCACGCGGGAGCGCGTGGCCGAGGTCGCCCGTCGTCTCGAGTACGTCGCCTCCCCGGAGGCCTCGCGCCTGGCGACCGGCGCCCGGCGCAGCGTCGCCCTGGTCGTGCCCCACCTCGAACGCTGGTACTTCGGGGAGATGGTCGGGGGGCTCGAGGAGGTCCTGCGCGAGGCCGGTCACGACGTGCTGCTCTACCAGGTCGGTGATCCCGGGAGCCGCCACGCGTTCTTCGAGCACCTCCCCGCGCGCCGCAAGGTCGACGCGGTCGTGGTGGTGGCCGTCCCGGTCACCGAGCACGAGCGGCGCCGTCTCGAGCTGATGGGCGTCACCATCGTGGCCGCCGGCGGGCAGGACGCGACCTATCCCTTCGTCTCCGTCGACGACGCCGCCGCCGTGCGCCAGGCCACGGAGCACCTGCTGCGTCTGGGGCACCGGCGGATCGCCGTGATCACCGCCGTCGACCCCGACCGCGCCGAGCAGCCGGTCCGGCGCGGGCGCACCCGGGGGTTCTACGAGGCCATGGCGGAGGCCGGCGTCCCGGTCGACGAGGAGCTGGTCGTGGCCACCGCCTGGGGCGGAGTCCAGGCCGCCGAGGCCATGGAGGGGCTGCTCAGCGGCCGCACGATCCCCACCGCCGTGCTGGCCCACTCCGACGAGATGGCGCTGGGGGCGATGCGCACCCTCCGCCGCGCCGGGCTGCGCGTGCCCGAGGACGTCTCCGTCGTCGGGATCGACGACCACCCGCTCGCGGAGCTGGTCGACCTCACCACCGTCCGCCAGCCCGTCCGGGACCAGGGGGTGCAGGCCGCGCACCTCCTGCTGGCCCTGCTGCGGGGTGAGGAGCCCGACCTGGCCCGGAAGCTGCCGACCCGTGTCGTCGTGCGCAGCTCCACCACCACCGCCCGGCAGGGCTGACCCTGGCGCCCGCGCGTGCGCTCCGGTGGTGGTCCGCGCCGGAGGGTGCCGGTGCGGCGGTGCGCGTCCGGGCTCCGCCGTCCGGCGCGGCCGCCCGGTGGCCGGGTCCGTGCCGCCCGGGGCGCCCGGCCCCCTTGGCGGGAGCGCGGGAGCAGGGCAGGATGGCCGCAGCGGACCACTGCGGCCGGGGCCTCCGGGCTCCGGCGCCGAGGAGGCATGATGAGCGGTCGGGACACGGGCGCGGGCATCGTGATGCCCGCGGCGTTCTTCGGGCACGGCAACCCCATGAACGCCCTGGAGGTCAACCGCTACACCTCCGCCTGGCAGGCGTTCGGCGCCTCCGTGCCGCGGCCCCGGGCGATCCTGGTGGTCAGCGCGCACTGGTACATCAACGCCACCGCGGTCACCGCGATGCCGGCCCCGCGCACGATCCACGACTTCTACGGCTTCCCCCAGGAGCTGTTCGAGGTGCAGTACCCGGCGCCCGGGCTGCCGGGCCTGGTCGAGGAGATCAGCGACACCGTCCACCCGACCTGGATCGGTGCCGACGTCGACAGCTGGGGCATCGACCACGGCACCTGGTCCGTGCTCACCCACGCCTTCCCCGACGCCTCGATCCCGGTGCTGCAGATGAGCATCAACGCCGACAAGCCCCTGGACTACCACCTGGACCTCGGCGCCCGCCTGGCGCCCCTGCGGGAACAGGGCGTGCTGATCATCACCAGCGGGAACATCGTGCACAACCTGGGCGGGATGGACTGGACCCGCACCGACGACGGCTACGACTGGGCCAGGCGCTTCAACGAGGACGCCAAGGAGCGCATCCTCACCGAGCCCACGGAGCTGGCGGCCCTGGACGCCCACCGCGACTGGGACCTGGCCGTGCCCACCCCCGACCACTTCATCCCGTCCCTCTACCTCGCCGGCCTCGCCGGGGCCGCGGGGGCCACGGACACCTCCGTGCTCGTCGCCGGCTACTCCTACGGCTCCCTGTCGATGACCGCCTACACCCTGGGCATGGCCTGCCCCCAGGGGTCGGAGCAGAGCGGCTCCTCCCGGCCGCCGGCCGGCCTGCCCCCGGACGGCTCCAACATCTGAGCGCTCCGCGCACCGCGGCGGGGCCGCCGCCGCGGATCGCCCCACCGCCGGTGGGGCCGGCCGCCGTGCCACCGTGGCGCCGCCGGGCCGGAGGAGGCGCCGCTCCGGCCCTGGGGATCCCGGCGACTATGCTCGGGCCACGACGGACGGGCCGGCCGCCGCCGGGGACGCGGGGTTTCCGGGCCCGGTCCGGGACGAGCCGACGGGGCGCCCGTGGGCCAGGAGAGCGGAGGAGAGGTCCGTGCGGACGCTGACACTGGGAGTGCTGGCCGATCCGGGCCTGCCGGAGAAGGTCGCCCGGCGGGTGGCCGAGGAGCTGCCGCGCGCGCTCGCGGAGCACACCGGTCCGGCGGCGTCCTGGGTGGTGGAGGTCAGCCGCGAGACGCTCCCGCTGACCGCCGACGGGGACATCCCGCTGCTGGAGAAGGCCGGCGACCTGCGCGCCGAGCACGGCTGGGACTACGTGGTGTACCTGACCGACCTGCCGCGCGCCCATCAGGGGGACCCGCTGCTGTGCGAGGTCGGTGGGGCGGCCGCCGCGGCCCTGGTCTCGCTGCCCGCCCTGGGCGCCGACCACTTCTCGCACAAGGCCTGTCGGCTGCTCGTCACGCTGGTCGGGGCGCTGCGGGACGGCGCTGCGGAGCAGCCGGCCGCCGACGCCGTGCACCGTGCCCTGGGCCGGGCGGCGGTCCGGCGCGAGTCCCCGGCGGCGGACGTCTCCTACCTCGTGCTGCCCGGGCGGGTGAACCGGTGGCGGCTGCTGATCGGCATGGTGCTGAGCAACCGCCCGGGCCGCCTGCTGCCGGCCCTGGCGAGCTGCGTGGCCGCCGCCGCGGCCACCGGCGCCTTCGGCATCTTCTACGCGTCCATCTGGGGCATGTCCGATGCCCTGTCCCCGCACCGGCTGGCCGGGGTCAGCGTGGTGGTCACCGGGGCGCTCAGCGCGTGGCTGATCGTCCACAACGGCCTGTGGGACCGGGCCCCGGAGGAGGACGAGCCCTGGCGGGCCAGGTCGGACAACGCCTCCACCGTGATCACCGTGTGGCTGAGCGTGACCCTGATGTACCTGCTCCTGTGGGCGATGCTCTTCCTCGTGGGCCTGGCCGTGATCGAGGCGGGCTACCTCGAGTCCCAGCTGGGCCACCCGGTGAGCCTGCTCGACTACCTGGGCCTGTCCTGGCTGGCCGCGTCCCTGGGCACCCTGGCCGGTGCCCTGGGCTCGAACTTCGACAGCGACGAGGCCATCCGCGAGGCCACCTACAGCCGGCGGGAGCACCAGCGCCGGCAGCTCGCCGACAGCTACGACGACTGAGTGCGGGGGCGCACGCCCGCCGCCGCCCGCAGCGCCCACCGGCCGGAGCGGGGGCGGTCCCGTCCCGGCGCGTCCCGGGCGGACCCCCGAGGTGCCCCCTGAGCGCAGACACGCCGGCTCCGTCCGACCTCGACCCCTTCTCCGACGAGCTCCTGGTGGGGACCACCCTGACGACCGATCCGTCGAGCCGCCGGACGACGCGTGCCGTGCTCCCGGCGGACCTCTCAGGCGAGCAGGGCCTCCGCGGCCCGGCGCCCGGAGCGCAGAGCGCCCTGGGTCGAGCCGGTGGTGCGGTGGTCGCCGGCCACGTAGAGGCCGTCCCCGAGGGCCGCGGGCCGGTCGGCCACGGTGCCGGGCGGCTGCTCCGGCAGCGCCCCGCGCACCTCGTGCACGGTCAGCAGGTCCCAGGCGGCGGCGTCCGTGGACCAGATGGTGCTCAGCTGCCGCCGGACGTCGGCCTCGGCGGGCAGCGCGGCGCCCCGCGGCAGCAGGGCGGTCGCCTGGATCAGGGCCCGGGAACCGGGGGCGTAGCTGGGGGCGGCGTTGCTGACCACGGCCGTGTCGATCAGCGGGCCCTCGGACTCGCCCGGCAGCACCAGGCAGCCGAGCTCCGAGGGCGGCGACTCCGCCGCGAACCACCACGTCGCCTCGCCCTTCATGGGCGTCTGCGGCAGGTCCAGGAGCCGGGCGGCCGCGGGGCCCTCGGCGGCCACGACCACGGAGTGCGCCCGCCGGACGGTGTCGCCGGCGCCCACGGCCCATCCGTGGGCGGTGCGCTCCACCGAGTCCACGCGGGCGCCCAGCACGGCGGGGGAGCGCAGCCCGTCGTGGATCCACTCGGGCAGCGCGCCCATGCCCCCGGCGGGCAGCCCCGGCGTGCCGAGCAGGAACCAGCCGACGAGCTCGCGCACGAAGGCGGCCGAGGTGCGGCCCTCGTCCTCGAGGATCACGCCGGCCAGGAACGGCTCGAGCACCAGCTCCCGCAGCGGCCCCCGCACCCCGGCGGCGTCGAGCGCGTCGTGCCACGGGCGGTCCTGTGCCTCCTCGCGCCGCGCGCGGGGGTCGAGCCCGGGGGCGAGCCAGGCGGCCAGTGCGGGCAGCCGGCGCAGCTCCACGAGCGGGCTGCGCAGCGTGCCCGCCAGCCGGGACGGCAGGCGCCGCGGATCGGCCAGGACGTCGATCCCGCCGCCGCGGCGGACCCCGGCCGCGGCGTCGAACTTCTGGAGGCCCAGCGCCGCGACGTCCACGCCGCGCCGCAGCTCGGTGTAGGCGGGGTTGAGCACCTGGAACCCGCGGTCGCACCGGAAGCCGTCGACCACGTCGGTGCGGATCCTGCCCCCGACGCCGTCGGAGGCCTCCAGGACCAGCACGTCCAGCCCGTGCCGCTCGAGCAGGTGGGCACACTGCAGGCCGGCGATTCCGGCGCCGACGACGACGACGTCGTGGTCCACGGGGACCTCCTAGCGGATCGGGACGGCCCCGGCGGGATCGAGCTCCGCGGCCGGTGCCGCGGCCCGGACGGGGATCGTGAACAGCGCCGACTCTACGGTCAGGCCCGGTCCGAACGCCAGGGCGCAGACGGTGCGCCTCTCGTCCGCGGGGGCCTCGTCGATGACCTGGCGCAGGACGTGCAGGACGGTCACGCTGCTCATGTTGCCCCGGGTGGCGAGCACGTCCCGGGACTCCCGCAGCGCCTCGGGGGGCAGCCCCAGGGTGAGCTCGAGCTTGTCGAGGATGCCCCGGCCGCCGGGGTGCAGGGCCCAGTCCGTGATGCTGTCCCGGTCCACGGAGCCCTCCGGACCGTCGAGCAGCGCCGTCAGGGCCGTGTGGATGTTGTCCTCGAGGACCTGGGGCACGGCGGCGCCGAGGATCATCTCGAACCCGGCGTCCCCGATGGTCCAGGCCATGGCCGCCTCGCCGTCGGGGATCACGAGGGTGCGGAAGCGGTTCAGCTCGAGCAGGGGGGTGACGCCCTCGACCGTCCTCGCGCTGACCAGGGCGGCCGCGGCGCCGTCGGCGAAGAGGGCGGCCCCCCGGATGGCGTCCGGGTCCCGGGCCGGGCGAAGGTGCAGGGTGCACAGCTCCACGGCCACCAGCAGGACCACGGCCTCCGGGTCCGCCGTGGCGATGGCGGCGGCCTGGCGCAGTCCGATCAGGCCGCCGTGGCAGCCCATGAAGCCGATGTGCGCGCGGCGGACCCCCGGGTCGAGGCCGAGGTCCCGGACCAGGCGGTAGTCGGGGCCGGGGGCGAAGAAGCCGGTGCAGGAGACGGTCACCACGTCGGTGACGGAGGCGGGGTCCAGGCCGGGGCAGCGCGCGAAGGCGTCCCGGGCGGCCTCGTCGAACAGCGCCGGGGCCCGCTCCACGTAGGTCCGGTTCCGGGCACCGGTCAGCGGCTCGCGGAACCGGCCGTCCGGGTCGATGTAGGGGGACCCGGTGCGGTCGCCGCCCTCGACCAGCTCGGCCAGCACGGTGTGCCGGCGCCGGACCCCGGAGGCACCGAACACCGTGCGCAGCAGCCGGGAGTTGAGCCGGTCGGTGCCGGGCTGGGCCTGGTAGAGGGCCTGGGCGTCGGTCTGCTCGAGCACGTGCGGCGGGAGGGCCGTGCCGAGGGACAGGAGTGCGGGCGTCATCCCGACCAGTATCCGTCCTGGGGCCGACAGGTGCCACGGAGGACGCGCGGAGATCTCCGGGCGGGCCCGCGCTCGGCGGGTCCGCCCGGGGGCCCGGAGAGGGCCTGGGGAGAGATCGCGGGGGTCGCCGCGGTCGGCGGTCTCAGACGGTGGTGGTCGCGGCGTCGAAGTCGAGCCGCGGCAGCCGGTCGTGGCGCGGGGCGGCCGGGGTGCCGATGTTCACGACCATCAGTGCGCGGCGGCTGGTCCCGGCGTGGAACTCGGCGTCCACACCGGCGGGGTCGAAGCCTCCCATGGGGCCTGCGGCGAGGCCCACGGCGCGCACGGCCAGCACGAAGTACCCGGCCTGCAGGTGGGCGTTGTCCCGGCCCATCTGGGCGCGCAGCTCCTCGTTGCCGGCGAACATCTCCTGGTTGCCGGCGGCGGGCGGGAAGACCACGGGCAGGTGCTCGTGCCAGTCGACGTCGTAGCCGAGCACCGCGACGACGGGCGCCGCGGCGGTCTTGGCCCGGTTGCCCTCGGCCATGTGGGGCAGCAGGCGCTCGCGCGCCTCGGCGGAGCGGATCCACGTGACGCGCAGCGGCTGGATGTTCATGGCGGTCGGGCCCATCTTGGCGAGCTCGAAGGCCGCCCGGAGCTGCTCGTCGGACACGGCCTCGTCGAGGAACTCGGACGCCGTCCGGGCCTCGCGGAAGAGCAGGTCGGCGGCGAGGGCGTCGAGCGTGAGCTGGTCCTGCAGGGCGTCGGGGGTCATGAGAAGTCCTTTCGGCGGCAAACATCTTGTGGTGTACACGTCAACAAAGAGTGGGGGCCGTTTATGCCAGGGCGGACTGTGCTGTTCGTCACCCCGGGGAGGGTGCGAGTGCGTACCCTGGGTCCGTGACCCCTCGTCAGCTCCCGCCCGGCGCCGCTCCCCGCGGCGGCCCCCGCCGCCCCGCCACGTCCTCCGCCCTGCGCCTGGGCGCGGCCCTGTGCGGGACCGGCACCCTCCACCTCCTGCGGCCCGCGCTGTTCGACGGGCTGATCCCCCGCGCGCTGCCGGGACGAGCCCGCACCTGGTCGCTGGGCTCCGGCGTGGCCGAGCTCGGTGCCGCGGCGCTGCTGCTCCACCCCCGGACCCGCCGTACCGGGGGCTGGGCCACGGCGGCCCTCCTCGTGGGCGTGTGGCCGGGCAACGTCACCATGGCCTGGCGCGCCCGCCGGGGCTCCCGGATGCGGCGGGCCGTGACGCTCGCGCGGCTGCCGCTGCAGATCCCCCTGATCGCCGCGGCACTGCGCGTCGCCCGGGCCGGCTGAGCGCTCCCGGGCGTCCTCGCCGTCCATCAGGGTACGCATTCGGTCACACACGCACACGCTCCCTACGCTGGGCAGAGCACGGGAGTGGGGGCTCCGTCTCCGCAGGGGAACTCCCGCTCCAGTCCATCGGGGGGTGGGCCGTGCCGAGCGTGCCGCCTCCCGTCCCGACGGCCGGAGGACTCCTTGACGACCACCCGCAGCACCACCGCCTCGCTCGCGCTCGCGACCGCCCTCGCCCTCGTGCCGCTGGGCTCCGCCGTCGCGGCGCCCGGGGCGGGCCTGCCCGTGGTCCCGGCGCCGCCGCAGGCCCCGGCCGTCCCCGGCGAGCCGCCGGCCCGGGCGACCGACCGCCTGGTCGTGAAGTTCCGGGGCGGGGCGGTCCCGGAGGGCTCCCGGGACGTCGTGTACGCGCAGGCCGCCGACCGGGCCGGGGGCGCCGGGCTCGTGGAGTCCGCGACCACCGCGGACGGCGCGCAGGTGGTGCAGGCCGGCGGGATGCTGGCCGGAGCCGAGCTCGAGGAGCTGACCACGGCCCTGGAGCAGGACCCCGCCGTGGAGTACGCGGAGCCGGACCTCCTGGCGACCACCGCCGCGGTGCCGAACGACCCCTCCTACGCGACGATGCAGTGGAGCCTGTGGGACGACCCGGCCGGGCTGGCCATGCCCCTGGCCTGGGACCGGGCCACCGGCGCCGGTCAGACCATCGCCATCGTGGACACCGGCATCACCCCCCACCCCGACCTGGACGCGAACGTCCTGCCCGGCTACGACTTCGTCTCCACGGCGCAGAACGCCCGGGACGGGGACGGATGGGACGCCGACCCCACCGACATGGGCGACCACCCCGACGCCGCGCTGTGCCCCGGCACCTCCCAGTCCCTGGGCGCCACCTGGCACGGCACGCACACGGCCGGCGTCGCCGCCGCGGACGCGAACAACGGGCAGGGCATCTCGGGGGTGGCCCCCGACGCCAGGATCCTCCCCGTCCGTGCCGTGGGCGCCTGCAGCCAGGGGTACATCAGCGACGTGGCCGCGGGCATCCGGTGGGCCAGCGGCGCGCCCGTGGCCGGCGCCACCGCCAATCCCCACCCCGCCACGGTCATCAACCTCAGCCTCGGGGTCCCGGGGGAGTGCCCGGCGGTGCTGCAGTCCGCGATCGGCGAGGCCCTGGCCCGGGGGATCCCCGTGGTCGCGGCCGCGGGCAACCAGGCCGTGGACGCCGCCCGGTCCGCTCCGGCCAACTGCGCCGGTGTGATCTCGGTCGCCGCGACGGACGTGGCGGGGGCGCTGGCCCCCTACTCCAACTTCGGCTCCGTCACGCTCGCGGCCCCCGGCGGGGACCCTTACGGGCCGATCCTCTCGACCGGCAACGCCGGCACCCAGGGCATCGGGGCGCCCGCGTACACGACGCACAACGGCACGTCGATGGCGGCGCCCGCGGTCTCCGGCGCGGTGGCCCTGCTGCGCGAGACCTCGCCGGGTCTGGGCGTGGCGGAGCTGCGGAACGCGCTGACCTCCACGGCCCGGCAGGCGCCCGGCGGCTGCGCGCCGGGCTGCGGCGCGGGGATCGTGGACCCCGTCTCCGCGCTGGTCGCGGCGCAGGGCGGAGAGCCCTTCACCACCCGGGGCGGCATCGGCTCGCTGCACCGGAGGATCGGCGTGACCGCCGGCGAGCCCCGCTCCCGGGAGCTGTGCGCCCTGGGCGGCACCCCGTGCTTCCAGGAGTTCGCCAACGGGTGGATCATGTGGAGCGTCGCGCTCGGCGCCCGCTGGTACCAGGTCCTTCCGAGCCAGTGGTGGCAGGATCCGGCCACTCCCTGACCGCACGCACCGCCCGCCGGCGCCGTCCACCTCCCGGGGTGGGCGGCGCCGTCGTCGTCTCCCCGGGGCGGCTCGGGGACGCCCCCGGGGAACCGCGAAACCCCAGCGAAAAGCATGGATCTTCCCATTCGGTAACAAAAGCAACCGCTCCGTACGCTGAGCCCAGCGGCTCCGGCTCCCCCTCCCCACGGCCGGTGCGCTGCAGGTCCGCGCCGCGCGCGGCACCCCCCACCGGCTGGAGAACCCATGACGTCCTTCCACCGCCGCGCCCTGGCGGCAGCCCTGGTCCTGGCCCTCCTCGGGGGCGCCGCCCCCGCGGCCGCCGGGCCCCCGGCGGAACGCGCCGTGCCCGCCGCGCACGCGCCCGCCGCGGACCGGGCCGGCACCGACGGGCCGAGGAGCACCGGCGCGACCGACCGGGTGGTCGTGAAGTTCCGCGAGGACGCGCGCAGCACGCCGCGGACCCGCGAGCGCGTCTACGCCGAGGCGGCGGAGCAGCTCGCACCCCCGGGCGGGGCGGCGAGCGGTCCCGGGGCGCCGGCGCCCCGGCTGGACGAGATCAGCGAGACGGTGGACTCGGCCAGGGTCGTGGCGGCCGGCGACCTCCTGGACCCGCGGCAGCTCGAGACCCTGACCGACGCGCTCGAGGAGGACCCCGCCGTCGAGTACGCCGAGCCGGACCGTCTCGCGAGCATCGCGGCGACCCCCGACGACCCGTACTACGCGACGTCGCAGTGGAACCTGCAGCCGACGCCGGCGGGCCTCGGGCTGCCCGCCGCGTGGGACCGGGCCACCGGGGCGGGGCAGACCATCGCGGTCGTGGACACCGGCATCACGTCCCACCCCGACCTGGACGCCAACGTCCTGCCGGGCTACGACTTCGTCTCCCTGCACGCCGGCGCGGTGCAGCCGGGCCACGCCCGGGACGGCGACGGGTGGGACCCGGACCCCCGGGACGAGGGGGACTACGCGGGTGCGGACGAGTGCTGGTCCGGCTCCGCGGCCCGGAGCTCCTCCTGGCACGGCACGCACACGGCCGGCATCGCGGCGGCGCGGGGCGGCAACGCGACCGGTGTGGCCGGGGTCGCCTACGACGCCGCGCTGCTGCCCGTGCGCGCCCTCGGTGCCTGCGGGGACGGGTACGTCTCTGACATCGCCGTGGCCATCGCCTGGGCCGCGGGCGAGGACGTCGGCACCGTCCCGGCGAACCCCCGTCCCGCGACCGTCGTGAACCTCAGCCTCGGCTTCCTCTCCGGGACGTGCCCGGCCGTCCTGCAGGACGGCATCGACCGGGCCCTCGCCCGCGGGGCGAGCGTGGTGGTGGCCGCCGGCAACAACGACCGCGACGCCAGGATGGAGTCCCCGGCGAACTGCCGGGGCGTGATCACGGTGGCCGCCACCACCGCCCACGGCGGCCGCGCCGCGTACTCCAACTGGGGCCGGGTCACGCTGGCCGCCCCGGGCGGGGACCCCGCCCGGCAGATCCTGTCCACCGCGAACTCCGGCGGAAACCGGCCGGGCAGCGGCTCCTACTCCTACAAGTACGGCACCTCGATGGCCAGCCCCACGGTCGCCGGCATCGTGGCCCTGGTCCGCGAGACCGACCCGTCCCTCACCCCGGCCCAGGTCAAGGACGTCCTGGTCGCCACGGCCCGCCCCCTGCCCGGGCCCTGCCCCGGCGGCTGCGGCGCCGGCCTCGTGCACCCGCGGGCCGCTGTCGCCCGGGCCACGCTCCAGGAGGGCTACACCGTGCAGGGAGCCATCGGCGCCCTGCACGCCCGGATCGGCTCCTCCACCGGGGCGCCGCGCTCGCACGAACGGTGCGGCCTGGTCCGGGACGGCTGCTACCAGGAGTTCGAGCGCGGCGCCGTCTACTGGAGCCCGGACACGGGCGCCCGGTGGGTGCACGGCGCCGTGCGGGGCGCCTGGAACCGGGCCGGCGGCGTCAACGGACTCCTGGGCTACCCCCGCACGGTGGAGGTGGGCAACGGCGCCGGCGGCGTGCACCAGCTCTTCCAGGGAGGCACGGTGGTCTGGAGCGCCGGCACCGGCGCCGTCCCCGTGCGCGGGGCCATCGGCGGGCGCTGGGCGTCCCTGGGCGGGGAGACCGGTCTGCTCGGGTACCCGCTGGACGCCGAGCGCGGTGGCCTGACCGGCGGCGGGGCGCTGCAGGACTTCGCCCGGGGCAGGATCCTGTGGTCCCCCGCGACCGGCGCGCAGCCCGTGCACGGGGCGATCGGCCGGGCCCACGCCGATCTGCGGGGCGAGCAGGGACGGCTGGGCTACCCCGTGACCCCGGAGCTGCGCGCCGGCGGCACGACCGTCCAGCACTTCCAGGGCGGGTCGATCGCCTACCACCGCGGCGGCATCACGATCTCCTACCGCTGACCGCCCCGCCGGCCGAACCGAGGGCCGACCCGCTGACCGCGCCGCCGGCCGACCCGAGGGCCGCGGCCGCCGCCGGCCTGCCGGCTCATCCGGCGGCAGCGCCGCCTGCCGGTCCGCGCGGCGGCCTCAGGAGTTCAGCCGGTGGATGCGGGCGCTGAGGAGGGTGGCGAAGCCGCACCAGCCGGCGTAGGGCAGCAGCGCGGCTCCGTGCAGCGGGCGGGCCTGTCCGGCCCGGCGTGCGAGATCCGCGGTGCTGGCGGTCAGCGCCGCGGCCGTCGCCGTGGCCAGCGCGGTGTCGTGCTTCGTGAAGAAGACCCAGCTCCACCCGGCGTTGAGGGCGAGGTTCAGCGCGAGCGCCCGGCGGTAGCCGCGCTCGAGCCGTGCGGCCTCGGAGGGCGCGCGGGCCGGCCGCCGGATCGTCCGCACCCGGGGGCCCCGGCGGTGCAGGCCCGGCCCGGCCTGGCGCTGCAGCTCGGTCAGGACGGCGGCGGAGGTGATCGCGAGGTCCGCGTAGAGCGCCGTCCACACGACCGGGAACACCGCCGCCGGCGGCTGCAGCCGCGGCTTCCGCAGCTGCCGGTACCAGGAGCTGTCCACCCCGGCGGAGGCGGCGGTGCCGGCCGCGGCGGCGGCCCCCGTCCGCACGGAGGTCACGAGCAGATTCGTCCAGAACATGGTCAGTCCTTCGTCTCGGTGGTGCCCGGACCCCTGCCGGGGCCCGGACCTCGGGGGACCGCCGGGCGGCCGGCGGCTGCCCGCTGCCGGGCCCAGGAGCCGACGATCCCGGCGACCACGGCGCCGGCGTGGCCGGCGGCGAGGTCGCCCATGGTGTCCAGGTAGCCCACGTTCACCTGGGGGTCCACGAGGTAGTAGCCGGCGAACTCGAGATACTCCCACACGAGGGCCAGCGCCGCGCCCAGGGAGCTCACCAGGACCACGTGGGAGACCGGGCCGGGCGGGCCGAGCCGGGACCAGCGCTCCAGGCCGCGGAAGGCGAGCTCCGCGAGCACGGCGGTGGCCGCGAAGTGCACGACCGCGTCCCAGTACGCGTACCTCTCGTAGAGCAGGAACACCGAGCTCCAGGCCGCCGTGAGCAGCGTCAGGTCCGTGGCCAGCTCCAGGGCCGCGGGCAGCCGGGCCCGCCACGTGATGGTGATGCCCAGGCACACGAGCATCATGACGGAGGCGCCCACGGCGTCGAAGAACAGGGCGGCGAGCAGCACGGAGAGCGGCCCGGCCCACCGCACGGCGAGGGCGAGCCGGCTCATGCGCCGTCCCCGCGGCGGCCCAGGCGCGCCTGCCACCGCTCCCAGGGGCGCTCGTCGGCCCAGTTGAGCCGGATCGTCCGGACGGCGCGCGCCAGCCGGCGCACGGCCGGGCGCCCGGCCCGCAGCGCCCGCGGGGACATGCCCACGGAGAGCCCGGGCACGAACAGGATCCGGTGCGCCGGGTCCAGCCGGAAGCTCAGGTCGAGGTCGTCGTGCAGCTCCGGGTCGTGCCGGTGGACGCGGTCCCGGACCTCGAGCCACCAGGACCGGCGCATCGCCATGTTGGTGCCGAACAGCGGCGGGTGGGCCAGCGCGGCGGCAGTGGAGACCACGTACAGGCCGATGTACAGCGCGGAGAGCAGCCCGGCGAGGGCCGGGGGGAGGCCCTGGAAGCGACCCGGTCCCGCCACGGCCACCACGTCCGGGCGGGACCCGAGGGCGGCGAGCAGCCCGGCGATCCACCCGGGGCCGGGGAGGCTGTCCGCGTCGCAGCGCACCACCACGTCGCCCCGGGCGGCGTCGTAGCCGGCGGCGGCGGCCGGCGGGATGCCCCGCACGGGCTCGAAGACCACGCGGGCCCCTGCCGCCCGGGCCACGTCCGCCGTGCCGTCCTGCGAGGCGTTGTCCACCACCACGACCTCGTCCGGCGGACGGGTCTGCGCGGCCAGCAGCCGCAGGCACCGGGCGAGGTGCGCGGCGTCGTTCCGGGCCGGCACGACCACGGACACCGTCGGGACGCGGGGTGCCTCCGGCGGCGGGGACGCCGCTCCGATCGGATCTCTGCTCTCCGTCATGGCCCCATTCTCCCGTGCCCGCGCCCTAGAATCAGCACATGCAGTCCGACGAGGGCACGACCAGCACGTCCGGCGCCGCGGCGCCGGACCGGGCGCCGGGCGGCAGTCCCCACCAGGGGCGACGGGGCTTCGACGTGCTCTTCCTGCTGCAGCAGTTCAGCACCGAGGCGGAGCGCTACGCGGACCAGGTCCGGCGCGGCTTCGGCCTGGCGCACAAGGACGTCCACGCCCTCAACGAGGTCATGCAGGCCAACCGGGCCGGCCGGCCGATCCGGGCCGGCGACATCGCCCGCCGGCTCGTGCTGAGCGGTTCGGCGACCACGACCGTCATCAAGCGGCTGGTCGCCGCCGGGCACCTGGTGCGCACGGTCGATCCCCGCGACCGGCGGGAGGTCAGCCTCCGGGCCACCGAGCACGCCTACCGCTCCGGCCGCCGGATGTTCTCGGCCATGGGCGAGGAGGTCCTGGCGGTGCTCGACGACTGCACCGACGAGGAGATCGAGGTCCTGCGCCGGCGCCTGCCCCAGCTCACCGACGCGGTCCGCCGGGCCGGGCGCCGGGCGGGGGAGAGCGGGGCCGCCGACGGCGCGGCCGCGGAGGACGGGACGGCGCCGGCGGGACCCGGGGCGGCCCCGCGCCCGGCGGAACGCAGATGATTCATTCGATTTTCGAAGGACTGTGGTGGAATGGGGGAATGGTGACGGTCTTCTCGCGCGAATCGGCCTACTCGAGCGCCCGATCGGGCGCCGGAGCACGTGCCGGGCACGGTGCCGACGGGGCGCCCGCCCCGGTCCCCGTCCTGGAGGACTTCCTGGCCGAGGCCACCGGCCGCGCCGAGGCCGTGGACCCCGGCTTCGCCCGGCTGTGGGGCGAGGTCGCCCGGCTGAGCTCCGGCGGCAAGCGGATCCGCCCGCACCTGGTCCGTCTCGCGGCCGGCGCCTACGCCGCGCCCGAGCCGGCCCCCGTGGTCGAGGCCGTCGGCGCGGCGTTCGAGCTGCTGCACACCGCCCTCATCGTCCACGACGACGTCATCGACCAGGACGAGCAGCGCCGCCACCAGCCCACGATCAACGCCGCGGCGGCCCACCGCGCGTTCGCCTCGGGCTCGGGCCTGGACCAGGCCCGGCAGTACGGCGCGAGCGTGGGCGTCATCGCCGGGGACCTCGCCCTGGCCGGGGCGTACCGGCTCGTGGCGCGCTCCGGGCTCTCGCCCGAGCGGCTGCCGCGCCTGCTCGAGCTGCTCGACGCCGCCCTGTTCTCCTCGGCCGCCGGCGAGCTGCTCGACGTCGACCACGCGCTGCCCGGGGCCCGCCCCGGGCGCGAGCAGGTCCTCGCGGCCACGTGCCTGAAGACCGCGGTCTACTCGTTCGAGACGCCCCTGCAGGCCGGCGGGGTGCTCGGCGGGGCGCCCGACGAGGACGTCGAGGTGCTCGGGCGCCTGGGGCGCACCGTGGGCACCGCCTACCAGCTCGTGGACGACCTGCTGGGCGTCTTCGGGGACCCTGAGGCCACGGGCAAGTCCGTGGTCAGCGACCTGCGCGAGGGCAAGCGCACCATGCTGGTCGCCGCGGCGCTGTGCACCCCGGTGGGGGAGGAGCTCGACGCGATCCTGGGCCGCCACGAGATCAGCGGGGAGCAGGCCCTGCGGGCCCGCGAGCTGCTCGAGCAGTGCGGGGCGCGGCAGGAGGTCGAGGGCATGGTCGCCGAGTGCGCGGACGAGGCCCGTTCCCTGCTCGACACCGCCGGGCTGCCCGCGTCCCTCGAGCAGGACCTGCGCCGGATCGTGGCCGGGGCCACGGAGCGCATCCGGTGACCGCGGCACAGCACACCGGGTCCCCGGCCGAGGCCGCCGCCCGCTACGACGACGCCGCCCGGCAGGCCGCCGCGACCGTGATCCGCCGCTACTCCACGTCCTTCGGGCTCGCCTGCCGGCTGCTGGGCCCGGAGGTCCGCCCGCACGTCTACGCCGTCTACGCGCTGGTGCGGATCGCCGACGAGATCGTCGACGGCGCCAGCGCCGGCGCCGGGGTCCCGCCCCGGGGCGCCCGGCAGCTGCTGGACGACCTCGAGGAGGAGACCTACGCGGCCGTCGAGCGCGGCTTCAGCAGCAATCTCGTGGTGCACGCCTTCGCCCGCACGGCACGCCACGCGGGGATCGGCCCCGACCTCGTGGGGCCGTTCTTCACCTCGATGCGCGCCGACCTCAGCGAGGACCGGCACAGCGCCGACTCCCTGGACGAGTACGTCTACGGCTCCGCCGAGGTCGTGGGCCTGATGTGCCTGCAGGTGTTCCTGGCCGGCCGTGCCGTGCCCGAGCAGGACCGGTCCCGCCTGGTGGCGGGGGCCCGCCGGCTGGGGGCGGCCTTCCAGAAGGTCAACTTCCTGCGCGACCTGGCCGAGGACTACGGGCAGCTCGGCCGCGTGTACTTCCCCGGCGTGGAGCCCGGGGAGTTCTCCGAGACCGAGAAGACCCGGTTCCTCGACGACATCGACGCCGACCTCGCGGCCGCCCGCGCGGTGATCGACGACCTCCCCGCCTCCTCCCGCGCCGCCGTCCTCGCCGCCCACGACCTGTTCCGGGAGCTGTCCGTGCGGATCCGCGCCACCCCCGCGCGGGAGCTGCTGAGCTCCCGCATCCGCGTGCCGAACCCCCGCAAGGCCGGGCTCGCCGCGGCCGCCGTGGTCCGGGCGCGCACCCACCGCCGCCCCGCCGCACCCCGGGGGCGGCACGCCGTGGTGGTGGGGGCCGGGATCGCCGGGCTCGCCGCCGCGGGCCTGCTCGCGAAGGACGGCTGGGACGTCACCGTCCTGGAGCGCGGGACGATCACGGGCGGGCGCGCCGGGGTGCTCGAGCGGGACGGCTTCCGCTTCGACACCGGGCCCTCGTGGTACCTCATGCCGGAGGTCTTCGACCACTTCTTCCGGCTCATGGGCTCCAGCGCGGCCGAGCAGCTCGAGCTCGTGCGCCTGGACCCCGCCTACCGGGTCTGGGGCGAGCGGTACGAGCGGCCGATCGACATCCGCTCCGACCTCGAGGACACCGTGGCGCTGTTCGAGTCCGTGGAGCCCGGCTCGGGCCCGCGGATCCGCGCGTACCTGGCCTCGGCGAAGCGGACCTACGACCTCGCCGTGGACCACTTCCTCTACACCTCCTACGCCTCGTTCACCCCGCTGCTGACCCGCCCGGTGCTGCGGAGCCTGCCGGAGCTCGCCCGCCACCTCACCGGGTCCCTGCACGACCTCGCGGCCCGCACCGTGCAGGACAACCGGCTGCGGCAGGTCCTCGGCTACCCGGCCGTCTTCCTGGCCGGCGCCCCCCGGATGACGCCCTCGCTGTACCACCTCATGAGCCACATGGACCTCACGGACTCCGTCCAGTACCCGCAGGGCGGCTTCCGCCAGGTCATCGGGGCGGTCGAGCGGCTCGCCGTCGCCCACGGCGCGCGCCTCCGCACCGGGGCGGACGTCGTGCGGATCCTGACGTCCCCGGCCGCGGACGGGCCCGTCCGGGCCACGGGCGTCGTGTGGCGGGACGCGGAGGGGACCGAGCACGAGCTCGCGGCGGACCTGGTCGTCTCGGCCGCGGACCTGCACCACACCGAGACCGCGCTGCTGCCGCGCGAGCTGCAGAGCTATCCGCAGCGGTACTGGGACCGGCGCCAGACCGGCCCCGGCGCGGTGCTCGTGATGCTCGGGGTCCGCGGGGAGCTGCCCGAGCTCCCGCACCACAGCCTGTTCTTCAGCGAGGACTGGGACACGAACTTCCGGGCCATCTTCGAGGAGCCCACGAGCGTCCCGGACCCCGCCTCCGTGTACGTGTGCAAGCCCTCGGCCACCGACCCCGGGGTGGCCCCGGAGGGGCACGAGAACCTGTTCGTGCTGATCCCGGTGCCGGCCGACCCCGGCCTGGGGGCGGGCGGACCGGACGGCGCCGGCGCCGCGCAGGTCGAGGCGGCCGCGGACCGGGCGATCGACCAGATCGCGGCGTGGGCGGGCGTGCCGGACCTGCGCGAGCGCATCGTGGTGCGCCACACCGTGGGGCCCGAGGACTTCCGGCGGGACTTCAACTCCTGGCGCGGCAACGTGCTGGGGCCCGCCCACGTGCTCAAGCAGTCCGCGTTCTTCCGGGGCGCCAACCGCAGCCGGAAGGTCGCTGGCCTGCACTACTGCGGGGCCTCGACCGTGCCCGGCATCGGCCTGCCGATGTGCTTGATCAGTGCGGAGATCCTGCTCAAGGACCTGCGCGGGGACACCTCCACCGGACCGCTGGCAGAACCCCCGGTGCCCCGCGGATGAGCTTCGCGTACCTCGGGTTCCTGCTGCTCAGCCTGGCGGGGATGGTGCTCCTCGACGTGCGGGAGACACTGTTCTTCGCCCGGGCCCCCCGCCGGGCGGCCGCCGTGCTGCTCGCGGGCCTGGTGTTCTTCCTGGCCTGGGACGTGGCGGGGATCAGCCTCGGGATCTTCCTGCACAGCACCAGCGTCTGGGCGACCGGCTGGATGGTCGCCCCGCAGATCCCCGTGGAGGAGGTCGTGTTCCTCGTGTTCCTCTGCTACCTGACCATGAACCTCGTCCTGCTCACCGAGAAGGCGCTGGCGCGCCGGTCCGCCGCGGCCGGACGCGCGCGGGAGGAGGAGGCCCCGTGACCTACGCCCTCGTCATCCCGGTCTTCCTCGCGCTCGCCCTGACCCCCGCCACCCTGCTGGTCCGCCGGCCCTCCCCGGCGCCTCCCCGGCGCCGGGTCCTGGCCGTGCTCGGGATCTCCTTCGCGGTGCTCGCGGTGCTGACCGTGGTCTTCGACAACCTCATGATCGCCGCCGGGTTCTTCGACTACGGGGCCGGGCACACCACGGGGCTGCGGATCGGTCTCGTGCCGGTCGAGGACCTCGCGTACCCGCTCGCGGCGCTGCTGCTGCTGCCCCCGCTGTGGTGGGGGCTGGCCGAGCGGGGCCGGCTCCGCGCCACCGTGCGCACCCTCGTGGCCACCTCCCGGCCGCTCTCCTGGGTCAACACCGCCTACCCCTTCGCGGCGGCCTACGTCATGACCACCGGGCGGGTGGACCTGCCCCTCGTGGTGGGGACGCTGTTCTTCCTCTTCCCGTACAACCTGCTCATGTACGGGATCAACGACGTCTTCGACTACGAGTCCGACCTCCTGAACCCCCGCAAGGGCGGGGTCGAGGGGGCGCTCGTGGACCGCTCCGAGCACCGGATGATCCTCGTGGGCTCGGTGCTGACGGCCCTGCCCTTCCTGGCGTACCTGTTCCTCGCGGGCGGCCCCGCCGCGGCGTGGGTGCTGGTGGTCAGCCTGTTCGCGGTGGTGGCCTACAGCCTCCGGGGCCTGCGCTTCAAGGAGGTCCCGTTCCTGGACTCGGCGACCTCCGCGGCCCACTTCGTCTCCCCGGCCGTCCACGGCCTCGCCCTCGCCGGGGCGGTCTGGTCACCGGGCCTCGTGGCCCTGTGCGCCGGGTTCTTCCTGTGGTCGATGGCCTCCCAGGCGTTCGGGGCCGTCCAGGACGTCCGGGCGGACCGGGAGGGCGGTCTGCGCTCGATCGCGACCGTCCTGGGCGCCCGCCCCACGGTGTGGGCCGCCGCGGCGTTCTACGTCGCGGCCGGGGTGCTCCTGCTGCTCACCCCCTGGCCGGGGCCGCTGGCGTCCTTCCTGGTGCTGCCCTACCTGGCCAACCTCGTGCCGTTCCTGACCATCACGGACGCCGACTGCGAGCGCGCCCACCGGGGCTGGCGCCGGTTCCTGTCGCTGAACTACGTCACCGGGTTCCTCGTGACCCTGCTGCTGATCCGGGCGTGGGAGCTCACCCGCTGATCCGTTCCCGGGGGCCCGGGCGGGAGCGGCGCGCCCCGGAGCCGCGGCCCCGGTCGAGGCGCTCCAGCAGCCGCCCAGTCGAGACCATGGCCCCGCCCAGCACCGCGGGCAGTCCGCCGCCCGGGTGGACGGAGGCCCCCACCCGCCACAGCCACGGCCGCCGGGGACCCGTGTAGGCCGGGGTGTGCAGCGGGCCGCTGCGCCAGGTGGGGCGCACCGCGCCGTACAGCGCCCCGCCCGCCGAGCCGTGCGCGGCGAAGTGCGCGGGGTCGAGGATCCGCGTGCTCCGGAACCGGTCCGTGAGCGGGCCGGGCAGCCCGAGCACCTGTGCCGCGCGCTCGAGCTCCCGGGCGACGAAGGGGTCCTCGAGGGTGTAGGCCTTCCCGTTGGCCGGTGCGGTCAGCAGCAGGGCGAGCGTGGCCGCGCTGTTGGGGTAGACCCCGTGCGCCGGATAGTAGTTCGCGAAGGCCATGGTCTGCTCGGGCTCGGCCCCGGCCTCCAGGTCGGCGTACAGGTCGGCCGGACGGTCGGGCAGGATGACGCCGTGCCGGGGCGTCCCGGCGGGCAGGTCGGGGTCGAGCACCGCGTAGACGGCGATCGCCGAGCAGCTGAGCCGGCGCGGGACGCGGGGGGCGCGGCCGGCGAGGAGGCCCTCCAGCCGGTGGGCGTCGAGCCCGCTGACGACGGCGTCGGCCGGGTACGCGCCCCGGGCCGTGCGCACCAGCCCGCGGGCCACGGAGGTCGCCGGTTCGCCGGTGCGGATCTCCACCCCCGCGCCGGCCGCCAGGCGCCGGAGGGCCTCGACGAGCTCGTGCACACCGCCCCGGGGGATCCAGACCCCGTCGCGGGCCATCACGGCCGGCATGCTCGCGTACAGCGCCGGGGTGCGGGAGGGGCCCACGCCGGCGTTGAGGGTGTGGATGGCGATGACCTCGCGCAGGCCCTCCGGCATCCAGGTGAGGCTGTCGAGATAGCTGCGGGTCGTGAGCCGGCGCCCGTACAGCCGCCCCAGCCGGCCCAGCGCGGGCAGCGCCGCCCGGTCCAGCACGTCCGTGGTCAGCAGCCGCGTGATGTCCGGGCCGAGCACGCCGTGCTCGGCCTCGAAGCGGGCCCACGCCGCGTGCCAGGGGTGCCCGGGCGCCACCGGCAGCTCGCACCGGGCGCCGCGGTAGTAGTACGTGCCGACCCCGGGCAGGCGCTCCAGCTCGAGCCCCGCGGTCTCCGCCGCCCCCGGGCCCGGGGGCGCGTCCTGCACGGCGCCGGCCGCCCGCAGGCGGTCCAGGCGGCGGAGGAGCTCCTCCCACACGCCCGGGAACGTCACCAGGGACGGCCCGGTGTCCATCCGCTGGCCGGCGGCCTCGATCCGCCCGCTCTTGCCGCCGAGGTCCTCGGCGGCCTCGAGCAGGGTGACGCGGTGACCGGCGTGGCCGAGCAGGGCGGCCGACGTCAGCCCGCCGATGCCACCGCCGACGACGACGACGCGGCTCACGGGTACAGCCCCAGGTACAGCGCCACCGTCAGCTGCACGCCCGCCACGGCGCCGGCGACGTAGGGGAAGGCGATGGACCACCGGTAGAGCCGGTGCCCGGTCCCGGGCCTCGGGTCCCGCAGCAGGGACAGCACGAGCCACCCCGCGATGAGGGCGTTGACGGCGGCCACCGGGACGCTGACCAGCGCGAAGCACAGCGTGGACACCGCCCACCAGGCCCCGCTCCACAGGCCCGTCCCGCGCGGGCCCAGCCGCACGGCCGTCGTCGTGATGGCCACCGCGCGGTCCTCCTCGATGTCCTGGACGGCGTCGAACGCGTGCTTGGCCACGCTCCAGGCCATCAGGCCCAGCGCCGCGGGCCACACCGGGGCGGCCCCGAGCGCGGGGGCCACGAAGACCAGGGGCAGCGCGTAGGCCGCGTTGCTCAGCGAGTCGAGGAAGGGCCGGGCCTTGAAGCGCAGGGGCGGGGCCGAGTAGAACACGAAGACCAGGACGTAGAGCGCGATCCAGGCGAGCGCGGCCGGGGGCAGGGCCACCGCGAACCAGACCAGGAACGGGACGTTGGTGGCGAGCACCGCGGCCCAGATGGTGCGCACCTCGGAGGACACGATCCGCGCCCCCTCGACCCCGCCCTTGCGGGGGTTGAGCGCGTCGGTGTCCTGGTCGAAGACGTCGTTGACGCCGTAGATCAGCAGGTTGAAGGGGAGGGTCAGCCACAGCAGGAGCGGCAGCGCCTGCCAGTCCCAGAGCGTCCCGGCGAGCCACAGGGCCACCGTCCCGGGGCCCAGGGTGTTGACCCAGAGCACCGGCCGGGCGATGTGGACGATCCGCTGCAGGGCGGGGGCGGGTCCTGCCAGGGTCACGGCGTCGGCTCTCCTCGGAGGACGGATGACCGGGGAGCTCCCGGGTGCCTCCCACCCTACGTGGGTTCCGCGGCCGGTGGGCGGGGAGGCGGGGCGCTCCGTTCGTCCCCGGGCCGGCCGCGGGGCAGACTGTGGGGGTGCGCATGATGCTGCTGACCTCCGGAACCCGCGGCGACGTGGAGCCCTTCGCCGCCCTGGCGCGCTACGCCGCGGCCCGCGGACACCGGGTCCGGCTCGGGGTCCCGGAGAACTCCGGGGCCGACCTCGCCGGGCTCGACACCGTGGGCCTGGACGTCGACTTCCACCGGCTGCTGCGGCCCCCCGGGCGCTCGCCGCGGGCGGCGGTGCGCCACGTCCGCTCCGAGGTCGGCCCGGGGATGCGCAGGATGTTCTCCGCGGCGGTGCGGGAGACCCTCGCCTTCGAGCCCGAGCTGGTGGTGCACCACCCGCTGGTCCTCACGGCACCGGCCGTGGCGGGCGCCCTCGCCGTCCCCCGCGTGCTGGCCGAGTTCGTGCCCGTGGCGACGCCCACGCGGGAGTTCCCGGCCCCGGGCGGGCCGACGGTCTCCACGGACCTCGGCCGGTTCAACCGCACGACCTACGCGGTCCCCCGCAGCGGGGCGCTGCTGTTCCGCCGCGACGTCGAGCGCGCGTGCCGGCAGCTGTCCGGCGGCCGGGCGCCCGCGCCCGCCCCGGCGTCCCGCGCCACCCTGATGGGGATCAGCCCCCAGCTGCTGCCCCGGCCCGCCGACTGGCCGGCCACCGTGCACCTGACGGGCTCCTGGCACGCCGCCGCGGACCCCGGCGCCGCCGACCCCGCGGTGCTCGGGTTCGTGCGGGGCGGGCCCTGCCTGGTGGCGACCTTCGGGTCGATGGCGGCGGGGGACCCGGCGGCCCGGGCCCGGACGGTGGTGGACAGCGCGCGCGCCCACGGCCTGCGGAGCCTCCTGGTCACGGGCTGGGGCGGGCTGGCCCTGCCGGCGTCCGCCCGGGGGGAGGACGTGCTCGAGGTGCCGGCCGCGCCGCTGGACGCGGTGCTGCCGGAGGCGGTCCTGGCGGTCCACCACGGCGGGGCCGGGACCGTGCACGCCGTGGCCCGCGCGGGCGTGCCGTCCGTGGTGGTGCCCTTCATCGCCGACCAGCCCTTCTGGGGCCGGCAGCTGCACCGGCTGGGCCTCGCCCCGGCCCCGGTGCCGCGCCGCTCGCTCACGGGGCGGACCCTGGGCCCGGCGGTGGGCGAGGCCCTCGCGCGCCGGGAGCGGGCGCAGCAGGTGGGGGACGCGATGCGGGCCGAGCAGGGGCTCCGCAGCGCCCTCGACGTCCTCACCGGACTCTGACCGCCCACCGGGTCCCGCGCCGCGCCGGCCCGATCCATCGCCTCCGCTGACCGGTCAGCACCGGAAATCGTCGCTTATCGGCACGGACCGGGCCCGTGATACTGGAAGGACCGGCCGGCGCCCCGTCCGGCCCCAGCTCCCCGGAGGACAGCACCATGACCGTCGACCTGCTCCCGCCCCGCGTCACGCCGGACGTGGCCCCGGACACCACGACCCCGGCCCGGGACCTCCGGGCCGGGAGCCGCGGGTGGGCCGAGGTCGAGCAGAACTGCCCGTACTGCGCGGGACCCGAGACCGACTGAGCGGCGCACCGCCCCGGCCGTGACGGCCGGCTCAGAGGTCCGCGAGCACCGACATCGGGTCCTCCACGGCGTCGGCCACCATGCGCAGGAAGCCGCCGGCCGTTCCGCCGTCGCACACCCGGTGGTCGAAGGCGAGGGAGAGCTGGGTGACCTTGCGGACGGCCAGCTGCCCGTCCACCACCCACGGGCGGTCGATGATCCGCCCGATCCCCAGGATCGCGACCTCCGGGTGGTTGATGATCGCCGCGGCCCCGTCCGTGCCGAACACGCCGTAGTTGTTGAGGGTGAACGTGGAGCCGGACAGCTCGGCCGGGCCGGCCTTCCCGGAGCGTGCGAGCTCCGTGAGCCGCCGGAGCTCGGCGTCCAGGCCGCGGGCGCTCAGGGTGTGCGCGCCGCGGATGTTCGGCACCACGAGCCCGCGGTCGGTCTGCGCCGCGAAGCCCAGGTTCACGCCGTCGAAGCGCACGATCTCCTGGCTGCCGTCCTCGAGGGTCTCGATCCGGGTGGCGAGCTCCGGGTGGCGGGCCAGGCCGGCGAGCACGAAGCGTGCGATCAGGGCCATCAGTCCCGGCGCCCGCTCGGGGTCGCGGGCCTTGAGCCGGGTGCGCAGCGCCACCAGCTCCGTGGTGTCCACGTCCACCCAGACGGTGGCCTCCGGGATCTCCCGGCGGGAGCGGGTCATGGCCTGCCCGATGGCCTTGCGGATGCCGGAGACCGGCAGCCGCTCGGCCACCCCCAGACCGGTGCGGGCGTCCACGGCGGAGGGCCCCGCCGGGGCGGACGCCGCCGACGACGGGGCGGCGGTCCCCCGCAGGGTCGGTGCCGGCTCCGCGGGCACGTCCGCGGCGGCCACGACGTCGCGGCGCAGGATGAGCCCGCCGGGGCCGGTGCCGCGCACGGTGGAGATGTCGATCCCGCGGTCCTTGGCGAGCTTGCGCACGATCGGCGAGACGACCGTGGGCGCCAGGCGCGGGGCGGAGGCCATCGCGTCGTGGGCGGCGTCCGCGGCCTGCGCCGGCGCGGCGGCCGGCACGGCGGTGGTCGCGGGCGTCCGGCCGTCGGCGGAACCGGCCCGCTTCGGACGCCGCCGGCGTCCGGGCGCCCCGCCGGCGGGCGTGCCGTAGCCGATGAGCACGCTGCCCGAGCCGGTGTCGTCGTCGGAGGCCCCGGCGGCGGGGTCCGCCCCGGCGCGCTCCTCCTCCCGGTAGGACTGCCCGCCCTTCGGGCCGCCGCCCTGCGGGGCGGGGGTGCCCTCCCGGTCCGCGGTGTCGACGGAGATGAGCGGGGCGCCGACGTCGAGGGTCTGCCCGGAGGCGCCGTGCAGCTCGTGCACGGTCCCCGCGAAGGGGCAGGGCACCTCCACGGCGGACTTCGCGGTCTCCACCTCGGCGATCGGCTGGTCGACGGCGACGGTGTCGCCCACCCGGACGAGCCAGCTCACGAGCTCGGCCTCGGTCAGTCCCTCGCCGAGATCCGGCAGGGTGAACGTCTTCACGGTCATGGTCAGTCCTCCCACTGCAGGTCGTCCACGGCGTCGAGGATGCGGTCGACGCTCGGCAGGTAGTACTCCTCGAGCTTGGGCGCCGGGTACGGGATGTCGAACCCGGTCACGCGGCGCACGGGCGCGGCCAGGGAGTGGAAGCAGCGCTCCTGGACGCGGGCGACGATCTCGGCCGCCACGGACGCGAAGCCCGGCGCCTCGGCCACGACCACTACGCGCCCGGTCCGGCGCACCGACTCGCCGACCGTGACGTCGTCGAACGGGACGATGCTGCGCAGGTCCACGACCTCGAGCGAGCGCCCTTCGGCGGCGGCGGCCGCCGCGGCCGCCAGGGCGGTCGGCACCGACGGCCCGTAGGCCAGCAGCGTGGCGTCCTCGCCGGGGCGGGCGACCACGGCGCGGCCCTCCCGGCGCTCGGGCGCCCGGTTCTCGTAGCGGTCCCTCAGCTCGGCCAGGTCCACGGGGGACTTCGACCAGTAGAGCTTCTTGGGCTCGAAGAACACGACCGGGTCGTCGGAGTCGATCGCCTCCCGCAGCATGAGGTAGGCGTCCTCGACGGTGGCGGGGGTGAAGACCTTCAGGCCCGGCGTGTGGGCGTAGTAGGCCTCCGAGGAGTCGCAGTGGTGCTCCACGCCGCCGATGCCGCCGGCATAGGGGATGCGGATGACGATCGGCAGGCGCACGGCGCCGCGGGTGCGGTTGTGCATCTTCGCGATGTGCGAGGCGACCTGCTCGAAGGCGGGGTAGGCGAAGGCGTCGAACTGCATCTCGATCACCGGGCGCATCCGGTTCATCGCCATGCCCACGGCCATGCCGGCGATCCCGGACTCGGCCAGCGGGGTGTCGAAGCAGCGGGTGCGGCCGAAGCGCCGCGTCAGCCCGTCGGTGATCCGGAAGACGCCGCCGAGGGTGCCGACGTCCTCGCCGAAGACCACGACGGCGTCGTCGGCTGCCAGGGCGTCGGCCAGGGCGGTGTTGAGCGCCTGGGCGAAGGTCGCGGGCTTGACCGCCGGGGCGTCGCCGGCCGGGGCGGGGGCGTGCAGGGTGCTCACTGTCCGGTCTCCTCTCGGGCGAGCTCGGCGGCCAGGAACTGCTCCTGCTCGGCGAGCTGCGGGGTCTGCTCGGTGTAGACGTGGCGGAACAGCTCGAGCGGGTCGATCTCCACCTCGGCGTTCATGCCGTCGCGCAGGGCCGTGGCGACGTCCTCGGCGGACGCGGCGATGCGCTGCTCCGCCGCGTCGTCGAGCACGCCCTCCGCGGTGAGCCAGGCCCGCATCCGGGTCACCGGGTCCTTGGCGATCCACTCCTGCACCTCGGCGTCGTCCCGGTAGCGGGTGGCGTCGTCGGCGTTGGTGTGCGCCTGCATCCGGTAGGTGTGCGCCTCGACGAGCAGGGGCTCGGACTCGGAGCGCGCCAGGTCCACGGCACGGCGCAGGGTGGCGAGCAGGGCCACGAGGTCGTTGCCGTCCACCCGCTCGCCGGCCATGCCGTAGCCGACCGCCTTGTGCGCGAGGCTCGGGGCGGCGGACTGCTGGGACAGGGGCACGGAGATCGCGTAGCCGTTGTTCTGCACGAAGAACACGACCGGCAGCTTGAACACGGCCGCGAAGTTCAGGGCCTCGTGGAAGTCGCCCTCGCTGGTGGCGCCGTCGCCGCACATCGCCAGGACCACGGTGTCCTCCCCGCGCAGCTTCGCGGCGTGGGCCACGCCCACCGCGTGCAGCAGCTGGGTGGTCAGCGGCGTGGACTGGATGCCCACGCGGTGCTCGTAGGGGTCGTAGCCGCTGTGCCACTCGCCGCGGAAGATGGCCATGACCTGCATCGGGTCCACGCCCTTGGTCATCACGGCCACGGTGTCCCGGTAGGTGGGGAACAGCCAGTCGCCCTCCTCGAGGCACAGGGCGGCGGCCACCTGGCAGGCCTCCTGGCCGTGGCTGGACGGGTAGACGGCCATGCGGCCCTGGCGGACCAGGGCGGAGTTCTGGTCGTTGACCCGCCGCCCGACCACGAGCTTCTCGTAGGCCTCGAGCAGGACGTCCCGGGCGGGCAGCGGGTACTCGTGGCCGGGGCCGGTGCCCTGCTCCTCGGGGGCGAGCAGCCGCCCGTCCGGGGCGACCATGCGGATCTCGCCGCGGGCCGGGAGCATGTACTGCTCCGGCGTGATGCCGAAGGTCTGGGAGGCCCGGAGGATCGGGTCCTCGGGGGTCTCGACGGTCTGGCTCATGGTGTCCCCTCGGTCGGTCCCCGGCCCGGTCACGGGTCCGGGGAGGCGGGAAGGCTGGTGCAACGATGTCTCCCCAGTATGGGAACAGGACCCGGTTCGTATCCACAGAACGGGGAAAGAGCAGAAGAGTGGAGCGAGAAGTGCAGACTGCGTGGACGGAATGGTCTAGTGTGGCGTGGCGCACACACATTCGTCCGGCGCCTCCCGGGCCCCGCGACCGACCCCACCGAAGGAGCCCGCCGTGCCCTCGACCCCCGTGTCCCTCGACGAGACCGACCGGAAGATCCTCGCGGAGCTCTCCCGGGACGCGCGGCAGTCGGTGACCGCGATCGCCGCCGCCGTGCACGTCTCCCGCGCCCACGCCTACGCCCGGATCAACCGGCTCCGGGACGAGGGCGTGATCCTGCGCTTCAGCACCGTGATCGACCCCGTCCGGGCGGGGCTGCAGGCCTCGGCGTACGTGACGCTCAAGCTCCAGCAGAACACCTGGCGGGAGCTGTGCGCCCAGCTCCGGGCGATTCCCGCCGTGCACCACATCGCCCTGGTGGGCGGCAACTTCGACGTCATGCTGCTCGTGCGGGCCGTGGACACCGTGCACCTGCGGCAGGTCATCTTCGAGCACATCCAGCAGCTGCCCGGGGTGGTGGACACCCAGACCTTCCTGGTCTTCGAGGACATCGACACCCGGGCCTGACCCGGGGGCCCGGCCGGCGTCATGTTCCGTCACGGTCGTCATGTTCCGTCGCGGCGGGACAGCCACTACCTCTGCGCATAGTGTGGGCCCAGCTTCACGAGACGTGACCGCGAAGCTCCGACTGGGTCACGCACCAACCCCATGCTCATCGGGTGGTTCGGATGAAGAAGCGGCCTGCATCCTCCGCGGCGCCCCTCCGGCGACCACGGCCGTCCGGTGCGGGTAAGAGCAAGGCACAGGAGCAAGCGCCATGTCCGTCCCCGTGACCGATCACGACCTCGCCACCCGGCAGATCCACGCCGGCACCCACGACCAGCTCGCCCAGCGCACCCTCACGGTCCCGATCTACCAGTCCGCGGCGTACGAGTTCCCCGACTACGAGGCCGCGCGGCAGATGTTCGCCCAGACCCGGCCGGGCTTCACCTACACCCGCACGGGCAACCCGACGGTCGCGGTGCTCGAGCAGCGGATCAGCGACCTCGAGGGCGGCGTGGGCGCCGTGGCGACCGGCTCCGGGCAGTCCGCCGTGGCGGTGGCGCTGCTCGCCCTGCTCGGCCAGGGCGCCGGCAAGCACCTCGTGGCCTCCGAGAAGCTCTACGGCGGGACGGTGGACCTGCTCACCGACTCGTTCGCCGACTGCGGCATCGAGGTCACGTTCACGGACCCCACGACGCCGGGGGCGTGGGCGGCGGCCGTGCGCCCCGACACCCGGGCGTTCCTGCTCGAGTCCATCGGCAACCCGCTGGCCACCCTCCCGGACCTGCCCGGGATCGCCGACGTCGCCCGGGCGGCCGGGGTGCCCGTCGTCGTCGACAACACCCTCGCCTCCCCGGCCCTGTACCGGCCCCTCGAGAAGGGCGCCGACATCGTGGTGCACTCCGCCACCAAGTTCCTCGGCGGGCACGGCAACGCGCTCGCCGGGGCGGTCGTGGACGGCGGGACCTTCGACTGGTCCGCGCGGCCGGGCAGGTGGCCGCAGTTCACGCAGGCCCGCGCCCGCTGGGGCGGGCTGAGCCTGGCCGAGAAGTGCGCCGGGGCGAGCCCCTACCTGCACCTGGTCCGGGCCAAGTACGTGCACGACCTCGGCACCACGCTCTCCCCGTTCAACGCCGCCCAGATCCTGCAGGGCACCGAGACCCTCGAGCTGCGGGTGGCCCGGCACACGGCCTCCGCCCTCGCGGTGGCCGAGTTCCTGACCGGACACCCCGCCGTCGCCCGCGTCCACCACCCCGGCGTGCCCGGGGACCCCGGCGCGGGGATCGCGGCCCGGGACTTCCCCCGCGGCACCGGCTCCGTGTTCTCCTTCGACCTCGCCGCCCCGGCCGCGGCCGTGGGACCGTTCATCGACGCGCTGCGGCTGTTCAAGCTGGTCGCCAACGTCGGGGACACCCGCAGCCTCGTGGCCCACCCCGCGGCCATGACGCACTGCCGCCTGACCCCCGAGCAGCGCCGGGCCGGCGGGATCGCCGAGACCACGATCCGGCTGTCCGTGGGCCTCGAGTCCCCGCAGGACCTCGTGGCCGACCTCGGCCAGGCCCTCGACACCGTCCAGACCACCCGGAAGTGAGCCCCGCCATGACCTCCGCCACCGAGACCCGCACCCGTCCCCGCGGGTTCACGACCACCGCCGTCCACGCCGGCCAGGAGCCGGACCCGCTGACCGGGGCGGTCATCCCGCCCATCTACCAGACCTCCACGTTCGCCCAGGACGGCATCAACGTGCTGCGCGCGGGCCACGAGTACAGCCGCGGCTCCAACCCCACCCGCAGCGGCTTCGAGGAGCAGCTCGCGGCCCTGGAGCGGGGCGAGCGCGGGTTCGCCTTCGCCTCGGGGATCGCCGCCGAGGACGCCCTGCTGCGCGCGGTCCTGCGCCCGGGCGACCACGTCGTGCTCGGGGCCGACGGATACGGCGGCACCAACCGGCTGATCACCACGGTGCTCGCCCCCTGGGAGATCACCCACACCGCGGTGGACACCACCGACCTCGACGACGTCCGCGCGGCGGTGCGTCCCGGCGCCACCCGGGTGCTGTGGCTCGAGACGCCGTCCAACCCGCTGCTCGGCATCGCCGACGTCGCGGCCTGGGCGCAGCTGGCCCGGGACGCCGGGGCGCTGCTCGTCGTCGACAACACCTTCGCGTCCCCGTACCTGCAGAACCCCCTGGAGCTCGGCGCGCACGCCGTGGTGCACTCCACCACCAAGTACATCGGCGGGCACTCCGACGTGCTCGGCGGCGCCGTGGTCGTCGGGACGGCCGAGTGGCGCGGGGCCCCGCTCGCGGAGACGGTCGGCTTCCAGCAGTTCGCCGCCGGGGCCGTGGCCGGCCCCCAGGACAGCTACCTGGCCGCCCGCGGGCTCAAGACCCTCGGGCTGCGGATGGAGCGCCACCAGGACAACGCGCAGCGGATCGCCGAGTGGCTGCTGGAGCGCCCGGAGGTGTCCCAGGTGCTCTACCCCGGCCTGCCCGGGCACCCCGGGCACGCGCTCGCGGCCGCGCAGATGCGCGGGCCCGGCGGCATGGTCTCCTTCCGGCTGACCGGCGGGGAGGCCGCGGCCCGGGCGGTGGCGGAGGGCACCCGGCTGTACTCGCTGTCCGTGAGCCTGGGCGGGGTGGAGTCCCTGATCTGCTACCCCTCCGAGATGACGCACGCCTCCGTGCGGGGCACCGCGCTGGCCGTGCCCGTGGACCTGGTGCGGCTCTCGGTGGGCATCGAGGACGTCGAGGACCAGCTCGAGGACCTCGAGCGCGCGCTTTCCGCCTGACGGTCCGGCTCCGCCCGGTCAGCCGGCACCGCGCGGCTCAGCGGGTCGTGTCCGGGTCGCCGGACCCGGCCGGGGCGCCGGCCGGGTCCGCCTCCGGCCAGGCGGGGGCAGGGCCCCGCCGGCCGAGGAGCAGCCGCCGGGCCAGGTGCGCGACCATGGCGGTGAACACCACGGCCCAGGCGCCCAGAGCCACCCACAGCCAGGCTGCCCCGACCAGCCCCACGAGCGGCAGGTCGTCCGCGCGCCCCAGGTAGATGCCGGCCACGGCGTACATCCCCAGCGGGAAGACCACGCTCCACAGCGAGGACTCGTAGCGCAGCGGGACCCCGTGCACGCGGTGGCGCCACCACCCCGCGGCCACCAGGGCAGGAATCAGCCACGTGGCGAACGCCCAGAACACCACCCCCAGACCGGCCACCAGCCCGCGGACCACCGCGACCATCGGGGTGTCGGACATCTCCACGATCCGCGAGGCCGCCAGCACCGTGATGGCGCACGCCCCCATCGCCACCCAGTAGGGCGGGGTCAGGTCGACCGGGCGCAGCGGGTAGAGCATCATCCGCAGGGTGACGAGCACTCCCGCAGCGGCGTAGAGGAACAGCCCCACGGACCAGGAGGCGACGGCGACGACGGACAGCACGTGCCGGCCGGCCTCGCTGCCGGCCACGGGGTCCAGGGCCGCGGCGGCCACGGCCACGGACTGGCTGGCCACCACCCAGATGAACCAGGTGCCGTTGGCGGTGCTGACGACGGGCCGGGTGCGCCGGGAGAGCACCGCGCTCCACGGGACCACGTAGCCCAGCACCAGCCAGACCGCGCCCGCGAGCCCGAGCAGCACGGCCGTGGCGCCGTGCCAGCCCGTCGTCGTCAGCCGGGTCGCCAGCACGTTCGTGCCGGCCACGAAGGTGAAGAAGCCGAACGCGCGCCGGGGGTCCAGGAACTCCACGACGAACTCCCGCCGGAAGGCGGCGAACCGCCAGACGGTGAGCAGGCACAGCACCGCCCAGCTCCCCGCGCACACGCCGAGCAGGGCCGCGGACAGCCCGGCGAAACCCTGCATCTGCAACCCCACCGAGAGGATGCCGCTGGCCATGACGAGGGCGAAGTACCCCGGCGCCAGGCCGCGGACACCCTCGAGGACGCGTTGTCGGAGCGAGTCGGCCACCCGCCCAGGCTACCGGGGCGCCGGTCACGGAGGGCACCGGCGGCCGGTGTCCATCGCCGCGTACCCGCCGGCCCGCGGCAGCGCTCCGCACCTCCAGGGTCCTCGACACGTCCCCCGCCGGGCACCGGATCCGAGGACCGGACGGAGCACGCCCCCGGACGACACCGCGGCGGATCCGTCCTAGTCTGGGGCGCATGGACCTCAGCAGCCGCGCCGCCGACGCCACCGCACCGCTCGAGCTCCCCGGACCCGTGGTGAGCACGCAGTGGCTGGCCGAGCACCTCCACGACCCCCGGCTCGTGCTCGTGGACGCGAGCTCCGCCCTCAACCGGACCGAGGAGGCCCTGCCCGGCGCGCTGCTCCTGGACCTGGACGGGCCCTTCTCGGACCCGGCCTCGGAGCTGCCGCACACGGCGCCCACCGCGGAGCAGCTGACCGCCGCGGCGCGCGCGCTCGGCATCTCGTGCACGAGCACGGTCGTGGCCTACGACGGCAAGGGCGTCTTCGCCTCGGCCCGCGTCTGGTGGCTGCTCCGGGGCGGGGGCTTCGAGCGCGTCGCCGTCCTCGACGGGGGCCTGCCGGCGTGGGCGGCCGAGGGGCGGCCCATTGGGACGCACGCCGCGCCGCCCGCCGAGCCCGGCGACGTGGAGCTCGTGCCCCGGCCGGGCCGGTTCGCCGGGGCGGAGGACGTCGCCCGCGCACTGGCGGACCCGTCCGCCACGGTGCTGGACGCCCGCTCCGCCGGCCGGTTCGCGGGCACCGAGCCCGAGCCGCGCCCGGGGCTGCGCCCCGGGCACATGCCGGGAGCGGTCAACCTGCCCTACACCGAGCTGCAGGACGCGCACGGGCGGCTGCTGCCGCCGGCGCAGCTGCGGGAGCGGATCGCGGCGGCCGTGCCCGAGGGGCAGCGGATCGTCACCAGCTGCGGGTCGGGCCTGACCGCCTGCGTGCTCGCGCTCGGCGCGCACCTGGCCGGCCGCGAGGACGTCGTGGTCTACGACGGCTCCTGGAGCGAGTGGGGCCGTCCCGGTCCCCGCCCCGTGGTGGGCCCGGAGGGACTCAGCCGCGGCCCGGGGTCCCCCCGGCAGGGCTGATCCGCCCGGCGGCCTGCGCCGCCGGGTCCGCCGCACCGGGCCCGTCCACCGCGTCCGGGTCCGCCGCGCCGGCGGCCGGCTCGTCCAGCGCGGCGGCGGTGGCGAGGATGTTGCGGGCCATGGACGGGAAGATGAACCCGTGGAAGGGCCACACCCCCCACCAGTACAGCCGTCCCGGCAGGCCGCGGGGGAAGAAGATGGCCCGCTGCCGGTACCGGCTGCCCTCGCCCTCCGGCTCCACGGACAGCTCGAGCCACGCCCGGCCCGGGGCGCGCATCTCCGCGTGCAGGAGCAGCTTGTGCCCCTCCTCCATGTCCTCGACGCGCCACCAGTCCACGTACTCGCCGACCTGCAGGTCGGTGGCGTCGCGGCGGCCGCGGTTCAGCCCGGCTCCGCCCACGAGCTTGTCCATCAGCCCGCGGACCTGCCACGCGAGGGGCAGGGAGTACCAGCCGTTGCGCCCGCCGATGGACTCGATGACCCGCCACACCTGCTCGGGCCGGGCCGGGCCGGTGCGGCTGCGCTCGTCCACGAACACCGTGCGCCCCGCCCACTCCGGGTCCGAGGGCAACGGGTCGGCGGCGGCCTCGGAGGAGCTGTAGTGGACGTCCCACGTGGTCTCCACGGAGTTGTCCTCGATCTTCTTCAGCGCGAGGGCCACCGCCCGGCGGTAGCCGGCCAGCCCCTCCGGGGGCTGCGGGACGTAGTCGTCGATGTCGTGCTCCCCGGACACGGCGTCGTGCTGCAGGGACTGCACGAGCGGGACGGCCAGCCCCAGCGGGATCGGGGTCACCATGCCCACCCAGAACCCGGACAGCCGGGGCGCGGGCAGGGGGAAGTGGAAGACCACCCGGCGGCGCAGCCCGGCGACCCGCGCGTAGGTGCGCATGGCGTCCGCGTAGGTCATGACGTCGCGGGAGCCGATGTCGAAGGTGCGGTTGAGCCCCTCCGGCAGGTCCATCGCGTGGATCAGGTAGTAGAGCACGTCCCGGACGGCGATGGGCTCGATGCTGTTGGTCACCCAGGACGGCGCCGGCATGACCGGCAGGGTGTCGCCCAGGTGCCGGATCATCTCGAAGGACGCCGAGCCGGAGCCGATCACCACACCGGCCTGGTACACGACCGCCGGTACGGAGCCCTCGAGCAGGATCTCGCCCACCCGCACCCGGGAGCGCATGTGCTGGGAGAGCTCCACGCCCTCGGGGTGCAGGCCGGAGAGGTAGACGATGCGCCGCACCCCGGCCCGCTCGGCGGCCCGCGCCACGGTGCGGGCCATCTCGGCCTCCTCCTCCTCGAAGTGCCGGGAACCGCCCATCGAGTGCACCAGGTAGTACAGCGTGTGCACGTCCTGGCACGCGGTGGTCATCCCGTCGAGGTCGTTGAGGTCCGTCTCGGCGACCTCCACCCCGTCCCGCCACGGGACGGAGCGCAGCTTGCCGGGGGAGCGGACGGCCACGCGCACGGCGTGCCCGGCCTCCAGCATCCGGGGCGCCAGGCGCCCTCCGATGTAACCGGTGGCTCCGGTGATGAGAACGCGCTGGGGAGAGCTCATGGCCTGCCTTTCGTGCGGGTCCCGCGAGCCTACCAACGCCGCCCGACAGGAGCCCGGCCCCGGTCCTGTCCGTGCCGCGGGCTCCGCCCCGGCACGCGCAGCCGCCCGGGTCCCGGGACGCGCAACGGCCGCGTGCCGGAGCATCGCGGCCGTTCGGCGCGTCGTCGTGCGGGGACGGATCAGGGCAGGGCCAGGCGGAACACCTTCGCCCACGCGGAGGCGACCTGCTTCGGCAGGGGCCCGGTGGTGTAGGGCAGCTCGTAGCGCTCGCAGATCTCGCGCACCTTGACGGCGACCTCGGCGTAGCGGTTCGAGGGCAGGTCCGGGAACAGGTGGTGCTCGATCTGGAAGGACAGGTTGCCCGTCATGAGGTGCATCAGCCTCGACCCGGAGATGTTGGCCGAGCCGATCATCTGCCGCACGTACCAGTCGCCGCGGGTCTCGCCCTCGATCTGGGCCTCGGTGAACGTGTCCGCCCCGGCGGGGAAGTGACCGCAGAAGATCACGGCGTGCGCCCAGATGTTCCGGGCGGCGTTGGCGGTCAGGGTCGCGGCCAGGGCATGCTTCCCGGAGCCGGCGAGGGCCGCGGCGGCGGGGGTCGCCGCGTAGTCCTTCGCGGCCTGCTTCAGGAACTTCGCGCCGAGGGCCTTCAGCCCGCGTTTGAGCTCGGACTTCGGCTTGCGGCCCTCGCGGTACTCGTCGAGCTCGAGGTCGTAGATCGCGATCCCCCACTCGAAGACCGGGGCGAGCAGCGCGTTGTAGATCGGGTTGCCGAGGTTCCGGGGAGTCCACTCCTGGTCCTCGTCCATGCGCAGGATGGTGTACCCGACGTCCCGGTCCTTGCCGACCACGTTGGTCCAGGTGTGGTGCAGGTCGTTGTGCGTGTGCTGCCACGCCCGGGACGGGGTCACGAAGTCCCACTCCCAGGTGGTGGAGTGGATGTCGGGATCACGCATCCAGTCCCACTGCCCGTGCAGCACGTTGTGGCCGATCTCCATGTTCTCCAGGATCTTGGCGACGGTCAGCATGCCGGTGCCGGCGACCCAGGCGGGCTTGTGCTTGGCGAGCAGCAGCGTGGCGCGCCCGGCCAGCTCGAGGGAGCGCTGCGTGGTGATGACGCGGCGGATGTAGGCCGCGTCCTTCGCCCCGCGGCTGGCGATCACCGACTCGCGGAGGGCGTCGAGCTCGCGGCCCAGCTCCTCGACCTGCTCGTCGGAGAGGTGGGCGGCGGCGGAGGGCTTGACCGACGCGGTGGGGCGGCCCGCGTCGAGCAGGAAGGGGGTGACGATCGTCATGGTGTCGGTCCTTTCGGAACGGGGTCGGGGAACGAGTGCGGGGCGTGCGGGTCAGGCGTCGAGGCTGACGGGACCGGCGGCCGTGGACACGCAGGTCTGGACGAGGTGGCCGGGCTCGCCGTGGACCTCACCGGTGCGGGTGTCGCGGACCTGCCCGGACAGCAGCGGGGTCACGCAGGCGTGGCAGATGCCCATCCGGCAGCCGCTGCGCATCATCAGGCCGGCGTTCTCGCCGGCGGCCAGGAGCGTGGTGGCGCTGTCGGCCTCGACCTCCGTGTCGGACTTCTCGAACGTCACGCGCCCGCCCTCCCCGCCGGAGCCGGGGGCCACCACGGCGGCGAAGCGCTCGACCCGCAGCTCGCCCTCCGCACGGTTCCAGAGCGCCTCGGCGGCGTCGAGGAACTCGGCGGGGCCGCACGCGTACGCGGCCCGCTCGCGCCAGTCGGGGCACGCGGTGTCGAGGTCGGCGGTGGACGCGAGGTCGAGGCGGCGCCCGCGCTCCCCGGTGAACCACTGCACCAGGCGGAACCCGGGGAACTGGTCGGCGAGCTCCAGCAGCTCCTCGCGGAAGAGCGAGTCCTCCGGGGAGCGCGAGGAGTGCACGAGCACCAGGTCGGCGTCCGCGCGGCGGGGCACGAGGGTGCGGATCATCGACATGACGGGGGTCAGCCCGCTGCCGGCGGTGAGCATCAGCAGCGGCCGCGGGCTCTCGGGCAGGACGAAGTCGCCCTCGGGCGGGGCGAGGAACAGGACGTCACCGGGACGGGTGCCGCGGACCAGGGCGGTGGAGACCTTGCCCATCGCCGTCACCGTGATGGCCGGGTCCTGCCCGGCGCCCGTGCTGAGCGAGTAGGAGCGCCAGTGCCGCACCCCGTCGATCTCCACGCCGATCCGGGCCCACTGGCCGGCCTCGTGCGCGTTCCAGCCGCGGCCGGGACGGAAGCGGATGGTCACGGAGTCCGCGGTCTCGGGCTGCACGGAGGTCACCAGGCCGCGCAGCTGGCGGGCGCTGGCGAGGGGGTCGACGAGCCGCAGGAAGTCCTGGGGGGAGCGCGGGGTGGTGAAGGCCGAGGCCAGGCGGGTGAACAGTCGCAATTGGGGCACCTAATCACTGTGCCCCAATTCCGGCGGCAGTTCTCGTCCTGTCGCGTACTCTTTCCCCAGAGAATTTGTGCTGTCGACATGAAAGCAGGGGACCGTGGACCAGATGGACCGGACGGCGGAGCCCGCGCGGCCGGAGATCGGCCGGACGGACCGCGAGCTGCCGTGGACCTCCCTCCCCCCGGCGCTCACCCCGCTGCTCGTCCCGCACCTGCCCGACGTCACGGAGGAGCTCCTGGACGCCGTGCGGCTCGACGTCCCGGTCTACGCCCGGCCGCTGGAAGGGCTGTTCGGCGACAGCATCCGGCGCGGGGTGGAGGTGGCCCTGACCCGGTTCCTGCAGCTGCCGGGCACCCACCAGCCGGCGCTCATGGGCGACGACCGCCGGGTCTACGAGGGCCTCGGCCGCGGCGAGGTGCGGGAGGGCCGGCCGATGGACGCGCTCTTCGCGGCCTACCGCTCGGGGGCCCGCACCACGCTGCGCTCGCTCTCCCGCGTGGCCATGGACGCCGGGTTCGAGGCCTCCGTGCTGATCGGTCTCGCGGAGTCCGTCTTCGCCTACATCGAGGAGCTCTCCGCGGCCAGCGCCGAGGGCTACGCCTTGGAGCAGTCCGAGCGGGCGGGGGAGCGGGACCGGCTGCTGGACGCGCTCGCGGACATGCTGGTGCGCGGCCACGTGGCGGAGGACGCGGTGCGCACCGCGGCGGCCGCCGCGGGGTGGCCGGTGCCGGACCGGGTGGCCGTGGTGACGCTGGCCGCCGACCGGAGGGTGGGGCTGCGCTCCCGCCTCGGGGAGCGGGCGCTGCTCACGTCCCGGCCCGGGGACGTGGTGGCGGTGGTCCCGGAGCCGGCCTCGCCGACGGCCCGCAGGGAACTGGCGCGCGCGCTCACCGGCCGCGGCGCGGTGATCGGCCCGGGCCGCCCGTGGTACGCGGCCCCGGACTCCCTGCGCCTGGCGGTGCTGACCCGTGACCTGCTGCAGCGGGAGGAACCGGCCGACGGCGGGCCGCTGTGGGTCTCCGAGCACCTCGTGGAGCTCGTCCTGCACGCCGAGCGCAGCGTGGTCGAGGACCTCGCCGCACAGCGCCTGGCCCCGCTGGCCGAGCTGAAGCCCGGGCAGCGGGAGCGGCTGGCCACCACTCTGCTGTGCTGGCTCGAGCACCACGGGCAGCGGGCGGCGATGGCCGCCGAGCTTAACATCCACGAGCAGACGGTCGGGTACCGGGTGAACCAGCTGCGGGAGGTCTTCGGAGACTCCCTCCAGGACCCCCGGCACCGGTTCGAGCTCGAACTGGTCCTGCGCGCCGGGTTCCGCTGAGCCGGCGGATCAGCCGGTCCGCTTGTAGGCCTCCCGCTCCCGGGCGTCGGCCTCGACCTGCTCCTGGACCGTGATCGCGCTCCCGCCCCGGTCCGCCGGCATCCACCAGGAGCCGTCCTCCGGGGTGACGGGGTAGTCCTCGATGCAGCGGTCGATCCCCTCCTGCAGCACGGTGCGCAGGCGTGCGCTCGCGGCGCGGGCGTCCTCGTCCGGCGCCACGCGCAGCGCGGGCCCGACGTGGACGCGCACCGGGGTGCGCCACACGTCCCGCAGCCGGATCCCGCCGCGGCCCCGCGTGAGCATCCGGTGCCCGCCCCACACGGACACCGGGATCACGGGGGTGCCGGTCTCGGCGGCCATGCGCACGGCGCCGGTGCGCAGGGGGCGCACCGTCCAGCTGCGGCTCACCCCGCCCTCGGGGAACACGGCGAGGAACTCGCCGCGCGCCAGCTTCGCCACCGCCTCCGCGTAGGCCGGGGCGCCGTCGGCGCGGTCGACGACCACGTGGTCGCACAGCCGGCACACCGCCGTGACGAACGCGCTGCCGGTGTGCTTGCGGGTGATCAGGAAGCGCGAGTGGGCCCGCAGCCGGCGCCAGACCACCAGCTGCGCGAAGACGAAGTCGAGGTAGCCGAAGTGGGTCACCGCCACGACCGCGCCCCGGCCCGGCCGGACCTCCCGGTCCAGGCCGTGGACCACCTGGTCGGCGGGCAGGTGCTCCTCGCCGGAGACCAGCAGGGGCACGCGGAACAGCTTCACCGCGGCGAGGCCGGCGAGCACGATCGCCCGGTAGGCGTACTTGTTGGGTCGCAGCTGCGGTGCCACGGGTCTCCCTCGGGACGGGGCCGGCGGACGGCGGGCCGGGAACGGATCTGCCGAGAATCGTAGACGAGGGCGGGGCACGGCGGGGAACCGCCGCCACCGGTGCGGTCATCCCCCATACCGGGCCCGCCACGGCACCGATACGCTGGCAGCACCGCGCCGATCCGGCGCCCGCGGCACCGGGGTCCGTGACCGGTTCCGCCCCTGCCGACCAGGAGAACCCGATGTCCTACCTTCCACCGTCAGCACCCCGTCCCCAGTACCGGGTGCAGGGCGACGACCGCACCATCGCGGTCCTCACCCACCTGTCCGGTCTGGTCGGCGCGCTGGTCTCCGTCGGGTGGCTCGGTTTCGCGGGGCCGCTCGTCGTCTGGCTGGTCTACCGGGAGAAGAACCCGTTCCTGCGCGCCACCTCGGCCGGGTCGTTCAACTTCAACCTGTCCATGTGGCTGCTCAACGTGGCCGCGTGGGTGTGCCTGTTCACCGTGATCCTCATCCCCGTGGCCGTCGTGCTGTGGATCGTGGCCGCGGTCCTGCTCGTCGTGTGCCACGTCCTGGCCGTGCTCAAGGCCAACAAGGGGGAGGTCTACCGCTACCCGCTGCAGCTGCCGGTCCTGCAGTGACGTCCGTCCGGTCCGGCCTGCGGGGCCCGCCGGCCGGTCCGGACCGTCCTCTCGGCCGAGGTCCGCGGCCTGGCGCCCTGGGGCTGCCGGGACTGCGCGAGCGCGTGCAGCTCCTGGGCGGGGAGCTAGCGGCGGGCCCCGCGGACGGCGGCCGGCGCGTCGGCGCCCGCATCCCGCTGGCCCCGGCCCCCGTGTGAGAGCACCACGACCGCCACGAGCACCAGCAGCGCCGCGCTGAGCCCGTCGAAGCCGATCAGCGCCAGGACCGGTCCGGCGAGCGCGCCGCCGGTGGCGCCGGCGAGATTCATGAACAGGTCCGAGACGCCCTGCAGCTTCGGCCGCTCGGCGGGCGGGACCGCCTCGGCCACGAGCGTGGAGCCCGCCACCGTCGAGGCGGACCAGCCGAGACCGAGCAGGACCAGGCTCACCGTCACCAGCACCGGGGACACCGAGCCGGCCCAGGACAGCACGAGGGACACCACGAACAGTGCCTGCCCGAGCAGCACCGTGGGGCGGCGGCCCCACCGGTCCGCGAGCCGGCCGAACACGGGGGAGAGGGCGTACATCCCGGCGACGTGCAGGCTGATGGTCAGGCCCACGACGCTCAGCGTCGCCCCGTGGAGCGTGAGGTGCACGGGTGTCATGGACATCAGCGCCACCATCACGGCGTGGCTCAGCGCCACGGTGAGCACGGCGCGGCGGGCGCGCGGGGAGGCCCGCAGCACGGCCAGCCCGCCCGCCCGGGAGGGGCGGTCCCGGCCCGCGGCCTCCCCGTCGGCCACGGCCAGCAGCAGCGGGTCGGGGCGCAGGGCCGTGAGGTAGACGAGGGCGCCGAAGGCCTGCGCCACGAGGGCGATGACGAACCCGCCCGTGAGCTCGGGCAGGCCCAGGGCCCGTCCGATCAGCTCCCCGGGCTCGAAGAGGTTGGGGCCCAGCACCGCGCCGATCGTCGTGGACCACACCACCAGGGACAGGTCCCGGGCGCGGGTGTCGTCCGCGGCGAGGTCGGTCGCCGCGAACCGGGACTGCAGGTTCAGGGCCGAGCCGGCGCCGAGCAGGGCCAGGCCCACCAGCAGCAGGGGGAAGCTCGAGAGGACGGCGGCGCCGATGGTGGTCGAGGCGCCGGCCATGGCGGTGAGCGCCCCGGTGCTCAGGGAGATCCGCCGGCCGCGGGCCTGGGCGAGCCGGGCGAGGGGGACGGCGAGCAGCGCCGCGCCCAGGGTGTTCATGGTCGCGGCCATCCCGGACCACGCCGAGGAGCCGGAGACCTCGGTGACGAGGAGGGCCCCGAGGGCCAGGGTCGCCCCGACCCCCAGTCCGCCGAGGACCTGGCCGAGGGCCAGGACGCGGACCACCCTCCGCTGGAGGGCGCGCCGGTCCGGGGCGGGGGTCGTCGGGTGCATGCCCGCCATCCTATACCCCTGGGGGTAAGGAGGCCGGGTGTGCCGGAGGCCCCGGGTGTGGTTCGATGCTCGGCATGAGCTCCTCCCCGGACCCCACCACCGGACCTGCCGCCGGGCGCGGCCTCGTGCTCGGCGAGGACGGGCTCGCCCGGCCCGTCTGGGCGGCGGCGGACCCCCTCCTGCGGTCCTACTACGACACCGAGTGGGGCGTCCCCGTGCGCGACGAGCGGGGACTCTACGAGCGGATCTGCCTCGAGGGCTTCCAGTCCGGGCTGTCCTGGGCCACCATCCTGCGCAAGCGGCCCGCCTTCCGCGCCGCCTTCGCGGACTTCGACCCGGACACGGTCGCCGGCTTCGGGGCGGCCGACGTGGACCGGCTCCTGGGGGACGCCGGGATCGTGCGCCACCGGGGCAAGATCGAGGCCGCCGTCGGCAACGCCCGTGCCACCGTGGCCCTGCGCGCCGAGGGCGGTCTGGCCCGGCTCGTGTGGTCCTTCCGCCCCGAGCGGACCCCGCGCCCGCGCACGGCGGAGGAGGTGCCGACCCGCTCACCGGAGTCCGAGGCCCTCTCCCGGGCCCTGCGGTCCCGGGGGTTCCGCTTCGTGGGACCCACCACGATGTACGCGCTCATGGAGGCGGTCGGGATCGTCGACACGCACCTGCTCGGCAGCCACCGCCGCGGCAGCTCCGGGGTGTGGCCGGAGCCGCCGGACGGTGCGTAGGATTCCTGGCACCGAACCCGACGACGCCCGGCGTCGCCTTCCGGCAGGAGGACCGGCATGTACGACAACAGCCAGCAGCGCAGCGCGGTGCTGCCCCTGGTGCTGAGCACCGTGGGCTCCGTGCTGATCGGCATGGTGGTGCGCAGGCTGCGGCAGGACCGGGCGGCGGCGCGCGGCGGGACGGCGGACCGGCCGGTGCAGCGGGCCGGCCGCCCCCGGGCCGCCGGGAACCCGCGCGGGCCGGTGCTCTGAGACCATGACGAGCCACGCGATCAGCTGGGTGGACGTCTTCTCCGCCGCGCCCCTGGGCGGGAACCCGCTCGCCGTCGTGCACGGGGCCGACGCCCTGGACGAGGACACCATGGCGCGCTTCGCCCGCTGGACCAACCTGTCCGAGACCACGTTCCTGCTCGAGCCCTCCGCCCCGGGCGCCGACTACCGGGTGCGGATCTTCACGCCCGGCGGGGAGCTGCCCTTCGCGGGGCACCCCACGCTGGGAACCGCCTCCGCCTGGCTCTCCCTCGGCGGGGAGCCCGCCGGCGAGGACATCGTGCAGGAGTGCGCGGTGGGACTCGTGCCCGTCCGGCGCGGGGAGGACCGGCTCTCGTTCGCCGCCCCGCCCCTGCTGCGCTACGAGCCCGTGCTGGACCCCGGGCTGCTGGACCGGGTGGCACGGTCCCTGAGGCTGGCGCCCGCCGAGCTGCTGGACGTCTCGTGGGTGGACAACGGTCCCGGCTGGATCGGGGTGCGCGTGGCCGACGCGGAGGCCGTCCTGAGGATCCGGGCGGACTGGTCCGCCATGGCGGGGCTCAAGCTCGGCGTGGTCGGGTCCCACCCGCAGGGAGCGGAGTGCGCGGTCGAGGTGCGGGCCTTCGTGGGCGACTGGGTCGTGGAGGACCCGGTCACCGGCAGCCTCAACGCGGGCCTGGCCCGGTGGCTCACGGACCACGGGTGGGCCCCGGACCGCTACGTCGCCGCCCAGGGCACGGTGCTCGGGCGCACCGGGCGGGTGCTGGTGGAACGGGACGCGCAGACCGTGTGGATCGGCGGGCACGTCACCCCGGTGGTCCGCGGCACCGTGGAGCTGTAGCCGACGGGGCGCGGCAGGCCCGTCCTCAGTATCGTGGGGACATGACGACCCAGGACATCACCTTCCGCACCCGCAAGTGGGTCAAGCCGGAGGACCTCAACGCCAACGGGACCCTGTTCGGCGGGAGCCTGCTCCGCTGGATCGACGAGGAGGCCGCGATCTACGCGATCGTCCAGCTCGGCAACCGGCGCGCGGTGACGAAGTACATGTCGGAGATCAACTTCGTGAGCTCCGCCGAGCAGGGCGACATCATCGAGATGGGGTTGACCGCCACGGCGTTCGGCCGCACGTCCCTGACCATGCGCGCCCAGGTGCGCAACATGATCACCCGGGACCTCATCCTCAGCATCGACAAGATCGTCTTCGTGAACCTCGACCGGGAGGGGAAGCCCGCCCCGCACGGCTACACCGAGATCACCTACGACCGGGACCGGATCCCCACCACGGCCCTGCCCGCGGTGCACGGGAAGGACCGCTGAGGTGGCGGTGCGGCGGCTGCGCGCCGAGCGGATCACCGACTCCGTCACCTACCACGGCGAGGGGCCGTGCTGGTCGGAGTCCTGGGGCGGGCTGCGCTGGGTGGACATGCTCGCCGGCGACGTCCTGTCCCTCGGTGCGGACGGGGAGGTGCTCCGCCGGCACGTCGGGGACGTGGTGGCCTGCGTGCGACCGCGTGCGACCGGAGGCGCGGTGCTGGCGGTCGAGACCGGGGTGGCCCTCGAGGACCCGGACGGGACCGTCCACCCGGCCGAGCCGTTCTGGCAGCCCGGGGCGGTCCGGATGAACGAGGGCGGGGCGGGCCCGGACGGCTCCTTCTACGTCGGCTCCATGGCCTGGGACCAGGCCGAGGGGGCGGCCGCGCTCTACCGCGTGCACCCGGACCTGCGCTGGGAGCCGGTCCTGGAGGGCGTCACCGTCTCCAACGGGATCGGCTGGTCCCCGGACGGCGGCCGGGCCTACTACAACGACACGCCCATCGGGAAGGTCGACGTCCTCGACTGGTCGGAGGCGGAGGGGCTGCACCACCGCCGGACCTTCGTGGTGCCCGAGCTCGAGCACGGGGACGTCCACCCCGACGGGCTGACCGTGGACTCGGAGGGCGCGGTCTGGGTGGCGCTCCACGGTGCCGGCCAGGTCCACCGCTACACGGCGGACGGCGCCCTGGACACCGTGGTGGAGGTGGGCGCGCGCCAGACCACGGCGTGCTGCCTCGGCGGGGAGGATCTGCGCACCCTCTACGTCACCACGTCGCGGGAGAACCTCGCCGCGGACGAGGACCCCGCCGCCGGGTCCCTGTTCGCCGTCCGGGTCGAGGTCCCCGGCCTGCCCGTGCTGCCCTTCGCGGGCTGAGCGCGGCGCGGGCTTGACCCTCACGCGGCGGGAGGGCCGATGGTGGAGGACATGGACGGACGACGACCCGTGACGGCGGACGGGACCCTCACCGTGGGGCAGGTCGCGGAGCGCTTCGGCGTCACCGTGCGCACGCTGCACCACTACGACGACATCGGCCTGCTCCGCCCGAGCGAACGCTCGCCGGGCGGATACCGCCTCTACACGGAGGACGACCTGCTCCGGCTGCGGCACGTGGTGGTCTACCGCCGGCTCGGCTTCCCGCTCGAGCGCATCGCGGAGCTGCTGGCCGCGGAGGACCCCGGGGCCGTGCTGGCGCACCTGCGCCGGCAGCGCGAGTCCGTCCTGGCGAGACAGGCCGAGCTGGCCGAGCTCGTCACAGCGATCGACCGAGCACTGGAGCGAGAGATGACCGGAACCGAGCCGACCCCGGAGGAGCGCCGCGAGCTCTTCGGCGAGGGCTTCAGCGACGAGCACGCGGCCGAGGCCGAGCGCCGCTGGGGCGACACCGAGGCGTGGCAGCAGTCCCGCCGGCGCACGGCCGGCTACGACGCGGAGGACTGGCGGCGGATCGCGGCCGGGACGGCGGCGATCAACCAGCGGTTCGTCGAGGCGAAGCGCGCCGGGCTGCCCGCGGACTCGGCCCCGGCGACGGACGCCGCCGAGGCCGCCCGGCGTCAGATCCACGAGTGCTTCTACGACCTCTCGCCCGAGTTCCACCGGGCCCTGGGGGACATGTACGTGACGGACCCCCGGTTCGCGAAGACCTACGAGGACCTGGAGCCCGGCCTCGCGCAGTACGTCCGCGACGCGATCCACGCCAACGCCGACCGCGCCGCGGGCTGAGTCCCGCCCGGCCGCCGTGGCCGCCGTGGCCGCCGGGCGCGGCGTCTACGATCGGGGGGAGGAGGAACCCATGACCGAGACCCCCCGGGCCGCCCCGGACGTCGTGACCGGCTCGATCCGGCTGCTCGCGGAGCAGGGCTGGGAGGCCACGACCGTGGACCGGCTCGCGCTGGCCGCGGGGATCAGCCGGGCCACGTTCTTCCGCAAGTACGGGTCCAAGGAGGACATCGTGTTCGCGGACCACGCCGCGAACCTCGAGCGCCTCGAGCAGCAGCTGGCCCGCGCGGCCGGCGAACCCGGTGCGGACCCGGCCGTGGCGCTGCGGGAGGGCGTGCTGCTGGTCTTCCGCCACCACCTCGACCACCGCGAGCGCGCCCTGGCCCGCAACGCCCTGCTCCGGCAGGTCCCCCAGCTCCGGGACCGGGAGCTCATCACGTCCCACCGCTACGAACGGGTCCTGCAGCGCTACCTGCGCTCCGCGCTGCCCGACTCACCGGGGCGGGCGACCCTCGCCACGGCGCTGTCCGCGGCCGCCGTGGCGGTGCACAACGCGGCCCTGCGCGCCTGGCTGCGCGCCCCGGACACCGACCCCTCGGCCGAGCTCGCGGCCCAGCTGGAGCGGCTCGCGCGCACCCTCCTCGCCGGCTACGACGACGGCGTGGCCCGGCCGCCCGCGCGCCCCGCCGTCGTCGTCACCGTCCTGGACCCCGGGGCGGAGACGGAGGAGATCCTCGCGTCCGTGCGGGACGCCCTGGGCTGACTCAGACCTCGTCGGCGAGGATCGCGTAGACGAGCTCGTCGCGCCACTCGCCCAGCTGGTGGTGGCTCTCGCGCAGGGTCGCCTCCAGGCGCATGCCGATGCGCTCGCAGACCTTCGCGGAGCTGACGTTGAGGGCGTCCAGGCTCGCGCAGACCCGGTGGGCGCCCAGTTCCGCGAACGCGAACTCGATCGCGGCGCGGGCGGCCTCGGAGGCGATGCCCCGGCCCGCGTGGTCGGGGTGGACCACCCAGCCGATCTCGACCTGCGCGGCGGCCGCGTCCGTGAGGGTCAGGACCACCTCGCCCGCCAGCTCGCGCGAGCCCTTGGGGGAGACCGCGAAGCGCACGTGGTCGCCGTCCCGGCTCCAGGGGCGCATGCCGCTGTTCTCGGCGAGGGTGCGCTCGCACTCCTCGCGGGTGCGCGGGCCGCGCCACGCGTACTGCGCGTAGTCCTCACGGCTCTGGTAGGAGTGCATGGGGTCGAGGTCCGCGGCGTCGAAGCGGCGGAACGCGAGGCGTTCGGTCTCTGGGGGCAGCACGTCGATCATCACCTGTCAGCGTATCCGGCGCGGGGCGCACGTGGCACGTCCGGGGGCGTCCGGGTCTCAGGGGCGGTGGAACCGGAGACCGCAGCCCTCCTCGACGAACTTCGCGAGGCTGCGGTAGCCGAAGTCGGTGTAGCTGCGGTGCGGCACGGCCCGGCGCAGGAGGGTGCCCAGGCGCGAGCCGTGGACCGCTCCGTCGACGAGCACCGCGGGATTCTCGGCGACGAGCCGGAGGGCGGCGCTCCGGTACTCGTGGAGCCCCGCCGAGGCCGGAGGAGGCGAGGCCGGAGGAGGCGACGCCGCGGGCGGGCCACCGGCCGCGGGGACCGCACGGATCGCCGGCGAGGTCCCGGCCTGCGGGAGCGCGACGACGTGGTGGTGGTCGACCACGGCCCGCAGGAGCGGGCTGACGCCTCCTGCATCGGGTCCCGTGGTGCTCACCAGGACGACGTGCTTGCCCAGGGCGTGCAGCCGCCGCACCAGGGGTACGAAGCCGGCATCCCCCGTGGCCAGGACGAATACCCCCACCCACGGGCAGTCGGCGGCGATCCGCAGCGCGTCCACCACCATCTCCATGTCCGCGGCGTTCTTGACGCCCTGTCCGAAGGAGAAGACCTGCACGGGTTCGACGCCGCTCTCCAGCATGGCGCGGCGGTAGGCGCCCATCTCGGGCCGGCTCCAGTCGGAGTAGGCGCGGGCCGAGGCGACGAGTCCGCCGAGACCGTGGCGGCGCACGAACTCGCCCGACGCGCGGACGACCTCGCGCACGGGAGCGGAGGTCACGTCCCGGTGGTGTCCGCCGAAGAGGTTCTCCATGTCCAGGAGGACGGCGACGTCGCGGGGGAGGGGGGTGGTCATGGTGGGGCCTCGTCCTTCTCGTGTGGAGCGAGCATATCCATCTGTTTGCCAAAGCAATGGGTCGGCCTTCGGAAAGTTCGTGAGACTCAATCGCTTGACCTGAGACTCGGTATCAGTCAGAGTGGTGGCGATCACACCTCTCGTCAGGAGTCCGCCCATGGCACCCGCCGCCGCCCCGTCCTTCCCCTCCACCGTCACGGTGGACGTCGAGCAGCTGGTCCTGCCCGGCCGCTCCGCCCCCGTCGCCCTCGTGCGGCTGGACTCCACCCCGCCGGGCGGTCTGATCATCTGGGGCTCCCAGGCCCTGGAGCAGCTCAAGGAGGTCCTGGGCTCGATCGACCAGTCCGCCGTCGAGGCCATCGTGGTCACCGGCAACGCCCGCTCCTTCGGCGCGGGCGCCGACCTCAAGGAGATCCGGCACGCCCAGCTCACCGGCGTCTCGGACCGGTACGTGGGGCTCGGCCACGACGCCTTCGGCATCCTCGCGGAGGCGACCGTGCCCACGTTCTCCCTGCTCACGGGGCAGGCCCTGGGCGGCGGGCTGGAGCTCGCCCTGCACACGGACTACCGCGCGGCCCATCCGCGCACCGGGCCCCTCGGGCTGCCCGAGTGCCGGCTCGGCTTCTTCCCGGGGTGGGGCGGCGTGCACCTGCTGCCGCACCTGGTGGGCCCGGCCGCGGCGCTGCGCGTCATCGTCTTCGACTCGATGCGGGGCCGCAACGCCAAGGCCGCGGAGGCCCTCGAGCTGGGCCTGGTGGACGTGGTGCTCGACGCCGCCCCGGGGACCCCTCAGTGGGAGGCCGCCTGGCAGGAGTGGGTCGCGGGCCGGCTCGCCGCGCTCGAGGCCGGGGAGCCCCGCCGTCGTGCGGGCACGCCCGGCGACACGGCGCCGCAGCAGTGGGACGACGCCGTGGCGCAGGCCCGTGCCCGTGCCGAACGCACCTGGCACGGTGCCGCGCCCGCGCCGCTGGCGGCCATCGACCTCGTGGCCGACGCCCGGACCGAGACCCGCACGGAGAACGGTGCGAAGGCGGTGGCCGCCTTCGCCGAGCTCGTCCGCGGTGACGTGGCCAAGGCCTCCCTGTACGCGTTCGAGCTCGTCTCGGCACGGTCCCGGCAGGCCGCGGACGTGCCCGCCGCCGAGCCCGTGCCCCTGCGCAAGGCCGCCGTGATCGGCGCCGGGCTGATGGCCGGCCAGCTCGCCTCGCTGATCGCGAGCGGCGCCCGGATCCCCGTGGTCATGACCGACCTCGACGACGACCGGCTCGCCGCCGGGGTGGCCCGGACCCGGGAGCGCTTCGCCGCCCAGGCGGCCAGGGGCCGGATCAGCGCGGAGCAGGCGGAGCAGCTCGGCGCCCTCGTGACGGGGGCTGCCGGGCCGGAGGACCTCGCCGACGCGGACTTCGTGATCGAGGCCGTCTTCGAGGACCTCGACGTGAAGAAGCAGGTCTTCGCCCAGTGGGAGCGGGTCGTGCGGCCGGACGCCGTGCTCGCGACCAACACGAGCTCCCTGTCGGTCACCGCCATGGCGGAGGGGCTCCGGCACCCGGAGCGGGTGGTCGGCTTCCACGTCTTCAACCCCGTGGAGGTCACCCCGCTCCTCGAGATCGTGGCCGGGGAGCGGACCGGGGACACCGCCCTCGCGACCGCCTTCGAACTCGCTGCCGCGCTGCGGCGCACGGCGGTGCGGGTCCAGGACGCACCCGGCTTCGTGGTCAACCGGGTGCTGACCCGGCTGTTCGACGTGATCGTGCAGGCCGTGGACGCGGGCATGGACGTCTCGGCCGCCGACCACGCCCCGGACCCGATGGGCCTGCCCATGACCCCGCTGCGGCTGCTCGACTTCGTGGGCCCGGCCGTGCTGCACCACGTGGACGGGACGATGCACGGGGCCTACCCCGAGCGCTTCGCCCGGTCCCCCTGGATGGACGCGGTGGTCGAGGCCGGGCTGACGCACGTGCTGCCCACCGAGCAGGCCCCGGGGACGGGCGCGGACGGCTACCTCGCCGCGGACGCCGCCCGGCTGCTCGAACGGACCCGCTCGCAGCGCCCCGCCGACGCCCCGGACGCTCCGGCCTCCCCGGAGGAGCTGCTCGTGCGGGTCCAGGACGCCCTGGCGGAGGAGATCGGCGCGATGCTCGACGAGGGGGTCGTCGCCGGACCCGAGGACGTGGACCTGTGCATGGTCCTCGGCGCGAACTATCCCTTCCACCTGGGCGGGATCACCCCCTACCTCGACCGCACGGGCGCCTCCGAGCGTGTCCTCGGCCGCCGCTTCCACCGGGACTGACCCCGGCTCCGCCCTCCCGCCCGCCCACCGAACGAAGGATCCTCCCATGACCGCCACCCCTGAGACCGGCGCCGACCTGTTCCCCGCCGGCACCGTGGAGCCCGACTACGTCCTCGACCAGGCCCTCGACACCGACGCCGCCGGGGCCTTCGACGCGGTCTCCGACACCGACCGCGAGCACTGGATGCGCGCCCGCGCCTTCGTCCAGGACGACCTGCTGCCGGTCATCGGCGAGCACTGGGACCGCTCGGAGTACTCCCTGGACCTCGTCCGCCGGCTCGGAGAGCTGGACCTGCTGCGCGACGGCGTGGCCGTGGACGGGTACGAGGAGATGTCCAAGACCGCCGCGGGCCTGATCAGCATGGAGCTCTCCCGCGGCGACGGCTCCATCGCGACCGTCTCGGGCGTGCAGGGCGGGCTCGCGATGCGATCGATCGCCATGTGCGGCTCCGAGGAGCAGCGGCGGCGCTGGCTGCCCCGGATGGCCACGGGCGAGCTCCTCGGCGCGTTCGCGCTCACCGAGCCCACCCACGGCTCGGACTCGGTCAGCCTCGAGACCCGGGCCACCCCGGTGGACGGCGGCTGGGTGCTCAACGGGGAGAAGAAGTGGATCGGCAACGGCTCGATGGGCGGCATCACCGTGGTGTGGGCCCGCTCCGACGAGGACGGCCAGGTCCGGGGCTTCGTGGTCCCGCAGGAGAGCGAGGGCTACACCGGCACCACGATCCGGGGCAAGCTCGCCCTGCGCGCGATCCACCAGGCGCACCTACGGTTCGAGAACGTCTTCGTGCCCGAGGAGAACGCGCTGCCCGCGGCACAGTCCTTCAGGAACACGGCCGACGTCCTGTTCGCGACCCGCATCAGCGTGGCCTGGGGGGCCGTGGGCCACGCCCAGGCCTGCTACGAGACCGCGGTGCAGTACGCCAAGCAGCGCGTGCAGTTCGGCCGTCCGCTGGCCGCCTCGCAGATCGTGCAGGAGCGCCTTGCCCGGATGCTCAGCGAGCTCACCCAGATCCAGCTGCTCGTGGCGCGGATGACCGAGCGGGAGGAGGCCGGCCGGCTCACCGCCGAGCAGGCGTCGCTGGCCAAGTACACCTCCACGCGCGCCGCCCGCTCCATCGCGGCCAACGCCCGGGACCTCCTGGGCGGCAACGGCATCCTGATCGAGAACCGCGTGGCCCGCCACTTCGCCGACATCGAGGCCCTGCACACCTACGAGGGCACCGAGACCGTGCAGGCCCTCATCGTGGGGCGCAGCATCACCGGGATCTCCGCCTTCGCCTGAAAGCGGACTCCCGGTCCGGGGACGAGAACGGCGCCCCCTGCCGGCAGGGGGCGCCGTCCTCGTTCCGGCCGGGGCGCGCGCTCAGAGATCGGCGCCGCCGTGGAACGAGTCGTTGCTCGGATCGACCTCGTCCTCGAAGGCGGGGTCCTCGGGGACGTCGAGGTCCGCGATCGCCTCGCCCATGCTGGGCTCCTCGGGCGGGACCTGCTCGTCACCGGCCTCGTAGCGGCCCTCGGCCGTCTCGTCCCGGAGCTCCTGCTCCGAGGGGACCTCCGGGTGCTCGGGATCCACGCGGGCGTCCTGCACACCGGTCTCGTCCGCCTCGACCAGCGGATCCTCGCGCCAGTGCTCGGGATCGACCTCGGCGGCGCCCTCGTAGGTGTCGGGGGTCTCCGGCAGCTCTTCCGGTGAGGTGCTCATCTGCAGTCCTTTCGGGTCGGCGCATCGATGTGTCATCAGCCTACGCACTGCCGCTGCCGCTGCCCGGGCAGCCCCCCTCCGGCTCGGGCGGGAGGGGCCGGACAGGGCGGCCAGGCCCGCGCGGAGCCGGTTTTGACGGTCCCGGGAGGCGTGTGTAATGTATTCCGAGTCGCCGCGAGGGACGCGAGAGATCGCCCCGGACGGCCACGCCGAATCCGGCGGACCGATCTCCTCGAAACACCAGAACGATCACCGCTGAGCGGTGCACGTCGGCTTGGTGCCAGGGGCAGGGTCCGGTACGCTGGTGGAGCTGTTCAGGGCGGTGACGAGAGATCGTCGCGGCCCACGGCGCCGAATCCGGCAGATCCACGACTTCTTCTCCCGAAGAGAACACCGCCCATGTGCGGCGGGAAAGAGATTTGGGAAAGCGGAGAAGATGGGGATAAGCTGAGGAGGTCGCCGAGGGGAAAGCGAGAGATCGCGAGTACGGAGCGGCAAAAAAATTTTCGACACGGTTTCCGGGTGTTGGTGCCTGGTTGCTGGTCTGTTGTTTGAGAACTCAATAGTGTGCCATGTTTGTTGATACCGATTTTTTATTTTCGGTTGATGGGT
>NZ_JAVFXA010000096.1:0-559 GCF_040981195.1 Kocuria oxytropis | reverse complement strand
GCTCGCACCTCTCCGGCAAAGGCATCATCAGCGAAGCCATACAGCCCATCAAAGTCACTTCTAACGCTCTCAAGCAACGAGGCAAGGCGATTGCTCATCTTCTCCCGTAAAGCGTTCTGGCGCTGTCTCTCGGCCTCTGCTGCGGCCTCTGCTTCTGCTGCTGCTTTTGCCCTGGCTCGCTTTTTCTGCTCCTGCTCATACACGTAATCGTCAAAGGTAGATCGCCACGTTGTGCCAGCATCAACCACCAGCACAGGCTCAGGAGTTTCCGTTAGCGCACGATTAACGTGCTCCGGCTGTTCGGCTTCACCATCAAACGGCGTCATCTGGTCAGCGATGCTCTGTAACGTAGCTGGCGACCAAACACAAATCCACTGCCTGCCGTGCTCGTCCTGTTTCGTTCCCCACGTCCAGACATCACCTAACACGTTCATCAGTGGGTGCGTGAAGCCCATAACCAACTGCCGGGGGTTGTGATTAACATCAAGCGCCCACAGCACAGCGGCCCTTTTTACAGTGGCAAGCTGTTCGGCCTGTTCGTCTGTTAAACCCTGCTCCC
>NZ_JAVFXA010000095.1:0-560 GCF_040981195.1 Kocuria oxytropis | reverse complement strand
CCCTGTCCTCCTCGAGGGCGCGGAACGAGGTCTGGCGCAGGAGGACGCCCGGGCCGTCCCACCGCGGAGGCCCCTGGATCTCGTCGATCATCGTGATCCCCAGCGTCTCCATGCGCGCGTAGAGGTCGTCGATGTCGAGCACCCGCGGCGTGAGGTGGTTGATGTGTGTGGTGGTGACCCCGCCGATGTCGGAGGCCACCGCGGAGACGGCCTCGAGCTCCCGGTACCAGGCGTGGTCCACCGGCTCGTCGGAGAGCTCGAAGGACCGGGTGGCCAGCCGGAGGAGCTGCTCGGCGTCGTCGTCCTCCAGTCCGCCCTCGGCGGCGGCCCGGTCCGCCAGCTCCAGCAGCTCCTCGGGGAACAGGCTGCGGCGGCCGATGAACTCCCGCAGCCGCCGCTGCAGGTCCTCGCCGAAGAACCGGGGATCGTCGGCGGCGAGCATCGAGGTGAAGACGCGGAAGGGGTTCCGGGCGAGCTCCTCGGGGTCGACCGGGCGGAAGGCGGTGGAGACCACCGGGACGGACGACGCGGAGGCGTCGCGCAGGTCGTAGAAGCCCACC
>NZ_JAVFXA010000094.1:0-560 GCF_040981195.1 Kocuria oxytropis | reverse complement strand
GAAGGCGTACTCCTCGGTGCTGTCCTCGCCGCGCTGGACGAACCGGTAGGCGCCGCCGGGGCGGAACTCGAAGCCGTCGATCCGGGTCCGCAGCCCGCGCGGCCCGATCCACTGCCGGAACAGCTCGGGGTCGGCGTGGGCGCGGAAGACGTCGGCCACGGGGTGGGCGAACTCGCGCTCGAAGTCGATGAAGGGCAGGCCGTCGGGGACGGTCAGGTGCAGTGCGTGTCCCATGGTTCAGTCCTGGGTGTGCTGGCCGCGGTCCGCGGCTCGGGTGTCGAGCACGGCGTCGAGGCGGCGGAACTGCTCCTCCCGGACCAGCCGGTACCGGTCGATCCACGCGGTGAGCGCCTCGAGCCGTGCGGGGTCCAGGTGGACGGGCCGGCGCTGGGCGTCACGGGTGCGCGTGACGAGCTGCGCCTGCTCGAGGACCTGGATGTGCTTCGAGACCGCCTGGAGGGAGATCGCGAAGGGTTCCGCCAGTTCGGTGACCGTGGCCGGTCCGCGGCTGAGCCGGGCGACGATGCGGCGGCGGACCGGGTCGGCCAGGGCCAGGAAGG
>NZ_JAVFXA010000093.1:0-562 GCF_040981195.1 Kocuria oxytropis | reverse complement strand
AACCCCAAGTGCTGGTGCTACTGGTTCTAATGTAAACCCTAACACAGGTGCTCAACCAAGTCCATCTCACTTCGGTCCACGTATGGATGTGTTCCTTACTTTGATTGCTGGTCTGAATGTTTCTGACCCGGATACTGGTGCTGTTGTTCACAAAGAAACTCCAGCTCTGACGGAAGCTGCTCTGTTTGACTTGACCTATCAGTTATATCTTGCTGGTGCTTGTCCAACAGTGATTATGTACCACCCTAAACATGCTCAGTTCTTTTCCTCTCTGATGGAAGCTCAGGGTTCTGGTAAAAATCGTGTTCGTATGTTTGATGGAGCTTCTGATACTAAAGTAAGTACTTACGTATCTGAAATCGTTGACCCGCTGGGTTGTCGCTTCACTCTTATTCCGAACCGCTTCGCTGAAGAAGATATCATCTATATCTATGATGCTCGTGATTTTACACAGATGGTCCTTCGTCCATTCACTCGTACTCAACTAGCTAAAACTGGTTCCAACGAGAAGTGGATGATTGAAGCTGAATGTGGCTTGCGTCTGCGTAACCCATTTGCTGCT
>NZ_JAVFXA010000014.1:0-82547 GCF_040981195.1 Kocuria oxytropis | reverse complement strand
CACTGATCGGTGTGCATGTACCAGAACGCGGTGCCGATCATGAAGCGCGGCGGGCGGGTCCAGTCGGTGGCGGCGGCCATCGCGGCCCAGCCCGTGATGGGGCGGGCCTTCTCCTGGCCCACGTAGTGCGCCCACCCGCCGCCGTTGCGGCCCTGGCACCCGCAGAGCATGAGCATCGCGAGGATCGCCCGGTAGGTGACGTCCCCGTGGTACCACTGGCAGATGCCGGCGCCCAGGATGATCATCGACCGGCCGCCGGACTTCTCCGCGTTGGCCGCGAACTCGCGGGCGGTGCGGATCACGGCCTGCGCGGGGACCGAGGTGATCTCCTCCTGCCACGCCGGGGTGTAGGCGGTCGCGACGTCGTCGAGCCCGGCCGCCCAGTCCCCCGGAAGGCCCTCCCGTCCCACGCCGTACTGGGCGAGCATGAGGTCGAAGACCGTGGTGACCTTCCGCCCGGCGACCTCCGTGACGGGCACGCCCCGGTGCAGCACCGAGCCCTCCCCCGTGGCGTCGGTGAAGGCGGGCAGGTCCACGACGCTCGTGGCCCCCGCCCCCGGGGTGGCGTCCGCGACGGACAGCGCCGGGCGCACGCCCTGCAGGTCGAGGTTCCACCTCCCCTCGTCCTGCTCGTTGTAGCGGAAGCCCATGGACCCGTTGGGGACCACCGGGGTGCCCGCGTCGCGGTCGATCAGCACGGTCTTGAACGCGGCGTCGGAGGCTCCCGCCTCGTCCCCGCCCAGGTCGGCGGCGGTGAGGAACTTGCCGGGCACCACGGCGCCGTCCTCCCGCTCGTCGAGGGTGACCAGCATGGGCAGGTCGGTGTACTGCAGGACGTAGTCCTCGAAGAACGGCACCCGCCGCTCCACGAAGTTCTCCCGCAGGATCACGTGGCCCATCGCCATCGCCAGGGCGGCGTCCGTGCCGGCCTGGGCCGGCAGCCACTCGTCGGCGAACTTGGTGTTGTCCGCGTAGTCGGGGCTGACGGAGACGACCTTGGTGCCGCGGTAGCGGGCCTCGACCATCCAGTGCGCGTCCGGGGTGCGCGTGACCGGGACGTTGGAGCCCCACATCATGAGGTAGGTCGCGTCCCACCAGTCGCCGGACTCGGGGACGTCCGTCTGGTCGCCGAAGACCTGGGGACTGGCCACGGGCAGGTCCGCGTACCAGTCGTAGAAGCTGTTCATCACGCCGCCGATGAGGTTGATGAACCGGGCCCCCGCGGCGTGGGAGACCATGGACATCGCCGGGATCGGGGAGAACCCGGTGCACCGGTCCGGGCCGTAGGTCCTGACCGTGTGCACGTGGGCGGCAGCGGTCAGCTCGAGGGCCTCCTGCCAGCTCGAGCGCACCAGGCCGCCCTTGCCGCGGGCCTGCTGGAAGGCCCGGCGCCTCGCGGGGTCGTTCACGACCTCCTGCCAGGCGAGCACGGGGTCCCCGCCGACCTGCTCCTTGGCCGCGCGGTACATCTCCAGGAGCACCCCGCGGACGTACGGATAGCGGACCCGGGTGGGCGAGTAGGTGTACCAGGAGAACGCCGCCCCGCGGGGGCAGCCGCGGGGCTCGTACTCGGGGCGGTCCGGGCCCACCGACGGATAGTCGGTCTCCTGGGCCTCCCAGGTGATGATCCCGTCCTTGACGTAGACCTTCCACGAGCACGAGCCCGTGCAGTTCACCCCGTGCGTGGAGCGGACCACCTTGTCGTGGCTCCACCGGTTCCGGTAGAAGGCGTCACCGGCCCGCCCGCCCTCGCGGTAGACGGCCCGGCCGTCCTGGGACTCCTCCCAGCGGGTGAAGAACTTCCCGAGCTTGAGCAGGGCGTTGGACGCGGGGCCGTCTGTGCCCGGCGGTGTGGGGCTGGCAACCATGGTTCCAACCTATCCAATGAGGCATCAGGAATTGGGATTTTTTCCTGGACCAATGAATGCCTATTCGGTGAAAAGGAATTCATGACATATCAAGCACAGAATTCATGGTCCGTCATGAATTCCTTTTCCCTTGTTTTCCTCGCCGGAACGGGGAAGACATCGCCACGGCGGCCCCCGCGGACGCCGTCGGGCTAGCCTGACGGAATGGACCGGCCGACCCGCCGCCCCTCCGGCGGCCTCCACCTCGACGTGCGCGACGACGGGCCCCGGGACGGTGTGCCCGTGCTGCTGCTGCACGGCTTCCCGCAGGACGGCACGTGCTGGTCCCGCGTGGCGCCCGTGCTGCGGCGCGCGGGGCTGCGCACGCTCGTGCCCGACCAGCGGGGCTGCGCCGCGCGCGCGCGGCCGCGGGGACGTCGCGCCTACCGGCTCGAGCTGCTCGTCCAGGACGCCGTGGCGCTGCTCGACGCCGCGGGGGTGCGGCGCGCGCACGTCGTGGGCCACGACTGGGGCGGGATCGTGGCGTGGGCGCTCGCGGCCCACCGGCCGGACCGGGTGGCTTCCCTCACGGTGGCCTCCGTGCCGCACCCCCGGGCCCTGGCACGGTCCCTGACGCGCTCGCCGCAGGTGCTGCGCTCGGCCTACGTCGGGGCCTTCCAGCTGCCGATCCTGCCCGAGGCGCTGCTCGGCCCGTGCCTCGAGGACCTCCTGCGCCGGTCCGGCCTGCCGGCCGCGGACGCCGCCCGCTACGCGGCCCGGATGCAGGAGCCCGGCGCGCTCACCGGGGCCCTGAACTGGTACCGCGCCCTGCCGCTGTCCCGGCTGCGCACCGGGCTCGTCGACGTCCCGACCACGTACGCATGGGGCAGCCGGGACCCCGCCCTGGGCCGGCGGGCCGCGGAGCTCACGGCTGAGCAGGTCCGGGGGCCCTATCGGTTCGTGGAGCTCGACGCCGGCCACTGGCTGCCGGAGACCCGGGCCGGGGAGCTGGCGGAACTGGTGCTCGAGCGCGTCGGCGGAGCCGCGGCCGCCGGGTAGCGCTCCGCCCCGCGGCCGCCGGTCACGCAGCGGCCCGCCCCGCGGTGGTCAGCCGCGCGGGGCGGGGTCCTCGGCCGGGGCGTCCCTGCGCCGGCGCCCGGGGGTCCCCGCGATGCGCAGCGCGGCCTGGACCGCCAGCAGCGCGAACGCCGCGTAGTAGATCCACACGGAGGGGTAGAGCTGGGGGACGGTGCCGTTCCAGCCGACCAGGGTGAGCACGAACAGGACGGCGCCGACCACGAGCAGACCGAGGTGCGCGGTGCCGAAGGAGCCCCGCTCGCCGCGGCGGGCGAGGAACATCGCCAGGACGGCGAAGAAGATCGGGAAGAGCATCTGGCCCACCACGGTGATGCCGTTCTGGTGGTACTCGTAGCGGCCGAGCGCCTGGATCACGGCGGTGGCGGCGAGGAGCAGCGGGGCGAGCAGGGACGTCATGGGGACCTGTTCTGTGCGATCGTCCGGTCGGGGCGCGGACCAGTCTAACGAGCGGCGGCAGCACACCGCGGCGCCCTCGTCCCCGGGCCGCCCGGCGGCGGGCCGGCCGCGCGGCGGATCAGTCCAGCAGCAGCAGCTCCACCCGGGTGCCCGCCGGCAGCTCGGCCCCGCCGGCCGGCACGAGCACGAGGGCGTTGGCCCGGGCGGCCGCGGCCAGCAGGTGGGAGCCCGGCCCGCCCGCCATCCTGACCTCGGCGCCGTCCCAGACGGCACGGCGCACCTGGGTGCGGCCGGGCAGCGGCCGCACGGCCTCCGCGAGGGGGCCCATGGCGCGGGCCCGCGGTGCCGGGGCGCCGAGGACCCCGGTCAGGGCCGGGCGGAGGAACATCTCGAAGGACACGAGGGTGCTGACGGGGTTGCCGGGCAGGCAGACGAAGGGCACGCCGCCGGGCGCCGCCAGGCCCTGCGGCCCGCCGGGCTGCATCGCGACGTGCACGAACTCCCCGTGGGGCGCCAGCACCTGCCGCACCACCTCGTAGGCGCCCTCGCTGACCCCGCCCGAGGAGACGAAGAGGTCGGGCCGCGCCGCCGTGTCCTCGGCCAGGCGTGCCGCGAAGGCGCCGGCGTCGTCGGAGAGCAGGTGGGCGCCGATCACCTCGACGCCCGCCTCGGCGAGCTGGGCGCGCAGGATCGCCGCGTTCGCGTCGAAGACCTGGGCGGGTCCGCGGACGGTCCCCGGCGCCACGACCTCGTCGCCCGTGGTGTAGAGCACGGCCCGGGGACGGGCGCGCACGGTCAGCTCCGCGCACCCGAGGGCCGCGGCCAGGCCGATCCGGGCGGGCGTCAGCCGCTGCCCCGCGACCAGCGCCGTGTCCCCCGCGGCGACATCCTCGCCCGCACGGCGGACGAACCGCCCGGCCGGCTGGCCCGCCGGGAGCCGCACGAGCGTCCCCGGTGCGGGGAACCCCCCGGGCAGCGACTCCTCGACGGGCACCACCGCGTCCGCTCCAGGCGGCAGCGGCGCGCCGGTCATGACGGGGGCCGCCTCCCCGGGGGCCAGCGGGCCCGGGACGTGGCCGGCGGGCACCGGGGCGACGACGGCGAACGGCACGCGCCCGTCCTCCCCCGGCGCCGCCCGGCTGTCGGCGGCACTGATCGCGAAGCCGTCCATCTGCGAGTTGTCGAAGGGCTGCAGGCTCAGGGGCGCCACGAGGTCCCCGGCCAGGACCCGGCCCGGAGCGGCCGCCAGGGGGACCGTCTCCGTCCGGGCGCCGAGACCGCGCAGGGCGTCCTCGACCGCACGGCGGTGCTCGTCGATGCCGCGGACCGGGTGCTGCGCGTGCCTGCTCATCCCCCCAGGGTAGGTGCCGGGGCCGGTCCGCCCTGGCAGGATCGTGGCCATGACGCGACGGGACGTGGAGCACACGCCGGACGGCCGGTGGATCGTGGTGGACGGGCGCCGGTGGCGGCGCCAGGACCCCGCCCTGCCCCCGGAGACGGCGGCCCGGCTGCGGTCCCACCTGGGCCGGGCCCGCGCGGCCGTCCGCACGGTGCGCAGGGACGGCACGGAGGAGGAGCTGCGGGCCGTGCGGGAGCGGGTGGGGCTCGCCAAGCTGGGCCTCGGCGAGCGCGGCACGCCGTGGTGGGAGCAGCCGCCGGACGAGCGGGAGGCCCGGTGGTCCGCGGCCCTCCGGCAGCTGGACGCCCAGGCCCCACCGGAGCGGGACGACGGCTGACCGCGGGCCGGAGATGACGCCCGGGACGGCACGGGTCGTTCCCGGCGCGCCGGGGCCTGCATACACTGGGCGGACATCCCGGCGCCGGGGCCCTGCGTGCCGGACGGAACCACCGAGGCGGTGACATGAGCGTTTCCCTGGGACTTCCGCAGGTCCGCAGTGCCGGTCCGGCACCGAGCGGCGCGCCGGCCGAGGCCGGGCTCGTGGACCGCCACGGCCGCCGCGCCACCGACCTGCGGCTGTCGGTGATCGACAAGTGCAACCTGCGCTGCACCTACTGCATGCCCGCCGACGGGCTGCCCTGGCTGCCCGCCGCGCAACTGATGAGCGCGGACGAGATCACCCGGCTCGTCGACGTGGGCGTGACGCAGCTGGGGATCACCGAGCTGCGCCTGACCGGCGGGGAGCCCCTGGTCCGCCGCGACCTCGAGGAGATCGTGGCCGGGGTCCGCACCGCCCACCCGGCGCTGCCGGTCTCGCTGACCACCAACGGCATCGGCCTGGCCGGACGCGCCCGGGGGCTCGTGGAGGCGGGGCTGACCCGGGTCAACATCTCCCTGGACAGCCTCAGCGCCGAGACGTTCCGGGCCCTGGCCCGCCGCGACCGCCTCGCCGACGTCCTGGCCGGGGCCGAGGCCGCAGCCGCCGCCGGGCTGTCCCCGGTGAAGATCAACGCGGTGCTGATGCGCGGGGTCAACGACCACGAGGCCGCCGACCTGCTCGCGTGGGCGCTCGAGCGCGGCTTCGCGCTGCGCTTCATCGAGCAGATGCCCCTGGACGCCGACCACGGCTGGACCCGGGCGGACATGGTCACCGCCGCCGAGATCCGCGGCCGGCTCGGCGAGCGGTTCCGGCTGTCCCCGCACCCGGGCCCGCGCGAGGGCGCCCCGGCCGAGCTGTGGGACGTGCACCCCGCGGCCTCCGCGGACCCCGCGCAGGACCCCGCCGCCGACCCCGGTGCAGGGAACGCCGGTGCCGGGGACGAGCCGCTGGGCACCGTGGGGGTGATCGCGTCCGTGACGGAGCCCTTCTGCGCCGACTGCAAGCGGACCCGGATCACCGCCGAGGGAAAGGTGCGGTCCTGCCTGTTCTCGCACGAGGAGGTCGACCTGCTCCCGCTGCTGCGCGCCGGGGCGAGCGACGGGGAGCTGGCCGAGCGCTGGCGGGCCGCGATGTGGGCCAAGCCGGCCGCCCACGGGATGGACCATGTGGGCCTGGACTCCGCCGACTACGTCCAGCCGGAGCGCTCCATGAGCGCGATCGGGGGCTGAGGCCACATGCTGGTGCGCTACTTCGCGGCCGCCCGGGCCGCGGCCGGGACCGAGGCCGAGACCGTGCCGCTGGACCGGCCCGCCCGGCCCCGCCGAGAGGTCGAGGAGCTGCTGGCGCGGCGGCACCCGCAGCCCCCGCCGGGGCAGCCGCCGCTGGCCGAGGTGCTGGCCCGGTCCAGCTTCCTGCTCGACGGCGTGGCCTGCCCGGACCCGGACGCCGAGGTCCCGGACGAGGCGACCCTGGACGTCCTGCCGCCCTTCTCGGGCGGGTGAGCGGGTGCGCACCCCGGGCCCGGCCCCGCTCTTCCACGCCGTGGTCCTGGCGGGGGGCCGCTCCACCCGCCTGGGCGGGCGGCCCAAGGCCCGGCTCCGGCAGGACGGGCGCACCCTCGTGGAGCTCACCCTGGAGGCGGTCCGGGAGGCGGCGGGCGTCGTCGTCGTCGGGCCCCCGGACCTCCCCGTCCCCGAGGGCGTGCTGCGGACCCGCGAGGAGCCGCCGTTCTCCGGGCCCGCCGCGGGCATCGCGGCCGGACTGCACGCCCTCGGTCGCCTGCCCGGCGCGGCCTGGACCCTGACGCTGGCCTGCGACATGCCCGGGGTGGCGCGCGCGGTGCCGCTCCTGCTGGAGGCGGCCCGCGCCGGCCCCGGCGCCGCCGGCTACGTCTGCGTCCCGCCCGGAGGCCGCCGCCAGCCCCTCGCCGCGCTCTACCGCACCGACGTGCTGCGCGGAGCCTACGCGGGGCAGGACCCCGCGGACCGGTCCGTGCTCTCCTTCGTCCGGGACCTGCCGCTGCGGGACGTCACCGTGCCGGAGGACGCCACCGCGGACGTCGATACGTGGGACGATGTGCAGAGGCACCACCTGACCTGACCACGAGCGGGCGGCCCCGCCGCCCGGGAGGAGCAGCGCATGCCCCAGGACCTGAGCCCGGCCGAGCAGGAGACCCTCGAGGAGTGGCTCGCGAGCGTGCGCGCGGCCCTGGACGTCCCCGGCGCGGACCTGCCCCTCGACGCCGTGCTGGGCCTCACCGGCCGCATCGCCCACGGCACCGTGCGCCCCGCCGTCCCGCCCACCGCCTACCTGCTCGGCTACCACGTGGCCCGTGCCGTGGCCGCCGGGGAGGACGAGCAGCACGTCCTGCGCCGTGCCCTGCAGACCGTCGGGGACCTCGTCCCCCGCACCCGCCCGACCCCCGAGGAGAACTGATGTCCGGACTGCCCCTGCCCCACGACACCAACAGCCCCTACACGCACGCACTGCCCGTCATCGAGGACGACAGCGGCACCCCCGAGAGCGTCCCGGAGCAGGTCGAGGCGATCCACGACGCCGAGTGGCACCGGGCACGGCAGTTCTCCTACGACATCGCCACCGCGCTGCCCAGCCACTGGCTGCCCCTGCAGGAGGCCCTCGGCGAGGTCCTGGCCGAGGACGTCACCGCCCCGATCCCCGTCCCCCACTACGCCTCCTCCGCCATGGACGGCTACGCCGTGGCGGGCCCCCAGCCGTGGACGGTGGTCTTCCCCGAGCCGGTCGAGACCGACCCCCGGAAGATGCTGACCATCCCGCCGAAGGAGCTCTACCGGCCGGTGCTCAACCTGGAGCCGGGAGAGGCCACCCGCATCGTCACCGGCGGTCTCGTGCCCGCCGGGGCCCGGGCGGTGCTGCGCGACGAGTACGCGCACCTGTCCGAGGAGGGCACCGTGCTCACGATCGCGGACCACGCCCCCTCGGCCGAGGACATCCCCTACGGGCAGAACATCCGCCGCACCGGCGAGGAGGTCGCGGCCGGGGACGTCATCCTGCACGCCGAGTGCCTGCTCAACCCGGCGCACATCGCCTTCGCCGCCGTCAGCGGCCACGACATGCTCCCGGTCCGCCGCCGTCCGCGCGTGACCATCCTGCTCACCGGCAGCGAGGTCGTCGAGGACGGGATCCCCGAGCCGGGCCAGGTGCGCGACGCCTTCGGCCCGCAGCTGCCCACCTTCGTGGAGATGCTCGGCGGGTCCGTGGACCAGCTCCGGCGCGTCGACGACACCGCCAAGGCGATGCTCTCCGCCCTGACCGAGGCACCCTCCGGCATGGCCTCGGTGCTGGACGCCCGCACCGAGGTGGTCATCACCACCGGGGGGACCGGGCACTCCGACGCCGACCACGTCCGCTCGGCCCTGCTCGAGCTCGGCGCGGTCTTCCTGCTCGACGGCCTCGCCCAGCGCCCCGGCCACCCCACGTTCCTGGCCCGGCTGCCCGAGGACGGCCCCTTCGTGGTGGGCCTGCCCGGCAACCCGCTGGCGGCGATGACCAGCATCTTCACGGTGGCCGAGCCCCTGCTGGCCAAGCTGCACGGCGACCAGCCCCCGGCCACCCGGACCCTGCCCGCCGCCGAGGACCTGCCGGGCCAGAAGGTCACCGCCCTCGTGCCCGGCTACCTCCGGGACGGGACGGTGTCCCCCCGGGACCGGGTCGGTGCGAACATGCTGCGCGGTCTCGCCCACGCGGACGTCATCGCCGTGGTGCCCCCGAGCGGTGTGGCCGCCGGGCAGGACGTCGAGGTGGTCCCCCTGCCCTGGCGCTGAGCCGCCCGCGAGCGCCGTGCACGTCCTGAGCGCTGAGCCCCTCGTGAACGCTGAGCCCCTCCTGAGCACGGAGCGGTGCCGCAGCACAGGACGGCTCCTCGGGTACTGGGGTGCCGCGAGACGCCGAGGGCCCGGACACCGCAGGTGTCCGGGCCCTCGGCCCGCCCCGGCCGCCCCGGCTCAGGCGGTCGTGAACAGGACCAGAGCGCCCAGCACGAACACCGTGGAGGCGGCGAGCGCGCACGCGAACTCCACGACGATCCCCAGCCCGGCCGCCTTGAGCCCGGCCCAGCTGGCGTCCAGCGCCGCCCGGAGGTCGCGGCGGCGGGCGGTCTCGCTCAGGAGCAGGCCCACGAAGAAGCCCACGAGGATCCCGACCACGGGGATGACGAACAGCCCCACCACGGCGCCCGCCGCGGCGTAGAGCAGCGACCGGTTGGGGATCTGCCGGCGCTTGAGCCGGGCCCCGGTGAGCACGGCGCTGGCGGCCATCCCGGTGATCGCCAGCACGGAGCCCACGGCCAGGACGGTCCAGCCCTCGACGGCCTGGACCGTGAACGCCCACACGAGCAGCCCCACCACGATCAGGACCGAGCCCGGCAGGACCGGTACCACGACGCCGAGGCACCCCACGACGAGCAGGACGGCGGTGATGAGGGTCGCGATGATCTCGGCAGTCACGTGCTCATCGTAGGCGGCGCTCCGAGCGACCACCGCCCCCTATACTGGTATTTGATTGGCAGATTAACAGAGCAGGTGAGATCCGTGCACGCTTCCGCACGCCCCGGCGGGCGGTCCTCCTGGCACCGCCGGGCCGGCCGCCCGGTCCGCCTGTGGATGGCGGTCCTGCTGCTCGTGGTTCTCCTCCACCGCTGGATCCCCGAGACCCGGTGGCTGCTGGTGCACGTCGTCACCCTGGGGCTCGTGACGAACTCGGTGCTGGTGTGGTCCCAGCACTTCACCGACTCCCTGCTGAAGAACCGGGTGCCGGACGACGCCCGGGCCCGGCAGCTGATCCGGATCGGACTGCTCAACGCCGGTACCGTGCTGCTGGTCCTGGGACTGCTCACGGACTGGTACGGACTGGTCCTCGTCGCGTCGACGGCCGTGGGCACCGCGGTGGCCTGGCACGGGGCCGCCCTGCTCCGACAGCTGCGCACGGCGCTGCCCTCCCGGTTCGCCGTGGCCGTGCGCTACTACGTGACCGCGGCCTTCCTGCTGCCGGTCGGCGCGCTCCTCGGCGCGCTCCTGGCCGCCGGCCCCGCCGCCGCCTGGCACGCGCGACTGCTCCTCGCCCACGAGACCGTCAACGTCCTGGGCTTCGTGGGCCTGACCGTCGCCGGGACCGTGCTCACCCTGTGGCCCACGATCCTGCGCACGCGCCTGCCGGAGCGCTCCACGCGGGTCGGCTCCGCGGCGCTGCCCGTGCTGACCGGCGGGCTGCTGCTCACCGGGACCGCGGCACTGGCGGGGTCCTCCGAGCTCGCCGCGGCGGGACTCGTGCTGTACGCGGTGGGGCTGGGCGCCGTGGTCGCGGTGATGGCGCAGGCCGCGGTGCGGTCCCGCCCCGCGGACTACGCGGGCTGGTCCGTGGCGGCCGGCGTCCTGTGGTGGGCGGCCACCGTGGTCGCCGCCGTTCTCGTCGTGGCCCTGCGCGGGTTCGACGCGGCGGCTCTGGGACTGCTGACCGTCCCGTTCGTGGCCGGCTTCCTCGTCCAGGTGCTGCTGGGGGCCATGACCTACCTCCTGCCGGTGACCATGGGGGGCGGCCCGGTGACGGTGCGGGCGGCCCATCGGGCCATCAACCGGGCGGGGACGTTCCGCGTGGTGGTCGTCAACCTGTGCGTGCTGCTCTTCGCCCTCCCCCCGGGCGCGGTGCCCTCCTGGGTCCGGGTCGTGGTCTCCCTCCTGGGTGCCACGGTGCTCTTCGCCTTCGTGCCGCTCATGGTCTCCGCCGCCCGGATCTCGGTGGCGGGGCGCCGGGCCCGCCCACCCAGGGAGCCGGAGGCCGTCGCACCGGTCGCGCAGGCGCGCCCGGTGCGCGAGGCGGTCGCCGGGGTGCTGGTGGTGACCCTGGGCGTCGCGGCGGGCATCGCCGTGAACCCCGCCGCGGCGGGTCTCGACCTGCGCGGCGATGCCTCGGGGGTCCCGGCCACGGGCGGGAGGACCACTGTGCAGGTCAGAGCCCTGGAGGGGATGCGCTTCGAGCCCTCCACCGTTGAGGTCCCCCTCGGCGACGAGCTGGTGATCGAGCTCACGAACGAGGACCCCACCAACGTCCACGACCTCGTCCTGGCCTCCGGCACGAGCTCCGGGCGCGTCGCCCCCGGGCAGACGGTGACCGTGGAGGCCGGTGTGGTCGACGGCTCCGTGGAGGGGTGGTGCTCGATCGTCGGCCACCGCACCATGGGCATGACCCTGGACGTGGTCGCGGTCGGCGCGGACGGCGCCCCCCGCGACGCGCCCACCGGGCCCGGGGTGGAGCAGGGGGTGCCCGGACCGGTCCCGGCCGGCACCGATCCGGCCGCCGGCGCGGACCTGGCGGCCGCCCCGGGAGAGGGCGCCGAGGTTCGCTCGCCCGTGCTCGAGCCCGTCGGGGAGGGTGTGCCGGAGGACGGTCGGAGGGTGCATCGCGTGGACCTCGACGTCTCCGAGGGCGAGCACGAGATCGCCCCCGGTGTGCGCATGCGGGCGTGGACGTACAACGGCCGCTACATGGGCCCCACGCTGCACGGGGAGGTCGGCGACGTCTTCGAGATCACTCTGCGCAACGGCGGCACGATGGGACACTCGGTGGACTTCCACGCCGGCACCGTGGCACCCGACGAGAACATGCGCACCGTCGCCCCGGGGCAGTCCCTCGTCTACCGCTTCGAGGCGGTGCGCTCGGGCACCTGGCTCTACCACTGCTCCACCGCGCCGATGAGCACGCACGTCGCGGCGGGCATGTTCGGTGCCGTGGTGATCGACCCGCCGGGGCTCCCGGAGGTGGACCACGACTGGCTCCTCGTGCAGAACGAGACGTATCTGGGACCGTCCCGGGAGCCCGCCGGCGACGGGACAGGGGCGGACGCGGTCGTGGACCCAGCCAGGATCCCGGGCGGGGTGCCCAGCCTGACGGTCTTCAACGGCCACGCCACCCAGTACCTGCACGAGCCGCTGACCGCCCGCACCGGCGAGCGGGTGCGGATCCGGGTCCTCGTGGCCGGGCCGTCCACGGGGCTGAGCTTCCATGTGGTGGGCGCTCAGTTCGACACCGTGCACAAGGAGGGCGCCTACCTCCTGGAGCCCGGCGGCACCCGGTCCGGCGGGGCCCAGAGCCTCGACCTCGCCCCCGCGCAGGGCGGTTTCGTGGAGCTGGAGTTCACCGAGCCGGGCACGTACCCCTTCGTCAACCACTCCCTCGTGGAGGCCGAGCGAGGAGCCCGTGGCCTGATCGAGGTCACCCGCTGACCCGTCCCGCCCGCCGCGCGGGACGGTGCTGTCCCCCCAAGAGGCCGCAGACCGGGACGGGCGGGTCCTCCTAGCCTGGGACGGATGGCCACCACCGTCCTGGATCCCGCGCGCCCCGGCACCGAGCACGCCGGCCCCGGGGAGCCCGCCCCGCGCGGCTCCCCGTGGATCCTGCTGGCCTCCGTGCTGCTGCTCCTGATCGGCACCGGCGGTCTCTTCCACGCCAACACCCCCGGGTGCTGCGAGCCGCCCTTGGGCGACGGGCCCCGCCGCACGGCCCCCGTGCCGGAGCCGTGGGGCGACGACGTCCTGGCCGCCGCCGAGTTCTCGGGGATCCCGCCCGGGATCGTGGCGGCCCAGCTGGACGTCGAGAGCCGCTGGGACCCGCGGGCCGTCAGCCACGCCGGGGCGCAGGGCCTCGCCCAGTTCGTCCCGGACACGTGGGAGCGCTACGGGCGGGGCGATCCCTTCGACCCCCGGGCCGCCATCCGCGCCCAGGGCCTCTACCTCAAGGACCTGCGCCGCATGGTGCAGGGGCTGGCGCCCGCCACCGCCCGCGAGGAGGTCGACCTCGTGCTCGCCGCCTACAACGCCGGGCCCACCGCGGTGCTGCGGCACGGCGGGATCCCCCCGTTCGCGGAGACCCGGGGCTACGTGGCGCAGATCCGTGAGCTCGCGGCCACGACGTACGCGGAGGTCGGCGCCTGAGCCCCGGTCAGCCGGCGCCCCGCCGGGTCCTGGCGAGCCCGCGCAGCGCCCGGCGGGCCGCGTGGTACCCGGCCATCCCGTGCACCCCGCCGCCCGGAGGGGTCGACGACGAGCACAGCCAGACCCCCGGCACGCCGGTGGCGTAGGGGTCGGTCTGCACCGCGGGCCGGAAGAGCTGCTGCAGCCCGTCCAGGGCGCCGCCGCCGATGTCCCCGCCCACGAGGTTGGCGTTCCACGCCTCCAGCCGGGCCGGCGGGGTGTCCACCCGCGCCAGGACCCGGTCCCGCACCCCGGGGGCGAAGCGCTCCAGCTGGCCGAGCACCCGCTCCCCCGCCCCCGGGTCGTCGCAGCCGTGCGGGACGTGGGCGTACGCCCACAGCACCTGCCGGCCCGCGGGCGCCCGGGAGGGGTCCGCGGCCCCCTGCTGGGCCACGAGCACGAACGGGCGCTCCGGCAGCCGGCCCGCCCGGGCCTGCTCCTCCGCGGCGCCGATCTCGGTCAGCGTCCCGCCCAGGTGCACGGTCCCGGCCTCCGCCACCCGCGGGTCCCGCCACGGCACCGGGCCGTCCAGCAGCAGGTCCACCTTGTAGCAGGCCGTGCCGTAGCGCCACCGGGCCAGCGCCCGCCGGTACCGGTCCGGCAGCTCGAGCCCGCGCAGGCCCAGCACCTGCCGGGGGGTGAGGTCGAGCAGGACGACGTCGGCGGGCCGCACCCGGGCGAGGTCCGTCACCGGGGAGTCGAGGAGCACCCGGCCTCCGTGCTCCTCGAGATCGGCCACGAGGGCGTCGACCACGGCCTGGGACCCGCCGCGCGCCACCGGCCACCCGGTGGCGTGGGCGGCCGCCCCGAAGAGCGTCCCGAACGCGGAGGTCAGGACCTGCCGCGGGGGCAGGACCGCGTGGGCCGCGGACCCGGCGAAGAGTCCGCGGGCCTGGTCGGTGCGGAACAGCGCCCGCGCGGTGGCCGCGGCGGGCCACGGGGCGCGCAGCCCGAAGGCCGCCAGGGCCCGCGGGTGCTCGGGCACGCGCACGAGCGGTCCCAGCACCGACTCGACCGTCTCCTCCCAGCGCTCCACCACGCCGCGGTGCAGCAGGGACCACGCCCGGCCGTCCACGCCCAGCCCGGCCGCGGTGCGCTCGAGCGAGCGGTGCAGCAGACCCGGCGGGCCGTCGTCGAGCGGGTGCGCCGCGACCACCGGCGGGTGCAGCCACTCCAGGCCGTGCCGGTGCAGGCCGAGCCGGGCGAACAGGGGGCTGGCCACGCCGAAGGGGTGCACCGCGGAGCCGAGGTCGACCACGGTGCCGGCGCCGAGGGCGGCGGAGGAGCGCGCCGCGCCCCCGGCCGCGCCCGCCGCCTCATGCACCGTGACGTCGAGGCCCGCGCGGGCCAGCACCACGGCCGCGGCCAGTCCGTTGGGCCCCGAGCCGACGACCGCGGCCGTGCCCCGCACGGGCGGCCCTATCCGGCCAGGGCGCTGCGCATGGTCCGCAGCGCCACGGACAGGGACGCGAGCTCGGCGGAGGCCTCGCCGGTGTCCTCGGCCTCGATCTCCCCCAGCACCTCGCGCAGCCGGCCCAGCCGCGACTCGTTGCTGGACTCCCAGGACTCGACCTTCTCCCGCGCGTCCCGGCCGGGCGCCTCGAGCGCCTGGTCGGCGAGGGCCACCAGGGTGGCGTACACGTCCTCCCGCATGGACATCCGCGCGAGGTTCTCCCAGCGCGTGGTCTGCGGCAGGGCGGTGATGCGGTTGAGCAGGCTCTCGATCCGGTACCGGTCGTAGAGCCGGAAGTAGACCTTGGCGATGGTCTTGATCTGCTCCTCGTCCAGGGTGCCGTCCTCGGCGACCGCCTCGCCGGAGGCGTGGGCGAGGCGGGCGACGTCCAGCAGCGCGAACGCGTCCAGCAGCTGCGACCACTCGGTGGCCAGCGGCCCGGGGATGCCCTGGCGCACGGCGGCCTCGGCCCGCGAGTCCACCCGCTGCCGGGAGTCCTCCCCGAGAAGTTTGTCCTCGAGGAACCGGATGTCCACGGTGGGCTTGTAGCGGTCGATGACCTCGGCGACCGGGCGGGCGGTCTCCTCCCGGTTGATGAGCCAGCGCACCACGCGGTCCAGCAGGCGGCGCATGTCCAGGAACATCCGGTCCCACATCTCGGTGGGCACGTCCGCGGTCAGCTCCCGGTGCTGGTGGGCGTAGCGGTCGATCTCGTAGATCTGCACCGCCGCCACGAAGGCCCGCGCCACCTGCACGGGCCCGCACCCGGTCTCCTCCATCACCCGGTAGACGAACGGGATGCCGCCGTAGTTGACCATCTGGTTGGCCACCACGGTGCCGATGATCTCGGCGCGCAGGGGGTGGGTGGCGACGAGCTCGCCGAAGCGCTGCGTGATCTGCTCCGGGAAGTAGGCCTCCAGGACCTCCACGAACCACGGGTCCTCGGCGAGGCCGCCCTCGACCAGGGCCTCGGAGAGCTGGATCTTGGCGTAGGCCGCCAGCACGGACAGCTCCGGGGAGGTGAGCCCCTGGCCGGTGCGGGTCCGCTCCCGCAGCTGCTCGTCGGTGGGCAGGAACTCGATCTCCCGGTCGAGGTCGGCCTCCTCCTCGAGCCAGTGCATGAAACGGATGTAGGCCTCGTTGAGGTTTCGCACCCGGGAGCGCTCCGTGGTCAGGAGCACGTTCTGCGCCACGTTCGTCTCGAGCACCAGCCCGGCGACCTCGTCGGTCATGGCCTCGATGAAGCCGGCGCGCTCGTCCGCGGAGAGCTCCCCGGCCACGACCATGCGGTCCACCAGGATCTTGATGTTGACCTCGCGGTCGGAGGACTCCACGCCGCCGGAGTTGTCGATCGCGTCGGTGTTGATCAGCACCCCGTTCAGCGCGGCTTCCACGCGGCCCAGCTGGGTGAAGCCCAGGTTGCCGCCCTCGCCGACGACCTTGGCCCGCAGGTCCCGGCCGTCGACGCGGATGGCGTCGTTGGCCTTGTCGCCCACGTCCGTGTGCGTCTCCTGCTCCGACTTCACGTACGTGCCGATCCCCCCGTTGTACAGCAGGTCGGCGGGTGCCGAGAGGATCGCCCGCATCAGCTCGATCGGGGAGAGCTCCTCCACGCCGTCGTCGAGGTCGAGGGCCTCGCGGACCTGCGGGGAGATCGGCACGGACTTCGCGGTGCGCGAGTACACGCCGCCGCCGGCCGAGATCTTCTCCGGGTCGTAGTCCTGCCACGAGGAGCGGGGACGGCCGAAGAGCCGCTCGCGCTCGGCGTAGGAGACGGCCGGGTCCGGGTCGGGGTCGAGGAAGATGTCCCGGTGGTCGAAGGCGGCCAGCAGCCGGATGTGCTCGGACAGCAGCATGCCGTTGCCGAACACGTCGCCGGACATGTCACCCACGCCCACCACGGTGAAGTCCTCGGCCTGGGTGTCGACGCCCAGCGCGAAGAAGTGCCGCTTCACCGACTCCCAGGCCCCCCGGGCGGTGATGCCCATGGCCTTGTGGTCGTAGCCCACCGAGCCGCCCGAGGCGAAGGCGTCCCCGAGCCAGAACCCGTACTCCGCGGAGATCGCGTTGGCGGTGTCCGAGAAGGACGCCGTCCCCTTGTCCGCGGCCACCACCAGGTAGGAGTCCTGGCCGTCGCGGCGCACCACCTGCTCCGGGTGCACGGCGACGTCCTGGCCGGACTCGTCCCGCACGAGGTTGTCCGTGATGTCCAGCAGGGAGGCGATGAACAGCTTGTAGGCCTCCCGGCCCTCGGCCACCCAGGCGTCGCGGTCCACCGCGGGCTCCGGCAGCTGCTTGGGGTAGAACCCGCCCTTCGCCCCGTTGGGCACGATCACCGAGTTCTTCACCATCTGCGCCTTGACCAGGCCCAGGACCTCGGTGCGGAAGTCCTCGCGGCGGTCCGACCAGCGCAGGCCTCCGCGGGCCACCGGGCCGAAGCGCAGGTGCGTGCCCTCGACCCGGGGGGACCACACCCACACCTCGAACATCGGGTGCGGCAGCGGGGCCGTGCTGATCCGCCGGGGGTCCAGCTTGAACGCCATGGTGGGGCGGTGCCGGAACACGTTGGTGCGCAGGGTCGCGGCCATGATCTCGGCCAGCGCGCGCAGCAGCTTGTCCGCGTCCAGGGTCGGCACCTCGTCCAGGGCCTCGGTGAGCCGGCCGTGGGCGGCGTCGCGCTGGGAGCCGCGCACGGCGTCGTCGAGCGCGGGGTTGAAGCTCGCGTCGAAGAACTCGACCAGCGCCCGGGTGACCCGTGGGAAGCCCAGCAGCGTGTCCGCGATGTAGTCGAACGAGTTGGGGTGCCCCAGCTGCAGGAGGTACCGGACGTAGGAGCGCAGCACCGCCACGGTCCGCCACGTCATGCGCTCGGTCAGGACCAGCCGGTTCAGGGAGTCCGACTCGGAGCGGTTGGACAGCACGGCGCACAGGGTGTCCTCGATGAGGTCCTCGGTCTTGGCGTCCTCCGGGCCGGTCGCGTCCACGCCCTCCGGCAGCCGCACCCCGAAGTCGTAGAGCTGGAAGTGCCGGCCGTCGGCGGGGGTGACCTCGTACGGCTTCTGGTCCAGGACCGTCAGGCCGAGGTTCTGCAGCATCGGCAGCAGCGCGGTGAGGGACAGGGAGCGGGTGAGGTAGATGTTCAGCCGCACGCCCCCGGGGTCGTCGACGACGCGCACCTCCGCGGGCAGGTCCGGGTCCCGGCCCCACAGCTCCTCGCAGCGCTGGAGGTCCTCGACCGCCTCCTCGATCTCGTAGTCCGCGCGGTAGGCGTCCGGGAACGCCTCCGCCCAGTTCTCGGCGTGCGCCCGGGCGAGCTCCTCCGGGAACGCCCGGTGGATCGCCCGGGCCAGCGCCTCGGACCAGGAGCGCACCGCGGCCCGCAGCCGCGCCTCGAGGCCCGCGCGGTCGAAGGACTGCACCTCGCCGGTGTACGGCAGCCGGATCCGGAAGAACAGGCGGGCGAGGGTCGAGGAGGACAGCCGGGCGTCGAAGTCGATGGACTCGGCGTCGAAGGTGCGCTCGAGCTCCGCCTCGATCCGCCCGCGCACCGACGTGTTGTAGCGGTCGCGGGGGAGGAAGACCACCGCGGACATGAACCGCCCGAAGTGGTCCTGGCGCAGGAACAGCCGGGTCTGGCGCCGCTCGTCCAGGCCCATGACGCCGCTCATGATGTCGTAGAGCTCGTCCGCGGTCATGTGGAACAGCTCGTCGCGCGGGTAGTCCTCGATGTTGCCCATGAGGTCCCGGGCCGAGTGCGAGTCCTCGAGGAAGCCGAACCGCTCGGCGACCTCGGCCATCTTGTCCTTGATCAGCGGCGTCTCGCGGGCCGGGGTGTTGTAGGCGCGGCGGGTGAACAGCCCCAGCACCAGGTACTCCCCCACGATCCGGCCCTCGTCGTCGTACTTCGCGACGCCGATGTAGTCGAGGTACTCCCGGCGGTGGATGGACGAGCGGCGGTTGGCCTTCGTGATGAACAGCGTGCCGGCCTCGCGCGCGTGCTCCCGGCCCAGCCCGGTGAGCACCTGCCGGTGCGGCTTGCGGTCGTGCTCCACGAGCAGGCCCAGTCCGGTCCCCGGGCGGCTGACCAGGGAGAGTCCGTCACCGGTGTCCTCGAGGTCGTACTCCTTGAACCCCATGAGGATGAAGTTGCCCCGGGACAGCCAGCGCAGGAACTCCTGGGACGGTCCGATCAGCGGCGGGTGCCCGCCCTCGGGCAGGTCCAGCTGCCGCAGCCGGTCCAGCTCGTCCGCGAGCCGGCCGACGCGCTCCTTGAGCTCCGACTGGTCGTCGTCGACCCGCTGGACGTCCTCGAGCAGGCTGGAGAGCCGGTCCTCGAGCTCCCGGGCGGTCCCGTCCGAGATCTGCCGGGACAGCTCCACGGAGATCCAGGACTCCACGACGTGCGTGGTGCCGCCGTCCGAGCGGAAGCCCGCCAGGCTCGGCAGGGCGGTGGTGTCGCCGCTGGACGTGGCCGAGAAGTCCGGCACCTGCTGCAGCTCGCGCAGCTCGTGGCTGTCCGCGTCCCGGGTGGCGACGAGCACGGGGTGGATGAGCAGGCGGGCGCCGCCCCACTTGGCGGCGATCTCCGCGGACACGGTGCTCACGAGGTACGGGACGTCCTCGGTGACCACGAAGACCACGGAGGTGGAGTCCTCCTGGCGCACGCCCACGGCGATCTCCCGGGGCGCCCGGACCCGGGCCACCTCGTGGTGGTGCTCGGCCCGCTCCCGCAGCTGCTCCTCGGTGCGGGCGAGCAGGTCGTCCTGCGGCACGTGGCGGTAGTACTCGTTGATCCACTCCCGGTCCCCGCTCCACTCCGGGGCCTTCGGGATCACCCGGATCGCCTCGGTCCGGTCCTCGTCGGGGATCGTGTACTGGTCAGAGGCCACAGCCGCATCACGCCTTCGTCGCCGTGGGCGGGCCGGTGGCACGTTCTGTGCGCCACCGTCGCCGCCGCAGGGGTGGACGGCACCTCGTGGGACCGTCCCTGGTGGCCTCAGCTTATTGAACGAACCCGGGACTGTCAGGGTGCGGTGGACTCGGCCACGTCATCTCGCCGCCGCGCCGCCTCCAGGGCCTCCGCGCGCACGGGCACCACCTCGCAGTTGCGGACCCGCGGGTGGGCCTCCCCGTTGAGCTCGGAGACCGTCAGGCGGATGAGCGAACCGTGCGCGACGACCAGCACGCTGCGCCCGGGGTGGTCCTCGCGGATCCGGCGCAGGGCCGCCAGGCCGCGGCGGGCGACCGCCTCCGGCGGCTCCCCCGCGTCGAGGATCCGCTCCCGCGCGGCCCCCTCGAGACCGGCCAGGCGCGAGCCCTCGTACGGGCCGAAGCCGCGCTCCACGAGATCGTCGTAGGTGGCCGTCAGTTCCAGGCCCAGGACCCCGCCGATGATCCGGGCGGTCTCCACCGCCCGGCCCAGCGGCGAGGACACGAGCACGTCCCACCGGACGGCCCCGGAGCGCAGGTGCCCGGCGGCGACCCGGGCCTGCTCCCTCCCGGCGTCGTTGAGCGGGATGTCGGTGGCGCCCTGCAGCCGCTCCTCGAGGTTCCAGTCGGTCTGGCCGTGGCGGATGAGGGCGATGTGTCCGGGGGTGTTCACGCCCCCACTCTGGGCGACGGACCGCCCGGGGGCAAGCGGGACGGCCGCGCAGGGCCGCCCGGACGGGCCGCGACCACCCGCTACTGCTGCCGGTCCTCCGGGCGGGGGGCGCGCTCGCGCTCCTCCACGGCGGAGCGGACCTCCGGGCTGTCGGTGTCGTCGACCCACGGGTCGGTCTGCCGGTGCTCCTCCACGTGGTCGGGCTGGACCCCGGCCACCTCGCCGGCGACCTCCTGCTTCATCTGGTCGTCCAGCTCCGCGCTGTGCTTGGTGCTGCCTCGCTCGGCCATGTCGGTCTCCTTGCTGGGCGGGTCCCGCCGCAACGGGGCCTCGGTGGGACGGCGCTGCGCCGGCCCGGGACCGCGGCGGGAGTGCCGCGGGCGGGGCCGGGGGCCGCACCGCGAACGTGCGTCCACCCTAGCGAACGGCGGATGGGCGGGGAAGGGTCCGGGCGGGGACACGGACGGCCGGCGGCGCGTGGTCCTGGACGAACCGGGCCGATGCGGGTTGAGTGGCACGCATGACCACCTTCACGTACAGCTCCCGTGTGCCCCATCCCGTCGAGGACGTCTTCGCCTGGCACGCCCGCCCGGGGGCGCTGACACGGCTGACCCCGGCCTGGACGGGCTCCGTGGTGGAGGAGTCCTCGCCCCCGCTGCAGGACGGGACGCGCTCGCGGCTGCGCGTCGCGGTGCCGGGCTCCTACGGGCTGGCCTCGGTGCCCTGGACCGCCGAGCACCACGGCTTCGTCCCGGGCCGGGAGTTCCGGGACCGGATGGTGCGGGGCCCGCTCGCCTCGTGGGAGCACCACCACCGGTTCGACGACGACGGCAACGGCGGCACCGTGGTCACCGACACGGTGGAGTACGCGGCGCTGCCCGGCAACCGGGCGTTCGGGGACCGGCTGATGGGCCCGGCGCTGGGACGTCAGTTCGAGGCCCGCTCCCGGCGCCTGGCCGCCGATCTCGAGCTGCACGCCCGCTACCCCGGCCGGCCCCTGACCGTGGCCGTCACGGGGGCCTCGGGCACCATCGGCGTGCAGCTGGCTGCACTGCTCGGCACCGGCGGCCACACGGTCCAGCGCTTCGTGCGGCGCGAGGCGCGCACTCCTCGCGAGATCTCCTGGGACCCGGCCTCCGGGGAGCTGGACCCCGGCGCCCTGCGGGGCGTGGACGTGGTGGTGAACCTGGCCGGGCGGACCATCGGCGGGCGGCTCACGGACGCGGCGAAGGAGCAGATCCACGACTCCCGGGTGCTCGGCACCCGGCTGCTGGTCCGGGCCTTCACCGCGCTCGGCGACGAGGCCCCCTCCGCGCTGGTCAACGGGTCCGCGATCGGCTACTACGGGGCGGACACCCACGGGCAGACCGTCACGGAGAAGTCCCCACCGGGCGAGGACTTCCTCGCCGAGGTCTGCACGGCCTGGGAACGGGCCGCCCTGGACGCCGAGGCCATCGGCACGCGCGTGGTCACGGTGCGCACCGGCGTGGTGCAGACCCCCGCCGGCGGCGCCCTCAAGGCCCAGCTGCCCCTGTTCCTCGCCGGACTGGGCGGACGGCTGGGCTCCGGGGACCAGTGGCTGAGCTGGATCTCGTTGGACGACGCGGCGGGCCTGTTCGCCCACGCGGTGCTCACCCCGGGGCTGCACGGGCCCCTCAACGCCGTGGCCCCGATGCCCGTGACGGGCCGCGAGTACGCCCGGGCCCTCGGGAAGGTCCTCGGCCGGCCGGCCCTGCTGCCCACGCCCGGATTCGGGCCGAAGCTGGTGCTCGGGTCCGAGGGCGCGGAGCTCATGGCGCTCGCGGACCAGCGGGTCTCGGCGGACCGGGCCATCGACCGCGGCTACCGGTTCCGCCACCCCGACCTCGGCTCGGCGCTGCGGGAGGAGCTCGGCCGCTTCTGACCGGCTCCGCCCCGCCCCGACGTCACCACGTCCGCCCGGGACCGCTGCCGTCCAGCAGGGTTCCCGGGCGGACGTGGTGACGTCGTGAGGGGCGGTGGGGTCAGAGGCGCCCGGAGACCGGGAACCGCTCCCAGGCGCGGTGGCTCTTCATGAGGCCGACCACCTGCTCCACCACGGCCGCGGCGTCCTTGCCCGAGACCACGCCGGGGGCGCGGTCGGGCAGACCGGCCCCGGCGAGCACCTGGCCCTTGGCTCCCCAGGCGCCGATGGCCTTGGCCTGCCGGAACACCTCGCCGAGCAGCAGGTGCACGCGCGGGTCCACGTCGCCGGCGGCGACGGCCCCGGCCTTGGCGTCGAGGCCCGGGCGGGCGTCCGGGGCCGGCGGGACGGCACCGGCCACGAGCAGCGAGTCGAACTCGACCGAGCGCGCCGTGAGGTAGGTCCGGTGGGCCACGACCTGTCCGCGGCGCCCCACCGGCCCGCCGTGCGGGGCGATCACCAGCGGCACCATGCCGGAGTCGTCGATCGCGGAGACCACGGCCACGAGGTCGTCCTCGTCCGGGTCGGGGCCCACCACGATGCCCACCTGGCGGCCGTCGAGGGGCCACTGCCCGCCGACCTGGGACAGGGCCGGACTGGGCGTGATCCGCCCGTGCTTGACGGTCGGCTTCGGCGCCGGCAGGCCCAGCCCCTGGGCGACGACGGCGCAGAGCTTCTCGTCGACGTTGGCGAGCGCCTGCAGCTGGCGCTCCTTGACGGACTGCTCCCAGCACTTGCCGAGCTCGAAGGTGTACGCCTGCGCGATGTGCTCCTTCTCCACGTCGCTCATCGACAGCCAGAACAGGCGGGTCTGGGTGTAGTGGTCCTCGAAGGACACGGGGTTCCCGCGCTCCTTGACCGACTCTGCGACCGGGGCCGGGTGGTCGATGAAGGGCCGCGCGGGCTCCTCCGCGGGGAAGGGGTTGTTCCCGTCCAGGGAGTTCGGGTGGTAGGGCGCCACGCCGGAGTGCACGGCGCTCTGGTGCATGCCGTCCCGGAGCATGTCGTTGACGGGGGCGTGCGGGCGGTTGATCGGCAGCTGCGTCCAGTTGGGCCCGCCCAGCCGGCTGAGCTGGGTGTCCAGGTAGGAGAACAGCCGGCCCTGCAGCAGCGGGTCGTTGGTGACGTCGATGCCGCGCACCAGGTTGTTGGGGTTGAAGGCGACCTGCTCCGTCTCGGCGAAGTAGTTCGAGGGGTTGCGGTTGAGCGTCATCAGCCCGACCGGCTCAACGGGCGCGAGCTCCTCCGGGACGATCTTGGTGGGGTCGAGCAGGTCGATGCCCTCGAACGTCTGCTCCTCGTTGTCCTCGAAGACCTGCACCCCGAGCTCCCACTCGGGGTGGGCGCCGGCCTCGATGGCGTCGGCGAGGTCGCGGCGGTGCATGTCCGGGTCCATGCCCATCGCGATCTGGGCCTCCTCCCACAGCACCGAGTGCACCCCGAGCTTCGGCTTCCAGTGGAACTTCACGAGCACGCTGCGGCCCGAGTCGTCGACCAGCCGGAAGGTGTGGATGCCGAAACCCTCCATCGTCCGGTAGGAGCGGGGGATGCCGCGGTCCGACATGTTCCAGATGGTGTGGTGCTGGGCCTCCGTGTGCAGCGAGACGAAGTCCCAGAAGGTGTCGTGGGCGGACTGCGCCTGCGGGATCTCCCGGTCCGGGTGGGGCTTGCCGGCGTGGATGACGTCCGGGAACTTGATGGCGTCCTGGATGAAGAAGACGGGCATGTTGTTGCCCACGAGGTCCCAGGTGCCCTCGGAGGTGTAGAACTTCGTGGCGAAGCCGCGGGTGTCCCGGGCGAGGTCGGCGGAACCGCGCGAGCCGAGGACGGTCGAGAAGCGCACGAAGACCGGGGTCTCCACGTCCTTCTGGAACAGCGCGGCGGAGGAGATCCGGCTCGCGGTGCCGTAGGAGCGGAACACGCCGTGGGCGCCGGCGCCGCGGGCGTGCACGACGCGCTCCGGGATGCGCTCGTGGTCGAAGTGGCTGATCTTCTCGCGGAAGTGGTGGTCCTGCAGGAGCACGGGCCCGCGCCGGCCGGCCTTCAGGGAGTGGTCGGTGTCGCTGCGCCGGGCGCCGTGGGCGGTGGTCAGGTGCTCCCCGCCCTGGGCGTTGAGGGCGGGGTCGATCCCGGTGTCCCGGCCCGTGGGGCTCACGGGCTCGGGCGTGCCCTGGTCCGGCTTGGGCGGCAGCGGCGGCCGGGGCGTGGTGGGCTCCGCGACGGGCGCCGTCTCGCTGCCGGGGACGCCGGGGGTCATGGAGGGCTGCTCCCCGGTCCTCTGCCTCATCCTGTTGAGCCTCTTGCGCATGGGGGACCTCCCGGTCGTCGTCACGTCGTCGGCACCGGTCCGCCCCGGCCCGCACGGACCGGAACAACCAGCTCACTGATCATTACTTCACCCCCGTGCGCCGGGGCACAACCCCCTGGCCGGGGCTCCGCGCTGGGTGAACAGGCGGGCGGGCCTGCGCGGATGCGCCCCGGCACGGCGGCGGACCCCCCGGCCGCGGGGCCGAGGGGTCCGTCCGCCGAAGGAGTTCAGCGCCGGTCGGCGCCCCCCGGGCCGGCCTCCCCGATGCCGTCACCGGTGTCCGCAGCAGTGCCCGCGCCGGTGTCAGCAGCAGTGCCCGCGCCGGTGTCCGCAGCGGTGTCCGTGTCGGTGTCCGCAGCGGTGTCCGTGTCGACGTCGACCCGCTCCCGGCGCACGGTCTCCTCGACCACCTCGGTGCGCTCCGTGCGGCGCACGGCCAGGCGGACCCGCTCGTAGGGCACCCGCACCGTCCGCACCACGGGCACCTCCCGGTAGAGGATGACCTCGTCCTCCCCCACCGGCAGCTCCTGCCCGGCGAGGAACGCCTCGCGCTCATCCTCGGTGACGGGAGTGCGGATCTCCTCGACGTCCTCGGACGCCAGGGTCTGCTCCGCGCGCACCGGCTCCTCCACCACGTACTTGCGCAGCCGGGCCCGCCCGGCGCCGACCCGCTCGGTGCCGACCTGCAGACGCTCCTCGTGACGGACCACGGAGGGGCCCTCCTCCGAGCGCTCGCCCGGCACGGCCCCGGGCTCTCCGTCCGCGGCGGCGCGGGGGCCGGCCCCGCGCTCCACCGGCCCGGCGTCCGCGCCGGCCCGCGCCCCCGGGACCGCGGTGTCCCCGGCGGGGAGGTCGCGGTCCGTGGCGTCGCGGTCGTCGACGCCCCGGTCCGCGGCGTCCGGGTCGGGCGCCTCCTGGTCGAAGGCGCCCCCTCCGGCGCCCGGGGACCGCTGGGCCCGGCCCTCGCGCACCCCGCCGCCGACGCTCTCGCGGCGGTCGCCGGCCGTCGCGTCCGGCCCGGTCAGCGACTCGCCCGTCCGGCGGGCGTCCGTGCCGTCGTCGCCGCCGGAGTCGTCGCCGTGCCGGACGGCGTCGTCGTCCCCGGCGTCGATGTTGTAGGCCGGGGCGCCGCCGCGGGGGTCGCGGGTGTCGGTGGGTCCCGAGGTGGCGGAGCCGCCGATGTCCCCGTCCTCCCGGCCGTAGGCGTTGTGGTCCCAGAGCTCGGTGGCCGAGCTGGGCGCGTGGCGCTCCACCCCGGTGTCGTCGGGGTCCCCGGTGGAGCGCCCGGCGGGGGGCTCCTCGGCGGCGGACTCCTGGTCGTACGGGCGGTCGTCGGAGGTGGACATCGTGGACTCTCCTCGGGGTTGCAGTCGTCACACCGATTTTATCAGTCTGCTGAGCGGTGATGGAGACCACTCTCCGGGGGACCGGGGACCGGCACGCCACGGCACGCGCCCTTGTCCACCCGCCGCGGCGGTGCCAGTATCGATGCATGAGCACCTTGACCGTCCTCGCGGCCGGCGGCACCGAGGCCGTGCGGACGGGAGCGTGGGAGAGCGGTGCGACGGCGGCCGGAGCGGTCGTCGTCGTGCTGATGGTCGCCGCCTCGCTCTCCCTGCTGCGCAGCCCGGCCCAGGACCCCGTGCTGCGCCTGCTGTGGCTGCTCGTGATCCTCGCGTTCCCCGTCGCCGGCGCGGGACTGTGGTTCGCGCTCGGCCGCCGGGCGCCCCGCCCCCAGGACCCGCATCCCGTGTAGCGCCCTCCTCCCCGTGGGAGGCCCGGCCGAGAAAGGAATCCGCATGAGCTACACCCAGGACGGGCACGGGTTCTTCTCCCGGGCCCTCGACGCCGAGGACCGCGGACGGCTCGACGAGGCCGAGACCGCCTACCAGCAGGCCATCGTCCTCTTCGAGGAGGAGGGCGACTCCCTCCAGGAGCAGGCCGCCTGCCACTACAACCTGGGCCACCTCTACCTCGGGATGAACCGCCCCGGCCGGGCGCTCACCGCCTACGAGAGCGCCCTGGGGCTCTTCGCCGGCATCCCGGGCAGCGGCAAGCACAAGGCCCGCACGCACCTGATCCTGGGCAGCCTGCTGCTCGAGCTGGACCGTGCGCACGACGCCGAGGAGCACCTGCTCGACGCCCTGGGCCAGTACCTCGACGCACCGCACGACGCCCAGGACCAGGCGCAGTGCCACGTCAACCTGGGGCGGGTCTACGAGCTGGGCGAACGGCACAGTCAGGCCATCACGGCGTACAACCGGGCGCTGGACTTCTACCAGGAGACCGAGGCCACGGCCACGGACCAAGCGGAGTGCTTCACCGCCCTGGGCCGGCTCTACGAGCGCGCGGGCCGGATGCAGGAGTCCGGGGCCGCGTACGCGGCGGCCGCCCGGCTGCGCTGGTCCGCGGAGCAGCAGGGACCGGAGCAGCAGGGACCGGAGCAGCAGGGACCGGAGCGGGAGACCCCCGCCCAGGACGCCGGAGTTCCCGAGGGGGAGGAGCGCCCGTGAGCTCACGCCTGATCTACGGCTGCATGACCATCGGCGGCGCCTGGGACGACACCCCGGTGGACGCCGGGACCGTGGACCGTGCCCGGGCCGCGGTGCACGCCGCCCTGGACGCGGGGATCACGGACTTCGACCACGCCGACATCTACGCCCACGGGAAGTCCGAGGCGGTCTTCGGCGAGCTCCTCGCCGAGGACCCGGAGCTGGGCCGGAGGGTGATCCTCCAGACCAAGTGCGGGGTGCGCCTGCCCGGCAACACCGCCGCCCCCGGCGCCCCGGTCCACTACCGGCTGGACCGGGACACGATCCGGAGCAGCCTGGAGGGCTCCCTGCGCCGGCTGCGCGTGGACTCGGTGGAGCGGCTCATGCTGCACCGGCCCGATCCGCTGGCCGACACCCGGGAGGTCGCCGGCGCCCTGGACGAGCTGCGCCGGGAGGGCCTGATCCGCTCGGTGGGGCTGTCCAACATGTCCACCCGCCAGGTGTCCCTCTACCAGCAGCTGCTGAGCACGCCCGTCACGGCGGTTCAGCTCGAGCTGAGCCTGCGGCACCGCGGCTTCGTGGAGCAGCAGATCCTGGCCAACCATCCGGAGGGCGCCGAGCACTCGTTCCCGGAGGGGATCCTGGAATACTGCGCGGCGGACGGCATCGAGGTGCAGGCGTGGGGCTCGCTGGCCCGCGGCCTGTACACGGGCGCGCCGATCCCCCCGGAGGACCAGCACGCCGCGGCCACCGCGGCCACGGCCCACCGGATCGCCGCGGAGCACGCCACCTCCGGCGAGGCGGTGGTCCTGGCGTGGCTGATGCGGCACCCCGGCGGGATCCGCCCGGTGCTGGGCACGACCGCCCCGGAGCGGATCGCCGCGTGCGCCGGCGCGGAGGAACTGGCCTCCCGGCTGGGCCACGAGGACTGGTACGCGCTGCTGACGGCGGCGCGCGGCGACGCCGTGCCCTGAGCGCGCGGCCGCTCAGCCGGTGAGCCGGGCGCCCAGCTCCTCCGCCGCCTCCCGGAGGGCGGGCACCATGTCCACGAGGTCCTCGAGCCGGTGGCGGAACACCGGTGCGGACAGCGCCAGGGCGCCGGCGCAGCCCCCGCCGGGCCGCAGGACGGGCACCGCCACGGCGATCATCCCCACGTCGTGCTCCTGGTCCTGGGTGGCCCACCCCTCCCGGCGGACCCGCTCGACCCGCCGGCGCAGCTCGTCCCGGTCCGTGAGGGTGCTCGGGGTGCGCCGCTCGAGCTCGACGGTCCCGAGGAGGTGCTCGCGCACGTCCTCCGGGGCGAACGCCAGCAGGCACAGCCCCAGGGCCGAGGAGTGCAGCGCACCGCGGTAGCCGGGGTCGGAGGTGACCCGGAAGTCCGGCCCGTCCTCCTTGGCGAGGGTGTGGAAGCGGTCCCCGTCCAGGACCGCGAACAGGCACGACTCCCCCGTGCGCTCGACCATCCGCCGCAGCACGGGCACGACCGTCCCGGTGATGCCGAGGCGCTGGGCCACGCTGTGGGCGGCGTGGAAGATCTTCAGCCCCAGGACGTAGCGCCGGTCCTCCTGCAGCTCGGCGAAGCCGTCCCGGACGAGGGCGTTGAGCAGCCGGTACGTGGTGCTGAAGGGATAGCCGCAGATCTTGGTGGCCTCGGCCGCGGTGAGCCCGCCCGGGTGCTCCCCCAGCAGCTCCAGCAGCCGGAGGGCCTTGCCGACCATGTCCGGACGGGCACTCCCCGCCGCCTCGGGGGCCGTCATCGGAGGCACCCGGTGGCCCGGGACCCGGTGCGGTTCGGTGTGCTCACGGCGACGCTCCGTTCGTCCTGCGGTTGACATGTGGACCAGCTCACAGCAACCATAGTCACACAGTAGCAGTAGCTTTCACAATATGAGAATACCGTCGTGTTGTGGACCGGACCGGAGGACCCCCATGAGCTCAGCCGCGACGACCGCCGGGGCCACGGCCCCACCGCCGTCCGAGAGGACCCCCCGCAGGGCCGCTCTGGCCAGCTGGATCGGCAGCGCCCTCGAGTACTACGACTTCGCGGTCTACGGCACCGCCGCCGCCCTGGTGCTCAACCACCTCTTCTTCCCCGCCGAGACCTCCCCGGGCGTGGCCATCCTGTTCGCCATGGGCACCGTGGGCGTTGCGTACGCCGTGCGGCCGCTGGGGGCGCTGGTCATGGGTCCGCTGGCGGACCGGTTCGGCCGCAAGTTCGTGCTCATGCTGACCCTGTTCATGATCGGCGGGGCGACCTTCGCCGTCGGATGCCTCCCGACCTACGACCAAGTGGGGATGCTGGCCCCGGCGCTGCTCGTGCTGTGCCGCGTGGTGCAGGGCCTCTCCGCCGCGGGCGAGCAGGCGAGCGCCATCTCCATGTCGCTCGAGCACGCCGACGAGGACCGCCGGGCGTACACCACCAGCTGGACCCTGCAGGGCACCCAGTTCGGGACCCTGCTGGCCACCGCCGTGTTCATCCCCTTCACCCTGCTGCCGGAGGAGGCGCTGTTCAGCTGGGGCTGGCGCGTGCCCTTCTGGCTCTCCGCCGCGGTGGTGGTGGCCGCCTACCTGATCCGCCGCCACCTCGAGGAGCCGCCGGCGTTCCGGGAGGCCCGCGCCGAGGTGCCCGCCGAGCGGCCGGAGTCCCCGCTGCGGGTGCTCCTGCGGCACCACCGGGCCGCCGTGGTCCGCATCGCCGCCGCCGCGATGATCAACACCGTCAACGTGGTCTTCACGGTCTGGTCGCTCTCGTTCGCGACCTCCGTGGTCGGCCTGGACCGCTCCACGATGCTGTGGGTCTCCGTGCTGGCCAACGCGATCGCCCTGGTCGTGATCCCGGCCGTGGCGGTGCTCGCCGACCGGATCGGCCGCAAGCCCGTCTTCCTGACCGGGGTGCTCGGCCCCGCCGTGCTGATGTACCCGTACCTCGCGGCGGTGCACGCCGGGAACTGGCCGCTGATCTTCGTGCTCGGCGCGCTCATGTCCGGGTGCTTCTACTCGATGGCCAACAGCATCTGGCCCTCGTTCTACGCCGAGATGCTGCCGCTGCGGGTGCGGGTCACGGGGCTGGCCCTGGGCACGCAGATCGGGTTCGCCGTCTCGGGAGGCTTCGCACCCGTCCTCGCCTCGGCCGTGGCCGGTCCCGCCGGCGACAACTGGCTGGGCGTGGCCGTGTTCGTCACGGTCGCGTGCCTGATCTCCGGCGGCGCCGCGCTCACCGCCCAGGAGACGGCGAAGAGGTCCCTCGACGAGATCGATGCCCTGCACACCTCCCGCGCCGAGGCGGCCGAGCTGCGCGCCGAGGTCCTCGCGGAGCAGGGCACCGGGCGCCGGGACGCGGAGGAGCCGGCCGTCTCCGGGGCCGGACGCTGATGCGCACCTCGATTGCCACGGTCTGCCTCTCGGGCACCCTCGAGGAGAAGATGCACGCCGCCGCGGCCGCGGGCTTCGACGGGATCGAGGTCTTCGAGCAGGACCTGGTCGTCTCCCCCTCCTCCCCCGAGCAGATCCGGGAGCTCGCCGGGCGGCTGGGCCTGAGCCTGGACCTCTACCAGCCGTTCCGGGACTTCGAGGCCGTGGGCCCGGAGCGGCTCGCCGCGAACCTGCGGCGGGCCGAGGCCAAGTTCCGGCTGATGAACCGGCTGGGCGTGCAGACCGTGCTCGTGTGCTCCAACGTGGCCACCGCGGAGATCGACGACGACGAGGTCGCGGCCGGGCAGCTGCGCCGGCTCGGCGATCTCGCCGCCCGGTACGGGGTGCGGCTCGCCTACGAGGCGCTGGCGTGGGGCCGGTTCGTCGACGACTTCGAGCACGCCCAGCGGATCGTGGACCTCGCCGACCACCCGAGCGTGGGGACCTGCCTCGACAGCTTCCACATCCTCTCCCGCGCCTGGGACCCGGCGCCGATCGAGGACATCGCGGCGGAGAAGATCTTCTTCGTGCAGCTGGCCGACGCCCCGCTGCTGAGCCTGGACGTCCTGTCCTGGTCCCGGCACCACCGGGTGTTCCCCGGGGAGGGGGACTTCGACATGGTCGGGTTACTGTCCCACCTGGTCCGCGCGGGCTACGACGGGCCGGTGTCCCTGGAGATCTTCAACGACACCTTCCGCCAGGCCGACGTCCACCGCACGGCGGTGGACGGGATGCGCTCCCTGCGCTGGCTCGAGGACCGGACCCGGCGGGCGCTGGCCGGCGAGCGGACCCGCGACGTGCTGGAGCTCCAGGCGCTGCCGGCGGTCGAGGAGCCCGGCGGCTTCGACTTCGTGGAGATCCGCACGGGGCGCCTCGGGGAGACCACCCGCCTGCTGCACCAGCTGGGCTTCGCCCTCGGCGGGCACCACCAGTCCAAGGAGAACGTGCAGGTGTGGGTGCAGGGGCCGGTGCGGGTCGTCGTCAACGACGCCGTCCCGGAGGGCTCCCCCACCGAGGTCGCCGCGATCGGCGTCGACGTCGCGGACCCGGACGCCGCCGTCGAGCGGGCCGCCCGGCTCAAGGCCCCGCCCGTCCCCCGCTCCCAGGGCCCCGGCGAGCAGGTGCTGCGCGGGGTGTTCGCCCCGGACGGCACGGAGATCTTCTTCTGCGAGCGCACGGCGGACGGGGTGCCCGCGTGGCTGGGCGAGTTCGGCGCGGACGAGGAGCCCGAGCCCGGCGCCCTGGTGACCGGGGTGGACCACCTCAACATGGCCCAGCCGTGGCAGCACTACGACGAGGCCGTGCTGTTCTACACCTCGGTGCTCGCGCTCGAGGCGCAGGCCTCGCAGGACGTCCCGGGGCCCTCGGGGCTGGTGCGCAGCCAGGTGATGCGCTCGGCCCACGGCGCGGTGCGGATGCCGCTCAACGTGGCGCCGACCGCCGCCGAACAGGGCTCCTTCGTGGGCGCGGCCTACCCCGAGCACGTGGCGCTGTCCTGCACGGACGTGATGGCCGTGGCCCGGCGGGCCCGCCGGCGCGGGCTGCGGTTCCTGCCCGTGCCGCAGAACTACTACGAGGACCTCGACGCCCGCTTCGACCTGGACCCCGGGTTCGTGGCGTCCCTGCAGGAGCTGCACCTGCTCTACGACCGGGACGCCGGGGGCGAGTTCCTGCACTTCTACACGGAGACCCTCGGCACGGTGTTCTTCGAGGTGGTCGAGCGCCGCAACGGGTACACCGGCTTCGGGGCGCCCAACGCCCCGGTCCGTCTCGCGGCCCAGTACCGGCGTTCCCAGGCGGCGCACCGGCCCCGCACGGAGGCCTGACCCCGCCGCCGCGCCGGGTGCCGCCCGCGGCACGCCCGCCCGCGGTGCGCCGGCCCTCGGCTCGTCCCGGGCGGACGTGCCGAGGCCGGACCCGGCCGGAGTGCGGACGCGGCGGCGGGAGGGACCGGGGGTCAGCGGAAGACGCGCGGGCCCGCGTGGGGCGCGAGGAGCTCCTGCTGCTGCGCCGAGATGCGCAGCACCGTGCCCGTGGCCGGCACGAAGAACGCGAGCTGGGTCTCGGCCCGCACGCACGCCCGGCGGGAGACCACGTCGGTGATCTCGAAGCCCAGGGTCAGCGACCCGCCGCGGGCGGAGACCACCCACACCCGGATCTCCACCGGCGTGTTGCGGTACTCGAGGGGGCGGAGGTAGCGGATCCGGTTCTCCGTGATCAGCGCCTGGGTGCCCTCCGGCAGCGCGGAGAAGAAGGGGATCCGCGGCGGCTCCACCTGGTCGCCGGTGCCCACGGGCACGCCCAGGGCCGCGATCCGCGCCTCCTCGAGCAGCCGCACGACCTCCACGTTGTTCACGTGCCCGTACGGGTCCATGTCGCCCCAGCGCATGGGCACCCGGCACAGCACCCCGGCCTCGTCCTCCACCGTCATGCGGTCCGTCTCCCTCGGTCGTCGGTCTCCGGCGCGCGGAGCGCCTGCGGGCACGGCACCGGAGTGCTCCATGGTAGGCCGCCCCGTCACACGGGGCCCGCGCCCGGCCGCGGGTGCGACAATGTCGGCTGACCCGGACCCCGTCCCGACGACCCGCGAGGAGCGGCGCGATGCCCCGAAGTGCCCGCACCACCCGCGGCACCACCCGCCGCTCCGTGTGGGCGGTGCGGGCGCTCGTCCCGGTGCTGGCGCTGGGACTGGTCTGGCTGATCGCCGGCTGGGTCGTGTTCCAGCACCCCCGGACCGACGCCCCGGCGCGCTCGGACGCCTTGCTCGTCCTGGGCCCCCCGGACCGGACCCGCATGGCCGAGGCGCTGCGGCTCATGGACGCGGGGGTGGCGCCCGTGCTGGTCGTGGCGAACCCCGGCACCCGGGACCTCGGCGACGCCTCCGGGAAGGTGTACTACGCGCGGGCGGCGCAGACCTGCGCGCAGGACGGGAACCGGGACGGCGGCCGGGGCTACGAGGTGATCTGCTTCCGCCCGGACCCCTCGACCACGCAGGGCGAGGCCATGGAGCTGCGTGCGCTCAGCGAGCAGCGGGGCTGGGACCACGTCAGCGTGCTCACCTACCGCCAGCACGTCGCCCGGTCCCGGCTGCTGCTGCAGCGCTGCTACACGGGGGAGCTGGACGTGCTCTCCTTCGACTACCCGGACGTGCCGCGGGGCGTGCTGCGGGAGTTCGTCTACCAGTCCGGCGGCTTCGTGAAGGCCTGGCTGACCCCCGGCTGCGACCAGCAGCTGCCGTGGCGGCCGAAGTCCGTGGACTGACCGCTCAGCCGTCCCGGTCGGCGAGGTCGCGGCTGCGCTCGGCGGACCGGCGGTCCCCCTCGGAGGCGACCGTGTGGGCGTCGTCCCGCCCGGAGAGGACGTCCCCCGCGGAGGGCCGCGGCGCGCCGGGCCGGTGGGGGCCGCCGGAGGCGGCGATCCCGCCGGTCCAGGCCTCGGGGTCCTCCCCGCGGTGGGCGTCCGCGGCCCTCCGCGCGCGGGCGGCGGCGGCGGTGATCGGGTCCACGGGGTCGGTCATGCCCCCAGTCTTCCCCCGCCGCGGCCCCCGGGGGAAGACTGGGGGCATGACCGACCTGCAGTGCCCGGCCACCGCCGTCCTCCTCGACGACACGGCGCCCGCCCCGCCGTGGACCGCGCGGCTGCGCGTGGCGGGGCGGTTCGCGGCCCGCGGCCCGGAGGAGCTGACGTCGCTCGTGCAGGACTCGGCCGACCTGTTCCGCGGCGAGACGTTCGTGGTCGCCGCGCCGGCCGGTGACATCGAGGCGGCGCTGCGGCACCAGGGGCTGGGCGGGCGGGCGCCCGCCGTCGTCGCGGTGGACTCCTCGGGGTGGCGGTCCGTGCCCGCTCCCTGACGCGGACCGGGCGGGCCCGTCCGGCGGCCGCGACGGGGCCTGCCGGACCGGCCCCTCGAGTTGTGCTGTCCGGCCCGGGACCTAGGGTTTCCGCTGGTGGGGCCGGACGGCCCCCGGAACCGGGGATCCGAGGAGGACGTCGCTGTCATGATGGGACCGAGCCATGCGGCCTGCGGGGCGGCCGCATGGGTGGCGCTGACCGCCGACTACCAGCTGCGGCTGCAGGGCCTGACCGTGCCGATCGGCTGGGGCGTGCTGGACGTCGGCGACACCGGTGTCCTCACCGGCGCGCTCGTCACCGCCGGGGCGGCGCTGCTGCCGGACCTGGACCACCCGGACGGCACCGTGGCCCGGTCCCTGCGCCCGCTCTCCAGCTGGCTGGCCCGCGGGATCTGCCGGCTCGCCGGCGGGCACCGGCGCGGCACCCACTCCGTGCTGGGGGTGGCGGTGTTCACCGGGCTGGCGGCCGCGGCCCAGAAGATCGGGATCCCGGTGGAGGGCCTCGGCTGGGTGTGGCCGCTCGCCGCCGTGATGTCCGTGCTGCTCATCGCCTTCGCGGTGCAGGTGCTCGCCTTCGTCCCGGAGCGGGTCGCGAAGCTCAACTGGGTCGTGGGGATCGGACTGGGCGTGGTCGTGGGGCTGCACCCGCCCGCGCACGAGTGGTGGTTCCCCGCGGCCGTGGCCACGGGGGTGGTCGCCCACCTCGCCGGGGACCTGGTGACCACGCGCGGGATCCACCTGCTCTACCCGCTGCGGATGCCGCTGCCCCTGCCCCGGTCGGTGTACAAGAACCGGTCCTTCCTCACGGTGCCGCTCATCGGCAACGCCGGCTCCGCCGCGGAGATCGCGCTGCTGGCCCCGATCACGCTCTTCGCCCTGACGGGCCTGTGGGGGGCGTTCGCCCTGACCACGGGGCTGGTGGTCGCCTGAGCGCTCAGACCGCCCGCCCGTCGTCGGCGTGCCGGCGGTTCTGCTCCGCGCGCTCCTTCTTGATCAGCTCGAGCGTGCGCACGAGCCGCGGCAGGGTGATGACCACGAGTCCCCCCGCCATGTTCAGCGGGATCACCCAGAGCATCCACAGCGCCCACTCCGGGTAGGAGATCTCCGCGCCCGCGTGCATCGCGCCGAAGATGATGGCCGAGTTCAGGGCGCCGTGCAGCATGCCCAGCCCCACCACCAGCAGGCCGTCGATGAGCGCGATGAACGTGTGCACCACCTCGCTGCTCGAGCCCTGGCTCATCCGCGTGCCGAGCGTGATGGTGCTGCCGGCCAGCACGGCCAGGGCCGCGGACTCCAAGGTCAGACCGCCCTCGAGGTACGAGCGCGCCGACTCCTCCAGGACGTCGTTGAACTGCGGGAAGGCCGCCACCACGAACCAGGTGAACAGCCACCCGCCCAGCAGGTTGGTCAGCAGCGTCACCAGCCAGAAGCGCGCCAGCTGCAGCCAGGTGCTGTGCCGGGAGACGACCGCGTAGATGGGCACCAGGAAGTTCTCCGTGAACAGCTCCGAGTGGGCCAGCTGGAGGGCCAGGAGGCCGAAGCCGAACGCGGCGCCGGCCAGCAGGTCGGAGCCCGTGGCCTCCTTGACCGCCAGGTAGGCGAGGATGCCCACACCCACGTCGATGCCGCCGAACAAGCCCGTGATGATCAGGGCCCGCCAGGTGCGGGTCAGCCGTTCCGCGCCCTCGGTGACGGTGTTCTCGAACTCCTCGACGAGCTCGTCCTCGAGCGGCTCGTCGGTGCGGCCCAGCTCCTTGCGCTTCTCCTCGAGGTTCGCGTCGTCCGGTTCCATCCCTGCCCCCTGTGCGCTGTCGTCCGTCCCTGGCCGGGATGCCGCCAGCCTACTGGGGCGCCCCGCCGGGGACGCGATTGGCCAACGGGCCCGAGTGTGGGTAGGATTGTCGTCGTTGCCCACAGCGGTCCGCCGCTGTGATCCACGAGCGCGAGTGGCGGAATAGGCAGACGCGCACGGTTCAGGTCCGTGTGCCCGAAAGGGCGTGGGGGTTCAACTCCCCCCTCGCGCACCACGCAGGCGAAGCGGGACATCCATCCGGTGTCCCGCTTCGCCTTTTTCGTGCCCCCGGGTCGCCGCCGCCCCCGGGAGTTCCTCGGCGACCGGGCTCAGCCGCCGACCGGGAGGATGCCCGCGTAGTCGGTCTGGTAGCCGGTGACCGGCGCGTGCGGGATCTCCGCCCAGCGCTCCGGGTCCTCCTGCTGGACCTCGCCGGTGGCCAGGCCCAGCAGCAGCTCCTCCACGGCGAGCACGTTCTGCCGCACGCTCTTGCCGCGGGCCTTCTGGCCGAGGCTGCCGTCCGAGGTGTTGCCCGAGGTCTCGAAGAACACGACCGGGTGCGAGTGCCGCTCCGGGTTGAGCCCGTCGTGGTCCAGACCGAGCATCATCGCCGAGACGACGCCGCCCTTGATGTCGATCTCGTAGCTGCCCCCGACCTGGTAGCGGTCCATGGTGATGGAGCCGTACTTCGAGAGCTCGTCGTAGACGTGCACGTTCATCTGGCGGGTGAGCCGGTCGTAGGCCCCGTCCTGGATCCCGGACAGGGTCGGGCCGCCGGGGGCGAGCGAGATGCCGAGGGAGAGGGTGACGTCGTCGCCCGTCCCGTACTGCTGCTTCAGGCCCTGGTGGTGGATGTCGATGCCCCACGCAGGGTCCACGGTGGTCCAGTACTCGTAGAACGCCCGGGACTCCGCCGCGGCGAAGCCGTCCTCCGTCCAGTCGCGGTTGAGGTCGATCCGCCGCGGCGTCCCGCCCTCCGGGGCGTCCGCCACCCGGTCCCACAGCACGGTGTGCCGGGTGTTCGCCTCGGCGCCGTCCGGGTTGTACATCGGGATGACGTGGAAGGTGAACGCCTCCCGCAGCAGCTCGTGGTCGGCCGAGCCGTTGCTGCCGAGCTCCTTGAGCACGCTCAGCAGGGCGTCGGTGCCGTAGGGCTCGTTGCCGTGGATCCGCCCCTGCAGCCACACGTGCTCCGGCCCGGAGCCGACGGTCGCGACCCACAGGTCCCGGCCCTGCTCGGAGGTGCTCACCTCCGTGCCGGCCTCGGCGAGGGTGAACGCGTCCACGCCGTAGCGGCTGGTCCGCTCGAGCTTCTGCAGCTCGCGCACCACGTCGTCGGGGGTCAGGATGCTCGAGGTGCCCGCCCTCCCCTCGGTGGAGGGGAACGTGGCGTCCGCGGCGGCGGGGGCCGCCGCGCCGAGGGGAAGGGCGGCGGCGAGCGCGAGCGCCGCCGCGGCGCGGCGGCGCCGGCGGCCGGCGGGGCGGGGGGTCGCGGAACCGGGGTGCTGAGGGATCACGTGCTGGTCCTCCTGGGGGGTGAGGGCCGGCGCCGGGGCGGCGCCGGCCGAGGGTGCTCGTGATGCTAGTCACGATCGCACACGCCCGTCACCGGAGGCACGCCGACGGTGGACGGACCGACCCGTGGCGCAGCCCCTGCGGCCGGAACGTCCACGGGGGCCGCACCGGAGGGCGGGGCCGGTCTCGGACTCCGCCGTACCGCCGGGTGCGGTGATCCGGGTCACGTCCGCCGCGGGGACGGCACCCGGCGTCGCCCTCCCCCGCGCCGGAGCCATAGACTGGGTCACTGTGAAAGCACTGCTCCTGGAGAACGTCCACCCCGAGGCCGAACGCATCCTGTCCGAGAAGGGCATCGAGGTCGAGACCCGCAAGGGCGCCCTCGACACCGGTGAGCTGATCGAGGCCCTCGAGGGCGTCGAGCTGCTCGGCATCCGGTCCAAGACCCAGGTGACCCGGGAGGTGTTCGAGGCCCACCCGCAGCTGCTGTCCGTGGGCGCCTTCTGCATCGGCACCAACCAGATCGACCTCACGGCCGCCACGGAGCACGCCGTGACGTGCTTCAACGCCCCCTACTCCAACACCCGGTCCGTGGTGGAGCTCGCCGTCGCCGAGATCATCTCGATGGCCCGGCACCTCACCGACAAGAACAAGGACATGCACGAGGGCGTGTGGGACAAGTCCGCCAAGGGCGCCCACGAGGTCCGCGGCCGCACCCTCGGGATCGTGGGCTACGGCAACATCGGCTCCCAGCTGTCCGTGCTCGCCGAGACGCTCGGGATGCGGGTCTACTACTACGACGTGGTGGACCGCCTGCCCCTGGGCAACGCCCAGCGCTGCGACACCCTGGAGGAGCTGCTGGAGCGGGTGGAGACCGTCTCGCTGCACGTGGACGGGCGCACCAGCAACAACAGCCTCTTCGGCCGGGAGCAGTTCGAGCGGATGCGCCCCCGGTCCCTGTTCCTCAACCTGTGCCGGGGCATGGTGGTCGACTACAACGCCCTGCGCGACGCCCTGGTCAGCGGGCACATCGCCGGGGCCTCCGTGGACGTCTTCCCCAACGAGCCCAAGGTCGCCGGGGACCCGTTCAGCTCGGTGCTGCAGGGCCTGCCCAACGTGATCCTCACCCCGCACATCGGCGGCTCCACGCAGGAGGCGCAGGTGGACATCGGGCGGTTCGTGGCCGGGAAGCTCTCGTCCTTCGTGACCTCGGGCTCCACGACCCTGTCGGTGAACATGCCGCAGGTCCAGCTGGACACCGCCGTCAGCGGCACCCGGCTCCTGCACCTGCACCGCAACGTCCCGGGTGTGCTCGCGACCGTCAACAGCGTCCTGGGCGGCCACGGCATCAACATCGACCGCCAGCAGCTGTCCACCCGGGGGGACACCGGCTACCTCGTCACGGACGCCGGCAACGGCGTGACCCGGGAGGTCATCGAGCAGATCCTCGGGCTGCCCGAGACCATCCGCCTGAGCACGATCAACTGACGCGCCCGTCCGCCTCCCGTGCCTGACGGAGGCAGGTGGCACAATGACCGCATGAGCGGCGTCCTGGAGCAGCCTGCCGTGCACGGCAGGAGCACCTACGGAGCGGTGGTGCTCGCCCTCGCACCGGCGGGGGCGGCCCCCGGCCCCGAGGACGCCGCCCGCGCGGGCGACGACGCCCCGGTCCCGATATCCCCCTCCGGCGGCGCCCTGCCCCCGCGCCACCGGACGGACGCCGCGGAGCTCTTCGCCCGCCTGCACGCCGAGGGCGTGCTCACGGCGTTGGTCACCGCCCACCCCGAGCTGCCCGAGGGGCCCCCGGCGGACATCGTGGTCGCGGCGGACCCCCCGCGCCGGGACGCCCCGGAACAGGGTGCCCCGGACCGGCACCCGCCGGCCGCCGCGCTGCTGCTGGCCTCCCGCCGGCTCGCGGTGGAGCCGGAGCACATCGTGGTGGTGAGCGACAGCGACCGCCTGGTCCGCGCCGCCGTCGCCCACGGCTTCGGGCTGGTGGTGGGCCTCGACGGCGCGGGCCGGCGGGGCCGGCTGCTCGCCGCCGGCGCCCACCTCGTGGTGAACGGCCTCACGGACCTGGACATCCCGGTCGCCGCGACCGCCGGGGACCCCGGCTGGGGCGGCGGCTGCGGCGGCGAGGGCGGGCCCTGGAACCTGACCTACACGCGCCTCGACCCGCCCCGCGAGGGGATGCGGGAGTCGCTGTGCACGCTCGGCAACGGGTACCTGGCGGTGCGCGGCGCCGCGTGCGAGTTCCGCGCCGACGGCACGCACTACCCCGGCACCTACCTCGCCGGCGTCTACAACCGGCTGCGCACCGAGCCCGGCAGCCCCGTCCCCGAGCACGAGGACCTGGTCAACGCCCCGAACTGGCTGCTGCTGCAGTACCGGGTCCAGGACGGCTCCTGGTTCGAGCCCACCCCGGAGACCGTGCTGGAGCACCACCAGGACCTCGACCTGCGCACCGGGGTGCTGACCCGCTCCCTGCGCTTCCGGGACGCGGCCGGGCGCACCACCCGGGTGACCACCCGCCGTTTCGTCTCCCAGGACCAGCGCCACCTGGCCGGTCAGGAGACGGTCCTCGAGGCCGAGGACTGGACCGGGACCCTGACCGTGCGCAGCCTCGTAGACGCCGACGTCCGCAACGGCAACGCCGCGGACGACTCCCCCCTGACGGGCCGGCACCTCGGGGAGCCCCGCCTCGAGGACCGGGGCCACGGCACCGCCCTGGTCGAGGTCGCCACGTCCCAGTCCGGGGTCCGGATCGCCGTGGCCGCCCGCACGCGGGTGCTCCGCAGCGGCGCCGGGGAGCGACTCCTCTCCCTCACCCCGGTCCGCCCCGCGCCCGGGATGGTGGGCCACGAGCTGCTGCTGCGGATGGACCCCGGCCGGCCCGTGCGCGTCGAGAAGGTCGTCGCCGTCGTGACCTCGCAGGACCGTGCGATCTCCACGCCCGCGCTCGCCGCGACCACGCTGCTGGGACGGGCGGGGGGCGTCGACGAGCTGCTCTCCGCGCACGTGGTCGCCTGGCAGGCCCTGTGGTCCGCCTTCGCCGTGGCCACCGACACCGGGGGCCAGCAGGGGCTGGCCGTGAACCTCAACACCTTCCACGTGCTGCAGTCGGTGGCGGCCGCGCACCCGGACCTGGACGCCGGCGTCCCGCCCCGCGGCCTGCACGGCGAAGGCTACCGCGGGCACGTGTTCTGGGACGAGATGTTCGTCTACCCCATGCTCACCCTGCGCCGGCCCGAGTGGACCCGGGCGCTGCTGGCCTACCGGTACCGGCGCCTGCCAGAGGCGCGGGCGGCGGCCCGCGCGGCCGGCCACGAGGGCGCCATGTTCCCCTGGCGCAGCGGCAGCGACGGACGGGAGGAGACCCCCCTGGCGCTGTTCAACCCCCGCACCGGGCGGTGGATCCCCGACCACTCCCGGCTGCAGCGCCACGTGGGGCTGGCGGTCGCGCACAGCGTGTGGCAGTACTACCAGGCCACCGGCGACACCCGGTACCTGATCGAGCAGGGCGCCGAGCTCGTGGTGGAGATCGCCCGGTTCTTCTCCAGCCTCGCGGTGCACGACCCGGAGGACGACCGCTACGTGATCACCGGGGTCATGGGCCCGGACGAGTTCCACGACGGCGAGCCCGGCAGCCCGGGGTCGGGGCTGCGCAACAACGCCTACACCAACGTCATGACGGCCTGGCTGCTGACGCGGGCGGTCGAGATGGTCGAGCGCCTCGGCCGGGACTACGGGGGGCCCCTGTGGCGGCGCCTGGACCTGCGGGAGGACGAGGTGGCCCGCTGGGACCGGGTCCGGACCCGGCTGCGCGTCCCGTTCCTGGCCGACGGCGTCCTGGCCCAGTTCGAGGGCTACGAGGAGCTGCCGGAGTTCGCCTGGGAGGACTACCGGGCCCGCTACGGGTACATCGGGCGCCTCGACCTCATCCTCGACGCCGAGGGACGGTCCACCAACGACTACCGGCTGGCCAAGCAGGCCGACGTCCTGATGCTGCTGTACCTGTTCTCCGCGGAGGAGCTGCGGGAGCTGCTCGGGCAGATGGGCTACGACTTCCCCCCGGAGGCGGTCCGGGCCACGGTCGCCTTCTACTGCGACCGCTCCTCGCACGGGTCCACGCTCTCCAACGTGGTGCACTCCTGGGTCGAGGCCCGCCGCGACCGCCGCCGCTCCTGGTCCTTCCTGACCCGCGCGCTCAACAGCGACCTCGTGGACGCGCAGGGGGACACCGTCCGGGAGGGCGTGCACCTGGGGGCCATGGCCGGGTCCGTGGACATCCTCACCCGCTGCTACACGGGCCTGGAGGTCCGGGACGACACGCTGTGGCTGCACCCGGCGATCCCGCCGGAGCTGCCCACGGTGTCCTTCGCGATCAGCTACCGGGACCAGCCCATCCAGATCGAGCTCACCCGCTCCGCGCTGCGGCTCTACCTCGCCCCCGGTCACGCCGAACCCGTGCGCGTGAACGTCGACGGCCAGGTCCACGAGCTCACCGCCGGGCAGCTCCGGCAGTTCCCCCTGGCGGTGCCCGATGCCTGAGCAGTGCACCGGCGGCCACGGCGCCGCGGTCCCCGTGGAGGACCCCGCGAATTCACCCGACGGCCACCGGGGGTTCGCCCCCGACGGCACCCTGGGCGGACCACCCGGTCCACCATGGGACGACGACGAGCCCGCACTCCCCCACCCTGGAGCAGTGATGTCCGCAGACACCGTCCTTCTCGACCGTCGCACCACCGCCGGCACCGACGACCCCGTGACGCCGCTCATCGGCCCCGCCACGGGGCGCGACCTGCACGTGATGAGCTACAACATCCGCTTCCACCACAGCGGCACGCACACCGGCAACCCGGACCACTGGCCGGACCGCGCGCCCCGGCTGGCACGGCTGCTGCAGCTCGAGCAGCCCACGCTCCTCGGCGTGCAGGAGGCCCTCCACCACCAGCTGCCCACGGTGGAGCAGGCCCTGCCCCCCGGCTACCGCATGGTCGGCTACGGCCGTGCCGGGGGCAGCAAGGGCGAGTACTCGGCGATCTTCTACGACGCCCGGCGCCTGGAGCTGCTCGAGTGGGACCAGTTCTGGCTCTCCGACACGCCCGAGCTCATCGGCTCCACCACGTGGGGCAACGACATCCCGCGGATCGTCACCTGGGGCCGCTTCCTGGACCGCGGCGCCGGCACCGAGCTCGTGCTCGTCAACACCCACTTCGACCACCACTCCGAGAACGCCCGGGACCGCAGCGCGGAGGCCCTGGTCGATCTCGTGCACAGCTTCCACCCGCACACCCCCACCGTGGTCACCGGGGACTTCAACGCCGAGGCGGGCGGCTCCCGCGCCTACACGACGCTCGTGGGCTCCGGGGTGCTCGAGGACACCTGGTCGAGCGCCCGGGAGCGGCTGACCCCCGCGTGGGGCACCTTCCCGGACTACGGCGAGGCCGTGCAGGGCGAGGAGCGCATCGACTGGGTGCTGGCCAGCCCCGGCGTCCGGGTGGCCCGCAGCGCCATCAACCCGTCCCGCTTCGCCGGGTGCCACCCCAGCGACCACGCCCCGGTGCAGGCGCTCGTCACCGTCGGCGAGGACTGAGCGCTACGGCCCGGGGGACGGCCGCGGCCCGGCCGGGGCGAGGGTGAGCGGGCGCCACGGGCGGGCGCCGTCGGCCTCCGCGCCCATCGACCCCACGGTGCGCGCGGTGCGCGCCAGGGACGCCGCGTCCTCCTCCGGGGAGCGGCAGACGTCCTCGGCCGGCAGCGCGCACCACCGGATCGGGTCGAGGGTGAGGATGTGCGGGGTCCACACCGGGTCGCCCGCGACCCACTGCCCGTCCTGACGGGAGAAGGACATGCTGACCGTCAGGCCCTCGTTGTTCACCGGGACCCGGGTGGCGTGCTCCGAGAGGCTGTTGCCCAGGCCGTGCACGATCCACGTGTCCCCGTGCTTCTCGATCGGCAGCACCGAGTGCGTGTGGTGGCCGTAGACGAAGTCGAACTCCCCGCTGTCGGCGAGCGCGTGCGTGACCTCGAGCTGCTGCCGGTCGGGCGCCGAGGAGTACTCCTGCCCGGCGTGCACCGCGGCGAGCACGAGCTCCGCCCCCGCCTCCCGCGCCGCCCGCGCCTTGCGGACCATCTCGGGCACGTCCAGCAGGTCCACCCGCCACGCGGCGTCCGGGACGTTGCCGTTGAGCCCGTAGGTCCCGGTCACGAGGCCCACCTGCACGCCGTCGACGTCCAGCACCAGCGGCCGCCGCGCGTCCTGCGCCGTGCGGTAGGTGCCGGTGGTGGCGATCCCGGCGTCCGCGAGGGTCTCGAGGGTGCGCTCGAGGCCCTCCGGGCCGGCGTCCACGGCGTGGTTCGTGGCCGTGGTGCACGCGTCGTAGCCGATCTCCGCCAGGGCCGGGACGATCTGCGGCGGCACCTCGAACGAGGGATAGCCGGAGAAGGGGCCCTCGGGGGCGGCGAGCGGGGTCTCCATGTCGCAGATCGCGAGGTCGGCGTCCTCCGTGAACGGGCGCAGGCCCTCCACCAGCGGGCCGAAGTCCAGCTCCCCGTCCCCGTCCGCCTCGGCCTGCGCCCACAGCCCCGGGTGCAGCAGGACGTCGCCGGTGACCACGACCTCCAGCCGGTCCGGGGCCGGCTGCGCGGTGCTCGGCACCGGGGACGGGATCGGCGAGGACGCCCCGGCGCCGTCCGGGTCGGTCCCGGCGGGCTGGGCGGCGCAGCCGGCGAGGAGCGTCGCCCCGGCCAGCAGGAGCGCGGCCGGCCCCGCCGCGGGACGCCGGTGCCCCGGCGGGAGGTGGCGGCGAGTGGTCATGGACCGAGGGTAGGCCACCCGGCGCGGGCCGCCCACCCGGGACCGGTCGGGACAGCACCGGCCGGGACGGTACCGGTCGGGACGGCACCGGTCAGGACAGCACCGTCGACCAGAGCCCCTCGTCCTCGGGCCGGTGCGGGACCGGCGTGCTGGGCACCACCTCGGCGGGCGCCGGGTGGGCCCTGCCCTTGAGCGCGAGCATCTCGTCCAGGTCGTCCAGCGGGGTGGGCGAGTTGTCCGCGCGCAGGTCGACGTCGAGCAGCACGGGGTACTGGAAGCCGGCCAGCGTGTCGGCCACGAGCACCGCCGCGCTCTGCCGTCCCCGGCTGTCCCCGCCCGCGTCCTGGCCCGCGCGCAGGCAGGCCAGCAGCGCCCGCGCCATCCCGATGCTGGTCTCCCCCGGCACCGCGAGCGAGCGGTCCATCGACGCGCGCATCGCCTCCACCACCTCCGGGCCGGTCAGGTAGTTGCCGATCACCACGAAGTCGGTCCCGGCCACGCCGCCGGCCCACGGCGTGCACAGGCTGCCGGTCAGGTGCGCCCCGGGCCCGGCCACGGGCAGCACGGCCACCTGGCGCAGGGCCAGGTCGGGGTCGGCGTCGGTGAGGCCTGCGATCGCGTCCTCGGCCGTGCCCCCGTGGTGCAGGGTGCGCAGCATCTCGAAGCGCAGCCGCCGGTTGGTCCAGGCCTGGGAGGCCACCACCCCGGCGGTGGGCACGAGGGCCGGCACGGCGTTGCCCACGGCGAGCGAGCAGCTCGCCGTGGCGGCCCCGAGCAGGCGCGAGTCCGCGCTCCGGGCGATCACGGTGTAGGTCACAGGCACCTCCTGGCCGTCATCTGCATGACGACCGGTTCGTTGTCGTTGTCCGGCCCGCTCCGACCGGGGCCGACGTCCCCGGTCCCGGCACGCCGGGACCGGGGGTGTGGTGGCGGGCCGTCCCGGGTGCATAGGGTGGGACGACACCCACGACCGGGTGCGCACCGGCAGGGCGGCCGGACGGGCCGACCCGCCGGGTCCTCCCGGGCGGACGGCTCATTCCTACCACCGGGAGGCGGCGGATGGCACGCGGAGCACGGATCGTCGCGCTGGCCGGTGCCGCGTGCCTCGTCCTGGGCGCCTGCTCGGCGGGCGAGGGCGTGGACCTGGCGGGCGCGGGGGAGATCGACACCGACGACTACCTCCAGGTGGCCATCGCCGGGGAGCCGGACCAGCTCGACCCCCACAACACGAGCGCCTACTTCTCCTTCCAGATCCTCGAGAACGTCTACGACACCCTGGTGGAGCCCGACGAGAACCTCGAGATGCAGCCGGCCCTCGCCGAGTCCTGGGAGGTCAGCGAGGACCAGCTGTCCTGGACCTTCCACCTGCGGGACGACGTCACGTTCCACGACGGCTCCGCGTTCACGGCCGAGGACGTCGTGTACTCCTACGACCGGATCATCGACGAGCAGCTGGCCAACGCCTACCGCCTGTCCGCCGTGGAGGACGTCGTGGCGGTCGACGAGCACACCGTGCGCATCGACGTGTCCCAGCCGACGCCCGCCCTGCTGGCCGCGATCGGCGGGTACAAGGGCATGGCCATCGTGGAGCGGCAGAACGTGGAGAGCGGGGACGTCCAGCTCGACCCGGTGGGCACCGGACCGTTCGACGTGGTGGGCAACTCCGCGAGCACGGCCGTGACCCTGCGGGCCAACGAGGACTACTGGGGCGAGGGCCCCCACGTCCCGGGGGTCGTCTACCGGTTCATCTCGGAGGGCACCACGGCGCTCGCGGACCTCACGGCCGGGGAGGTGCACTGGACGGACTCCATCCCGCCGCAGCGGGTGACCTCGCTGCGGGAGAACCCGGACGTCGAGGTCGCCGGCGTGCCGTCCACCGACTACTGGTACGTGACCATGAACCAGCAGCGCCCGCCCTTCGACTCCCTCGAGGCACGCCTGGCCGTGGCGCACGCCATCGACCGGGAGGCCATCGCCCAGGTCACCTGGTACGGCAACGCCACCGTGAACCAGACCGCCGTGCCGGAGACCTCCGTCTGGTACCACGAGTACGCGCCCTTCGAGCAGGACCTCGACCGCGCCCGCGAGCTCGCCGAGAGCTCCGGGCTGGCCGGGCAGACCGTGGACCTGATGGTCACCAACGAGTTCCCGGAGACGGTCACGGCGGCGCAGGTGATCGCCGCCAACCTCTCGGAGATCGGGGTCTCCACCGACATCCGCACCCTCGACTTCGCGACCTGGCTCGACGAGCAGGCGCGGGGGGACTTCGACATGCTGCTGCTGGGCTGGCTCGGCAACGTGGACGTCAATGACTACTACTACAACCAGCACCACTCGGAGGGCGCGAACAACGCGCAGGGCTACAGCAACCCCGAGGTCGACCGGCTCCTGGACGCGGGGCGCACCGAGACCGACCAGGACGCCCGGAAGGAGCTCTACGACCGGGCGGCGGAGCAGATCGTGGACGACGCCAGCTACGTCTACCTGTACAACCCGGACGTGGTCCAGGCCTGGAGCCCCGAGCTGCAGGGCTACGAGGCCCGCCCGGACCGCGCCATCCGGTTCAAGGACGTCCGGCTCGAGGAGGACGGCGCATGAGCAGCCCGCTGCTGAGATTTCTCGTCAAGCGCCTCCTGCACACCGTGGTGGTGCTCTTCGGGGTGCTGGTCGTGGTCTTCGCGCTCCTCCAGCTCGTCCCCGGCGACCCCGTGCGGGTCGCCCTGGGCACCCGCTTCACCCAGGAGTCCTACGACGCCCTGCGGGAGGCCTCCGGGCTGGACCGGCCCCTGCTCGTGCAGTTCTTCGCCTACATCGGCAACGCCCTCACCGGCAACCTCGGGGTCAGCTTCCGCAGCGGCGAGCCGGTGACCCTCGTGCTGCTGGACCGGCTGCCGGCCACGGTCTCCCTCGGGCTCGCCGGCATCACGATCGCCCTGCTCATCGCGTTCCCGCTCGGCACCTGGGCCGCCCTGCGCCGCGGCTCCGCGGCGGACGGCGGGATCCGGGCCGTGAGCCAGTTCGGGGTCTCGGTCCCCGACTTCTGGCTCGGCCTGCTCCTGATCATCGTCTTCTCGACGATGCTGGGGCTGCTGCCGCCGTCGGGGTACGTGCCCTTCACGGAGGACCCGTGGGGCTGGCTCCAGCGGGTGGTCCTGCCCGGGCTCGCCGTGGGCGTCGTCTCCGGGTCCATCATGACCCGCTACGTGCGCTCCGCGGTGCTCGACGTCGTCGGCTCCTCCTACGTGCGCACCGCCCGCTCCAAGGGCCTGCCCCGCCGCACGGTGATCGGCCGGCACGTGCTGCGCAACGCGCTCGTGCCGATCCTCACGGTGGCCGGCGTCCAGGCCGCCACGATGCTCGGCGGCCTCATCGTCATCGAGGTGGTCTTCGCGTGGCCCGGTCTGGGCCGGCTGGTCTTCGACGCCGTCGCCGCCCGCGACTACCCGGTGGTCCAGGGCGCCGTGCTGCTGATCGCCCTCATCTTCCTGCTGATCAACCTGCTGGTGGACATCCTGTACGCCGTCGTCGACCCGAGGATCCGTGTGTCATGAGCCGCTCCGAGACGCCCTCGCCCGACCGCCGCGACGCGGGTGCCGGGGACGGCGGCGCCGTCCCCGGCACCCGGCCCGCCGAGCCGGCGGAGACCCCGGAGGAGGTGAGCCGCACCGGCACCCTGCGCATGCTGGTCTCGAACAAGGTCACCGCCGCCGGCCTGGTCATCCTCGTCCTGGTGGTCCTGCTCGCCGTGCTCGGCCGCTGGATCGCCCCCTACGGCGCGAACGACATCGACGTGGTCAACGCCCTGCAGCCGCCCTCGTGGGCGCACCTGTTCGGCACCGACGAGCTGGGCCGGGACGTGTTCTCCCGCGTGGTGCTCTCCGCCCGGATCTCCCTGACCGTGGGGCTCGTGGCCGTGGGCATCGCCCTGGTGGTGGGCGTGGCCCTGGGCCTCGTGGCCGGCTTCTTCGGCGGCTGGCTCGACACGATCATCATGCGCAGCGCGGACGTGCTCTTCGCGTTCCCCATCCTCCTGCTGGCCATGGCCATCGTGGCCGTCCTGGGCCCGGGGCTGACCACCGCGATGATCGCGATCGGGGTGGTGTACACGCCCATCTTCGCCCGCATCACGCGGGCCTCCACGCTGGCCGTGCGCGAGGAGCTCTACGTCAAGGCCTCCCAGGCCGTCGGGGCCTCGGACGGGCTCATCCTGCGCCGCCACGTGCTGCCCAACATCATGGGGCCCATCACCGTCCAGACCTCCCTCTCCCTGGCCTTCGCGATCCTCTCCGAGGCCGCGCTGTCCTTCCTGGGGCTCGGCGTCCAGCCGCCCGAGCCCTCGTGGGGACGGATGCTCTACGACGCCCAGGCGTTCATCTACGACGCCTGGTGGATGAGCGTGTTCCCGGGCCTGGCCATCTTCCTCACCGTGCTGGCCTTCAACCTGGTGGGCGACGGGATGCGCGACGTCCTCGACCCGCGCCAGCGGACCGCCGACGAGATCCGCAGGAGCGCCTGATGCGCACGACCGAGCACCCCCGCCCCGCCGCCCCGGCGCCCTCCGACGGGGACGTGCTGCTCGACGTGCGGGACCTCACCGTGCGGATCGGCCCCGCCGAGATCGTCAACGGCGTGTCCTTCTCGGTGCCCCGGGGCGGGACCCTGGGCATCGTGGGCGAGTCCGGGTCCGGCAAGTCCATGACGGTGCTCGCGGCCACCGGCCTGATCGACTCCCCGCCCGCCCGGGTGAGCGGGCAGTCCCTGCTGGACGGGCAGGACATCGTGCGGATGGACCCCCGCCGGCTGCGCGGCGTCCACGGGAAGCGGGTGGGCTTCATCTTCCAGGACCCCGCCACGTCCCTGAACCCGGTGCTGACCGTGGAGCAGCAGCTCACGGAGGCACCGCGCTTCCACCTCGGCCTCACCCGCCGCGACGCCCGGCGGCGGGCGCTCGAGCTGCTCGAGGCGGTCGGCATCCCCGACCCGCCGTCCCGGCTCTCCTCCTACCCCCACCAGCTCTCGGGCGGGATGAAGCAGCGCGTGATGATCGCCGTGGCCCTGGCCTGCGACCCGGAGCTGCTCGTGGCGGACGAGCCCACCACCGCGCTCGACGTCACGACGCAGGCCCAGATCCTCGAGCGGGTCAAGGAGCTGCAGGAGTCCCGGGGCATGAGCGTGATCTGGATCAGCCACGACCTCGGGGTGGTCTCGGGCATCGCGGACCGGGTGGCCGTGCTCTACGGCGGGCAGATCGTGGAGTCCGCGCCCCTCGAGGAGCTCTTCACCGACCCCCGGCACCCCTACACCCGGGGCCTCATGGCCGCCCGTCCGCAGACGGCCCGCGGCAAGGGCGAGCTCGCCGTGATCCCCGGCAGCCCGCCGGACCCCAAGCACCTGCCCCCGGGCTGCCTGTTCTGGGACCGCTGCCCCGTCCGCGGGGACCCGCGCTGCGAGACCGAGCGTCCCCCGGAGACCCGGGTGGGGCCGGAGCACGTGGTCCGCAGCTTCTACGGCGACCGCACCGACGGCTCCGGCCGGCGAGGAGGCCACCGATGAGCGCCGACGACCGGCCGCTGCTCAGCGTGCGGGACCTGCAGGTCCGCTTCCCCGTGACCACCGACCGCGGCAAGGGTGTGGTGCAGGCGGTGGCCGGGATCGACTTCGACGTCCACCGGGGACAGACGGTCTCCCTGGTCGGCGAGTCCGGCTCCGGCAAGTCCACCGTGGCCAACGCGCTGATGCACCTGGTGGAGCCCAGCGCGGGGACCGTGCTGCTCGACGGCCAGGACATCACCTCCGTGCGCGGGCGCGAGCTCAAGGCCCTGCGGCGGCGCATCGCCATGGTCTTCCAGGACCCGTTCGCGTCCCTGGACCCCCGCCAGCACGTCTCCCGCGCCGTGGCGGAGCCGCTCGAGGTGCACGGCCTCGGCGGGGACAAGGAGGGCCGCCGCCGCCGGGTGGCGGAGCTGTTCGAGCTGGTCGGTCTCTCCGGGCGCTTCCTGGACCGGTACCCGCACGAGCTCTCCGGCGGGCAGCGACAGCGCGTGTCCATCGCCCGGGCGCTCGCGGGCGAGCCGGACCTGATCATCCTGGACGAGGCGACCGCCTCCCTGGACGTCTCCGTGCAGGCGCAGATCATGAACCTGCTCAACCGGCTGCAGGGCGAGCTGGGCCTCACGTACCTGTTCATCGCCCACGACCTCGCCGTCGTGGAGCACATGAGCGACCACGTGCTCGTGATGTACCTGGGCCGGCTCATGGAGGACGGCGACGTCCGGGACCTCTTCGAGGCCCCCGCCCACCCCTACACCCGCGCCCTGATGGCCTCCGCCCCCTCGGCGGACCCCGTGGCCGAGCGCCGTCGGCGCACGGCCCCGCTCGAGGGCGAGGTGCCCTCCCCCCTCGACCCGCCGTCCGGGTGCGTCTTCCGCACGAGGTGCCCGTGGGCCGCCGCCGAGTGCGCGCGGACCGTCCCGCCGCCCGTCCCCCCGCCCGGCAACTCCCCGGAGCACCGCCGCAGCACCCGGGAGCACCTCGCCGCCTGCATCCGGCTGCCGGAGGTGCAGGCCTCCGGCAGCGGTCCCGGCCCCGCGGACGGGCGGCGCCCGGACCCGGCGGGCACGGGCAGCACCCGCCCCGCGCCGTGGGCCGCCGGGCCGTCCGGGACCTGAACCATCCCGCAACCACCACGAGCACACCAGGAGCAGACATGGGCAGCACGCCATCGGTCCCCGGATCCCGCGTCCAGGACGACGCCCGGGGACCCCGCAGCACGCAGGAGGTCGACCAGCGCTCGCCGGGTGAGCGCGCCCCGGCGGAGCACCACAAGACGCACCGGATCAAGTGGGCCGGGCTCGTGGGGGGGCTGGTCCTGGCCCTGCTCATCTACGTCCTCCTGCCGGCGGACCTGGCCCCGCACGCGCGGCTCACGGCCGCCACCGCCGTGCTGATGGGCGTGTGGTGGATGACGGAGGCCATCCCGATCCCGGCCACCGCCCTGCTGCCGCTGATCATCTTCCCGGTGCTCGCCCCGAACGTCGCCGTCGACGACGTGGGCGCATCCTACGGCAGCAACATCATCTTCCTGTTCATGGGCGGGTTCCTCCTGGCGCTGGCCATGCAGCGCTGGAACCTGCACCGCCGGATCGCCCTGCGCACCGTCCGGGTCATGGGCACCAAGCCCGCCCAGATGGTGGCCGGCTTCATGGTCGCCACCGGCTTCCTCAGCATGTGGGTCTCGAACACCGCCACCGCCGTCATGATGATCCCCATCGGCGTGTCCGTCCTGCTGCTGCTGCCCAACCTGATGAACGACGCCGCCGCCGCGGCCGGCGCCGAGCCGGCCGACGCCGACCTCGAGAACGCCGACCCGCGGAGCGAGCAGGTGAAGGAGGCGGTCATCGCCTCGAACTTCGGCACGGCCATGATGCTCGGCATCGCCTACGCCGCGTCGATCGGCTCCCTCGGCACGATCATCGGCACACCGCCGAACACGCTGATGGTGGGCTACCTCCAGGAGTCGCACGACATCACCGTGGGCTTCGGCCAGTGGATGCTCGTGGGAGTGCCGCTGTCCGTGGTGATGCTCGCGATCGCCTGGTTCCTGCTCACCAAGGTGCTGTTCAAGCCGGAGATCGACGAGATCCCCGGCGGGCGCAAGCTCATCAGCGACGAGCTGCACAAGCTCGGTCCCATGTCGACCGGCGAGAAGCTCGTGCTGGCGATCTTCGCGCTGGCGGCGTTCAGCTGGGTGTTCGTGCCCGTGATCTTCGACTCCCCGCCGATCAGCGACGCCGGCATCGCCATGGTCGTCGGCGTGCTGCTCTTCCTGCTGCCGGCGGGCGCCCAGCGCGGGGTCCGGCTGCTGGACTGGGAGTCCGCGGTCAGGCTGCCGTGGGGCGTGCTGCTGCTGTTCGGCGGCGGCCTGGCGCTGTCCTCCCAGTTCTCGGCCTCGGGGCTCACAGAGTGGATCGGCACCCAGGTCGAGGCGCTGGGCGCCGTGCCCGTCGTCGTCCTCGTCCTCGTCGTGGCCGCCGGCGTCATCTTCCTGACCGAGCTCACGAGCAACACGGCCACGGCGGCGACGTTCCTGCCGGTCGCCGGCGGCGTGGCCCTCGGCCTGGACATGGACCCGATGCTGCTGGCCATCCCTGTCGCCCTGGCGGCGACGTGCGCGTTCATGCTGCCGGTGGCCACCCCGCCCAACGCCATCGCCTTCGGCTCCGGCTACGTGACGATCGGGCAGATGATCAAGGGCGGGCTGTGGCTGAACATCGTGGGCATCGCCCTGATCACCCTGGTGACGATGACCCTCGGGGTGTGGGTGTTCGGCATCGTGTACTGACCGGTCCCCGCCGTCCGGCGGCGCACGGCGGCCCCCGCGCTCAGGCGCCGGGGCCGTCGTCGAGCTCGACCTCGGCCAGGACCGGGAAGTGGTCGGAGGCCCACACCCCCCGCGGCCGCTCCGCGAGGACCCGGGAGCCGAGGACGCGGACGCGGCCCCCGTACAGGATCCAGTCGAGCCGGGGCGCACCCGCCCGGGGCTCGCGGTAGCGGGGGAAGGTGCCCGCCGCGTCGGGGGGCAGGGTGTCGCGCAGCCCGCCGGCGAGCGCGGCGTCCCAGGTGCGGGACCGGCCGGCCGCGGCGTTCATGTCCCCGAGGAGCAGCAGCGGTCCGTCCCGGCCCAGCAGCAGCCGCTGCAGGACGGCGAGCTGGCGCAGCCGGGAGTGCTCCGGCCACGGGTCCAGGTGGGTGGCGACCGCCCGCCAGGCCACCCCGGTGCGCCGGTCCACGAGGTCGGCCAGCACCAGCGTGCGCGGGAAGAGGTCGCCCGGCCACCTCGAGCCCGGGACTTCCGGCTGCGGCGACAGCCACCGCTGCTCCCACCGCTCGATCCCGAACCGCGCGGTGTCCACGGACAGCAGGCACCGCTCCCCGCGGCCCCCGCCGTCCCGGCCCGTGCCCAGCAGGACGTGGTCCGGGCCCAGGGCCGCCTGCACGGGATGGAGCTGCTCGGGCAGGACTTCCTGGAGGGCGGCCAGCTGGGGCCGGTGCGCCCGGAGCACCGCCTGCACCGCGGGCGCCCGGGTGAACCAGGCGTCCGGCGCCGCCCGGCGGTACGCCCCCAGGGGGCGCCGGATGTTGAAGGTCATGGCCGTGAACGCGCCCCGGCCCCGCGGACCGCGGGGGTCGGCGGGGCCGGGGCGGGGCGGGGTGGCCGCGGGCACGGGCGGGGTCAGCGGGCGGCGGACTCCGCCGCGCCCTGCTCCGTGCGGGCCCCTCCGTGCTGGAGGTCACCGCCGCTGTTCTCGAGGTGGGCCCGCATGAACCACTGGAAGAGCTCGAGCTCCCGGACCTGGCCGATGAGCATGTCCTCGGTGACGGGGTCGAGCTCCCCGACCTTCCGGATCGCGTCCCGGTGGTCGCCGATCACGCCGTTGTAGACGACGTCGAGGGCGGCCAGGTGCTCCACGGCGGTGGCGCGGTGGACGGAGTAGTCGTCCCAGGAGCGGTTGCGGACGAGGTCGCCGGGCAGGCCGCTGGGGCCCACGCCCATGGTCGCCATGCGCTCGGCGAGCTCGTCCACGAAGCCGCGCACGAGCTCGATCTGGGGGTCCAGCATCTCGTGCACGGAGATGAAGTTGGGGCCCACCACGTTCCAGTGGGCGTGCTTGAGCGTGAGCTGCAGGTCGTTGAGGGCGTGCAGGCGCTGCTGCAGGGTCTCGGCCACCTCGTGCCCGTTCTCGGTGGACAGGCCGGGCACGGTGTAGGGGGCGGTGCGCTGGTCGGAAGCAGCCATGGGTTCGTCTCCTCGTCTCCGACCCGCCGCGCGGCGGGCCGGGTCGACTGTCTCGGGCGGCCCGCGGGAGCGGGCTCTCCGACCCACTATGGCACGCCCCCCACCGACTGTCAGCACCCTGTCCATTCGCTGTCCGCGATATCCGGGCCCGGCACCGCCCCTTGCCAGGTCCGGCAGCCACTGGTTGGCTGGCAGCCATGGACACGACATCCGGAGCCGGCAGCCCGCTTCCCGACGACCCGCACCTGGCCGACGACGTCGGGGTGCCCGACACCCCGGCCCGTGACCTCGGGACGGCCCAGGAGCCCCTGGGCCAGACCAATGCCGGCCAGCGCGTGCCGAGCGCCGGCGACGCCGCTGCTCCCGCGGACCCCGACGTCGGGGTGGACGCGGACGGGCCCGGCCCCACGGCCGGGGACTGACCCTGCGGGGCGGGACGCCACCCCTTGGGTGGTCCCCATGAGCACTCGCGGCACCAGCACGGCCGGGATCGCCCGCGCCACCGGCATTCCCTGGGAGACCTGGACGGCGCGGCTCGAGGAGCTCGGCGCCCGGTCGATGAGCCACGCCGAGATCGCCCGCCGCGTCGCGGAGCAGCTGGACGGCGTCGTCGAGAACCACGAGTGGTGGGCGCAGTCCGTCACCGTGGCCTGGGAGCAGCACACGGGGGTGCGCCGCCCGGGGCAGACGGGGGACGGCAGCTTCGGGACCAGCGCGAGCCGCACGGTGGCGGGCACCCCGGACGAGGTGCTGACCCGCTGGACGGAGCTCCTGGCGGGGCGCACCGAGGTCGACGGCGTCCCGTTCCGGCAGCCGCCCAGCACGGCCAGGACCGAGAAGTGGCGCTACTGGCGCGCCCGGCTCGCCGACGGCACCCGGGTCGCAGCCACCCTCGGGGAGGCGGGACGCGGCCGCACCACGGTGGCCGTCGCGCACACGGGACTGCCCTCCGCCGAGGACGTCGCCCGGTGGCGTGGGGTCTGGAAGGAGCTGCTGGCCGCGCTCCCCTGACGCGCCGCGCTTGTGAGACAGTTCACTGCTCGCCTACGGTGGCCCAAGTACCTGAGACGAGGAGTATCACATGACCCTGCCCTACCCGCGCCTGCTCGCGCCCCTGGACCTGGGCTTCACCACCCTGCCCAACCGGGTGCTCATGGGGTCGATGCACACCGGTCTCGAGGAGCTGCCCGGCGGCTTCGAGCGTCTCGCCGCGTTCTACGCCGAGCGTGTGCGCGGCGGTGTGGGACTCATCGTCACCGGCGGCATCGGCCCGAACCCCGAGGGCGCCACGCACGCGGGCGGCGCCGTGCTCCGCACGCCGGAGGAGGTCGCCCGCCACCGCACGGTCACGGACGCCGTGCACGCCGAGGGCGGGCGGATCGCCCTGCAGATCCTGCACGCCGGCCGCTACGCCAGGACGCCGGACGCCGTGGCCCCGAGCCCGCTGCGCGCGCCCATCAGCCCGGTGGTCCCGCACGAGCTCACCGCCGAGGAGATCGAGCGGACCGTCGAGGACTTCGCCCGCACCGCCGCGCTCGCGCGGGAGGCCGGCTACGACGGCGTGGAGGTCATGGGCTCGGAGGGCTACCTCATCAACGAGTTCGTCGCCGCCGAGACCAACCACCGCACCGACCGGTGGGGCGGGTGCTTCGAGAACCGGATGCGCCTGCCCGTGGAGATCGTCCGCCGGGTGCGCGAGCGCACCGGCCCGGACTTCATCCTCGTCTACCGGCTCTCGATGCTGGACCTGGTCCCCGGCGGCTCCACGCTCGAGGAGGTCGTGGCCCTGGCCCGGGCGGTCGAGGCCGCCGGCGCCACGCTGCTCAACACCGGCATCGGCTGGCACGAGGCGCGCATCCCCACGATCGCCACGGTCGTCCCCCGCGGCGGCTTCTCGTGGGTCACGCGCCGGCTCAAGGGGGAGGTCGGGATCCCCCTGATCGCCGTCAACCGGATCAGCACCCCGGAGACCGCCGAGCGGATCCTGACGGACGGGGACGCGGACATGGTCTCGCTGGCCCGGCCCCTGCTCGCGGACCCCGACTTCGTGGCCAAGGCCGCCGACGGGCGGGCGGACGCGATCAACACGTGCATCGCGTGCAACCAGGCGTGCCTGGACCACACCTTCGCGGGCCGGACCGCCTCCTGCCTGGTGAACCCCCGGGCGGGGCACGAGACCCTGCTGCACCTGGGGCCCACCCGCCGGGCCGAGCGGATCGGCGTGGTGGGCGCGGGCCCCGCCGGGCTGGCCTTCGCCGTCAGCGCGGCGGAGGCCGGGCACGCCGTGACCCTCTTCGAGGCGGAGGACCGGATCGGCGGGCAGTTCCTGATGGCCCTGCGCATCCCCGGCAAGGAGGAGTACGCGGAGACGCTGCGCTACTACGGCGTGCGGCTCGCCGAGCTGGGGGTGGACGTGCGCCTCGGGACCCCGGCGGGACCGGAGCACCTCGGCGGCTTCGACCGGCTCGTGCTCGCCACGGGCGTGGAGCCGCGCGTGCCCGCCGTCGAGGGCGTGGACCACCCCTCGGTCGTGGGCTACCGGGACGTCCTGCACGGCGGGGCCCCCGTGGGCCGCCGGGTGGCGGTGCTCGGCGCCGGGGGCATCGGCTTCGACGTCGCGGAGTTCCTCCTGCACGCCCCGGGCACGGACTTCTACCGCGCGTGGGGCGTGGACACGACGCTGTCCGCCCGGGGCGGTCTGGTGGCGCCCCGTCCCGGGCGCCCCGCGCGCGAGATCACGCTGCTGCAGCGCTCCCCCGGCAAGCCGGGGGCGGGGCTGGGCCGCACGACCGGCTGGATCCACCGGGCCTCGCTGCGGGCCGGGGGCGTGCGCACCCTCAGCGGGGTGACGTACCGGCGGATCGACGACGACGGGCTGCACCTCACCGTGCCGGGCCCCGACGGCACGGAGCCGGCCGAGCAGGTGCTGCCGGTCGACTCGGTGGTGCTGTGCACGGGGCAGGAGCCGCTGCGCCGACTGCACGACGCCCTGCTCGGCGGCGGGCACGACACGGACGCCGTCCCGGTGCACCTCATCGGCGGTGCCGACGTCGCGGCCGAGCTGGACGCCAAGCGCGCGATCCGGCAGGCCACCGAGCTGGTGGCCGCCCTCCCCTGACCCCCGCCCCGTCCCGTCCGGCGGGCGGCGGGTGCCACCATGGGGGCAGTCCCCCGGAAAGGATTGGCATGCAGCTCGACCTCCAGCTCGTCAACGCGACGGTCCTGACCATGGAACCGGAGCGCCCGACGGCCTCGAGCCTCGGCGTGCACCAGGGGCGGATCGTGGTCCTCGACGACCCGGACGTGCCGGCCGCACGGACCGTGGACCTGGGCGGGACCACCGTGCTGCCGGGGTTCGTGGACGCGCACTGCCACACCACGTGGTTCGGGCTCGGTCTGGCCGAGGTGGACCTCGCCGGGTGCACCTCCCTGGACGAGCTCTACGCGGCTCTCGAGCGCGGCATGGCCGCGAAGCCGCCGGACGAGGAGTGGCTCATGGCCACCGGCTTCTACCCGGCCACCGTGGGCGGGTCGCTGCCCGACATCGACGTCCTCGACCGCATCACCGGCCGCACGCCGCTGTTCGTCCGGCACACGTCCGGGCACGCGGCCGTGGTGAACTCCGAGGCGCTGCGCCGGGCGGGGATCCTCACCCCCGGCACCCCGGACCCCGTGGGCGGCCGGGTGGTGCGGGACGACACCGGGCGCGCCACGGGCCTGGTCGAGGAGACCGCCCAGGCCGTGGTGCAGGAGCTGTTCCGCCCCTATCCGGTGGCCAAGATCGTGGGCGCGCTCGAGCGCGCCACCGCCCGCTACGCGGCCGAGGGGATCACCACGTTCGCGGAGGCCGGGGTCGGCGCCGGGTGGATCGGGCACAACCCCTCCGAGCTGCAGGCCTACCAGCAGGCCCGGGACGCCGGGGTGCTGCACGCGCGGGCGCAGGTGATGCCCGTGCTGGACGTCCTGCACGGGATCGGCGGGCTCGGTGACGGCTCCGAGCGCGGGCTCGACCTCGGGCTGCGCACCGGCTTCGGCGACGACGAGCTGCGGCTGGGGCCGGTCAAGGTGTTCGTGGACGGCTCGCTGCTCGGGGAGACGGCCGCGGTGACCGAGGCGTTCTGCGGGGGCCACTCCACCGGCTACTTCCAGGAGAACCCGGAGCAGATGGCGGAGGCGATCCACGCCGCCTACCGGGCGGGCTGGTCGGTGGCCGCCCACGCGATCGGGGACCGGGCGATCGACTTCGCGATCGACGTGATCACCCGGTGCCAGGACGAGCACGGGCGCCGCCGGGTGCCCAACCGGATCGAGCACGCGAGCATCACCCGCCCCGACCAGCTGCCGCGGCTCGCGGCCGCGGGGATCGTGGTGACCCCGCAGATCGGCTTCCTGCGCCCCATGGCGACCCAGTTCCGCCGGCTCCTGGGGGCCGAGCGCACGGACTGGACCTACCGCGGCCGCAGCTTCCTGGACGCCGGGGTGCGGATCGCGGGCAGCTCCGACCGCCCGGTCGCCGACGGCGACGTGCTGCGCTCGGTCCAGGCCTGGACCGACCGGCTCGACGGCGACGGGCGACGGTTCGGCCCCGCCGGCGAGCGGCTCGGCGTGCTGGAGGCCCTCGCCGCCTACACCACCGAGGCCGCGAAGGCCCTGGGGATGGCGGACCGGATCGGCTCGATCGCCCCCGGCAAGCTCGCCGACCTGGTGGTGCTCGCGGAGAACCCCCTCGAGGTGCACCGCCGGGGCGGGTCGGTCGAGCACATCGGCGTCCTCGCGACCTACCGGGGCGGCCGGCTCACGCACCGCGCCGGCTGAGCGGGCGGGCGCTCAGCCCTCGACGAGGATCCCGTCCTCGTCGGCCCAGACCGTGCGGCCCGGCCGGAAGGTGACGCCCTCGATGACGACCGGCACGTCCTGCTCCCCGACGCCGTCCTTGGCGGACTTGCGCGGGTTGGAGCCCAGGGCCTTGACCCCGAGGGGCAGTCCCGCGAGCGCGACCCGGTCCCGGACGGGCCCGTTGATGATCACCCCGGCCCAGCCGTTGCGCACCGCGGACTCCGCGATCATGTCCCCCATGAGCGCGGTGCCCATGGAGCCGTGGCCGTCCACGACGAGGACCGCGCCCTCGCCCGGGGAGTTGAGCACGGCCTTGACCAGGCCGTTGTCCTGGAAGCAGCGGACCGTGCGCACCGGCCCGGTGAACGCGGGCGTGCCGCCGAGGTCGAGGAACTGGCGGGGGCAGGACATCAGCTGCTCCCCGCGCTCGTCGTAGAGATCGGCGGTGGTGAACGGGCGCGAATCGGTCATGGGCTGCTCCTGGGGCATCCGGTGGCGGTTCCGGGACCAGCCTAGCGACCGGCGCCGCGGTCGGTGCCCGCCCGCTCCGGCGACGGGCCCGGCGTCCCGGCCCGGGCGGCAGCGGCGGTCGTGCCCAGCGGGATCTCCTCGATGAGCAGGCACAGCACGAGGCAGCCCACCGCCACGGGCAGGCCCCACAGGAAGATCGGCGGCAGCGCCTGGGCGAACGCCTCCGCGACCGCCTGCTGCGCCGGTGCGGGCAGGCCCGCGAGCACCCGGGGGCTCAGGGCGTCCAGGTCGAGGGAGGGCACGTCACGGCCCGCCAGCGCGGTCTCGAGCCGGGCCACGAACACCGAGCCGAACAGGGCGATCCCGAAGGACGCGCCGATCTGGCGGAAGAAGTTCGACGACGCCGTGGCGACCCCCACCTCCGCCGGCGGCACCGCGTTCTGCACGATCAGCACGAGGTTCTGCATGAGGCAGCCGATGCCGAGGCCGGTGACGGTCATGCCCGCGGCGGTCAGGGCGTACGGGGTGGTGTCGTCGATCAGCGATAGCAGCACGAGTCCCGCCGCCATCACCACCGACCCCAGCACGGGCCAGTGCTTGTAGCGCCCGGTCCGCGCGATGCGGCGGCCGGTGCCGATCGTGCCGACGAGCATCCCGGCCGTCACGGGGATCATCATCAGGCCCGCGCCGGTGGCCGAGGCGCCGTCGACCATCTGCAGCCAGGTGGGCAGGTAGGTGATGGTGGCGAACATGATCACGCCCATCCCGACGGCCGCCGCGGTGGGCACCACGACGTTGCGCACGCGGAACAGGTGCAGCGGGACGATGGGCTCCGGGGCCCGGCGCTCGACCAGCACGAAGAGGGCGCCGAGCACCACGGTCGCCGCGGCGAGGCCGAGGATCCGGGGGCTGGACCAGGCGTGGGCCGTCCCTGCCCACGTGGTGAGGAGCACGAAGGCCACGCTGCCCAGGGCCAGCAGCGCCGTGCCCAGGACGTCGAGGCGCACCCGCCCCCGCGGGACGTGCGGCAGGTGCAGGCAGCGGGGGACGAACAGCAGGGTCACCAGCCCCAGGGGCAGGTTGATGTAGAACACCCACCGCCAGCTCACCAGGTCCGTGAGGAACCCGCCGATCAGCGGCCCGCTCACCGAGGCGAGACCGAAGGCGGCCCCGATCACGCCCATGTACCGGCCGCGCTCGCGCGCGGGGACGAGGTCGGCGATGATCGCCTGCGCCCCGATGAGCAGCCCGCCGCCGCCCAGGCCCTGCAGGGCGCGCAGGACGATGAGCTGGGTCATGTCCTGGGCGGCGCCCGCGAGCACGGAGCCGAGCAGGAAGACGACGACGGCCACCAGGAAGATCCGCTTGCGCCCGTAGAGGTCGCCGAGCTTCCCGTAGACCGGCAGGCCCACCGTGGCGGCGAGCACGTAGGCCGTGACCACCCAGGAGATCCGGTCGAGCCCGTCGAGGTCGCCGACGATCGAGGGCAGCGCCGTGGCCACGATCGTCTGGTCGAGGGCGGCCAGCAGCACCGCCATGAGCAGCCCCAGGAAGGTCAGCCGCAACCGGCGGCGGTCCGCGCGGCCGGGGTCCTCCGGCACCGCGGCGGGAGGCACCGGGGCAGGGGTCACGGGGCCGGGGGTCACCGGGTCAGCGGTCGATCTTCAGCACGGAGCCGTTCTCGACGTCGACGAACACGTCCACCGAGTTGCCGTTCGGCTCCTCGATCTCGACCTCCCACACGGTCGTGCCGTCCTCCGTCTCGAGCTGGACCTCGTCGAGGGTGCCGTTGACCGTCCCCAGCGCCGTGCGCACCCCGTCCTCGAGGGGCACCCGGACCCGGGCGAGCCGATCGCGGTCGTCGCCGTCCAGGGCGCCCTCCTCCTCCTGGCTGATCACGTCCGTGCCGTCCTGGGAGACGTACAGCTCGTGCTCGCGGTCGTCCGCGGTGACGGCGACCTGCCAGCTGGCGGGGCTGTCCTCGCGCCCGAGCTCGAAGGCCCGGGCGTCCCCGCCCACCGCGTCCTCCGCGGCGGCGACGGCGGAGGACACCACGGCCGCGTCCCCACCGCCGGTGGCGTCCGAGCCGGCGCTGCCCGAGGGCGAGGCGCTGCCGGACGGTCCGGCCGTGCCGTCGTCGGTGGCGTCGTCGTCCGGGCTCGCGCTGCCGTCGGGACTCGCGCTGCCGTCGGGACTCGCGGAGCCGTCGGGGCTCGCGGAGCCGTCCGGGGTGGCGGTGTCCTGCGCGGGCGCGCTCGTCCCCGCCGGATCGGTGGCGGCGCCCTCCCCGGCGCCTCCACCCCCGTCGCCGCAGCCCGCGAGGAGCAGGGCCGAGAGGGCGAGCGCGGCCAGGGACAGGGGCCTTCTGTCAGTGTGCTTCATGGTCGGGATTCTTCTCCCCGTCAGGCCCCCTGGCAAGGACGTGACCCGGGCGCGGACCCGCCCGGCGCGGACCCCCCACCGGGCTCACAGGCGTCGCGTCTACTATCCTGGAGAACGCCTGACCCGGGACCGGGGGCATGCGCACCATGATCGACGCCAGGAAGGAGGCGGCATGGGATTCCTCGAGAGCCTCGAGAAGAACATCGAGAAGGCCGTCCGCGCCGCCTTCGCCACCGGCTCCCGGAAGCGGGTGGAGGCGGTCGAGATCGCCAGCGCCCTGCGGCGGGAGCTCGACCACGAGGCGTTCACGATCTCCGCCGGCCGCACCATGGCCCCGAACGTGTTCGTCGTGGAGTTCTCCGACGAGGACTTCCCGCGGGCCCAGGACTGGGGCACGCCGCTCGCGGAGGAGCTGTGCGACGTGGTCATCAAGCACGCCCGCAGCCAGGCCTACACCCTCCAGGGGGCGGTGAAGGTCTCCTTCACGCGCAACCCGGAGGTGGAGGCGGGCGAGTTCCGCGTGCACTCCTCGGCCCAGCGCACCGCGGAGTCGCCCAACACGCCCGCCACGCCGAGCGGGCAGCGGATCGCGCGGGGCCACCGGCAGGAGGAGGACGAGCAGACGCGCGCCGTGCCGGCGCAGCACTGGATCCCGGTGCTCGACGTCGACGGCGCACGGTTCTCCATCAACGCGGACTCGATCGTGCTGGGCCGCTCCGCCGAGGCGGACATCACCGTGGAGGACACCGGGGTCTCCCGCAAGCACCTCGAGATCCGGCGGCAGGGCGAGCACTTCGTGGCCGTGGACCTCGGCTCGACCAACGGGTCCTACGTGGACGGGGAGCGGGTGATCGGCCGCACCGAACTGGTCAACGGTTCCGTGATCACCATGGGACGGACCAGGATCACGTTCCGCCTGCTGACCCCGAAGGGGAACCGCTGAATGTCCGAACTCACCGTTACTCTCCTCCGCTTCGGGTTCCTGGCCCTGCTCTGGATCTTCATCTTCAGCATCGTCGCCAGCCAGGGACGTGACCTGGCGGTCGGCGGGAAGCTCCCGGCGGTGCTCACGCGGTCCCGCGGCGAGCGCCGGGCCGCCGCGGAGAAGCCGGTGCCGCCCGCCCCGGGCCCCACCACCGGGCAGCGCTCGCGCCCGCAGACCCTGGTGGTCCTCGAGGGTCCCCTGCGCGGGCGCAGCTACCCCCTGGGCAACGCCCCGGTGCTGCTGGGCCGCTCCCCCGAGGCGACCGTCCCGCTCGGGGACGACTACGCCTCGGGCCGGCACGCCCGGCTGTTCCCGCAGGGCTCCCGCTGGTTCCTCGAGGACCTCGGCTCCACCAACGGCACCTTCGTCGGCCAGCAGCGCCTCTCCCGGGCGGTACCGCTCGAGCCCGGGACCCCGTTCCGGGTGGGCAAGACCGTCCTGGAACTGAGGTCCTGACGCATGGCGATCGCCTTCCGCTACGCCGCGCGCTCGGACGTGGGCCGGGTCCGCTCGAAGAACGACGACTCCGCCTACGCCGGCCGGCACCTCGCCGTGGTCGCCGACGGGATGGGCGGGCACGTGGGCGGGGACGTGGCCTCGGCCTCCGCGGTCATGGACCTCACGAGCCTGGACCGGGCCGACCACCGGGGCGACGGCGCCACGGTGCTCACCGACGAGATCCAGAACGCCAACCAGAACCTCGCGAAGCTGGTCCTGGGCAACTCCCGCCTCGGCGGGATGGGCACCACCGTCACGGCCCTGCTGGCCGACCAGGACGAGCTCGTCGTGGCCCACATCGGCGACTCCCGGGCCTACCGGCTCCGCGGCGACGAGTTCCGCCAGATCACCAAGGACCACACCTTCGTCCAGCGGCTCATCGACGAGGGCCGGCTGCGCCCGGACGAGGCGGAGTCCCACCCGCACAAGAACGTCCTGATGCGCGTGCTCGGGGACGTCGACGCCTCCCCGGAGATCGACGTGGAGACCTTCCGCCCCGAGAGCGGCGAGCGCTGGCTGCTGTGCTCGGACGGGCTCAACGCGGTGGTCCGCCCGGAGACCATCCAGTCGGTGCTGGGCTCCACCGACGACCTCAACCAGATCGTGGACACGCTCGTGGAGCTGACCCTGGACCGCGGGGCCCCCGACAACGTGACCGTGGTGGTCGTCCAGGTCTTCGCGACCGACGACACCGCGCCCGTGCCGCAGGCGGGCGAGGCCCGCGGCGCGGTCCCGGACCCGGACTTCGCCCGCACCTCCGACGAGATCACCGCCGGCGAGGCCCCCGCCGGGGCGGTGGCCGGCGGTGAGGCCACCGCGCGGAGCGCGTCCGAGTCCTCGGCCGCCGCGCTGCGCCGGGACCTGGCCGCGCGCCCCCACCTGCTGGTGGGCGCTGCCGCCAACGCCACCCAGACCGGGCGCATCCCCACCGTGAGCGACAGCGTCCTGGAACGCCGCGCGACCCTCCTGCAGACCTCCGCGCCCGGCACGCTGGCCGACCCGCAGGACGTCGAGTCGGCGCTGCACCGGGCGGACGCCACCGTCCCGTCCCCGCGCCGGCGCCGCCACCGGCGGGCCATCGCCGTGCTCGCGCTGGCCACCGCCGGCCTGATGCTGGTGGCCGGGGGTTTGCTCACCGGCACCTGGATCAGCTCCCAGTACTACGTCGGCGAGCAGCAGGGCAACGTGGCCATCTACAACGGCGTCTCCCAGTCCCTCGGACCGGTGAGCCTCAGCGACCTCGAGCGCGCCACGGACCTGCGGGTCGAGGACCTTCCCGGCTTCGCCCAGGCGCGGGTGCGCAACGCCATCCCCGCGGACAGCCTCGAGGAGGCGGAACGGATCGTGCGCGAGCTGCGGGACTCCGTGCCCCAGGAGTCCCCCGGGCCCGAGCCGCGCCCGACCGGCACCGTCCAGCGCGCCACCGCCTCCCCGGCGGCCTCGCCCACGCCCTCGCCCACGGCCTCCCCGGGAGGTGCCGGATGAGCACCGCCGCCGGGACCGTCCCCCGCGAGGAGCACTCGGAGCCGCGCCAGAAGCCGCGGCGGCTCACCGAGCTGCTCCTGCTCGTCGTCGCCGTGGGCATCGGCGTGGGCGCCAACATCCTGGTGGACCCCGAGCAGCTCGGCTCCGGGGACCCCCACATCCTCGTCTCCGGGCTGGTCCTGGGGCTCGGCGCCCTGGTCCTGCACGTGGTGCTGCGGCTGCGGGCCAAGTACGCCGACCCCTACGTCCTGCCGATCGTGGTGGCCCTCAACGGCCTGGGCATCGCCATGATCCACCGGATCGACCTCACCACGGAGCAGACGGCGGCGAGCTCCCAGGTGGTCTGGACGGCCTTCGCCATGACGGCCGCCGGCCTGGTGCTCTGGTTCCTCAAGGACCACCGGGTGCTGCGCCGCATCACCTACATCTGCCTGGTGCTCAGCGGTCTGCTGCTGCTGCTGCCCCTGCTGCCCGGTCTGGGCCTGGAGCTCAACGGCGCCCGGATCTGGATCTCGGTGGGCGGGCGCACGTTCCAGCCCGGCGAGGTCGCGAAGATCACGCTGGCCGTGTTCTTCGCGGGCTACCTCTCGACCAACCGGGACCTCATCCTCCTGGCCGGCAAGAAGCTCGGCCCGGTGCGCCTGCCGCGGTTCCGGGACATGGCCCCGATGTTCGCGGCCTGGATCATCGCGATCGGCGTGCTCGTGTTCCAGCGGGACCTCGGCTCCGCGATCCTGTTCTTCGGCCTGTTCCTCGCCATGATCTACCTCGCCACGAGCCGGCTGAGCTGGATCGTGATCGGGATGCTGCTCGTGCTCGTCGGCGGGTTCTTCGCGAGCCAGGTCTTCGGCCACGTGGCCGCCCGCCTGGACTCCTGGATCAACGCGTTCGACCCCGAGGTGTACAACCGCGCCCCGGGCGGCTCCGGGCAGATCGTCCAGGGCCTGTTCGGGCTCTCCTCGGGCGGGCTGTTCGGGCAGGGGCTCGGCCAGGGGCGGCCGGACCTCGTCTCCTACGCCAACTCGGACATGATCATGACCGCGTTCGGGGAGGAGCTGGGGCTGATCGGCCTCAGCGCGGTGCTCGTGCTGTTCTTCCTGTTCGTCACCCGCGGCTTCCGGGCGGCCCTGGGCACCCGTGACGCGTTCGGCAAGCTGCTCGCGGCCGGGCTGTCCGCGGTCATCGTGCTGCAGCTGTTCGTGGTCGTGGGCGGCGTCACGCGCCTCATCCCCCTCACCGGGCTCACCACGCCGTTCATGTCCGCCGGCGGCTCCTCGCTGCTGTCCAACTGGATCATCGCCGCGATCGTCCTGGCGATCTCCCACACGGCCCGCCGTCCGGTGGTCACCGGCCCGGCCACCGAGGCCGACCTCGCCGAGGTCGCCGCCTACGAGGCCGCGCTGCGGGAGGCGGCTCGGCGGGACGACCAGGAGCGCGCCGAGCGCCTCGAACGCCGCAAGGACCGCCGTCCCCGGAAGCAGGCGGACGGCACGGAGACGGACGGCACCGGGGCGGACGGGGCACGGGCCGGCGGGGAGGACCGGGCCGCCGCGCGGGACGCCGGTGCCGACACCGTGCCCCGGCCGGCGGTGTCCCCGGACACCGCCGCCACCGAGCCGATCGCCGCCGCGGGCCCCGGCGGGCGCCGCGACGCGGAGGACGCGGAGCACCACGGCGGCACCCCCACCGAGGCGATGTCCCGCCTCACCGACCAGGACCGCAGGGACCCCGGAGGGTCCCGGAGCACCGAGAACGGAGGAGCATCGTGAACCGGGCGATCCGACACACCTGGGTGGCCGGCGTGGCGATCTTCACCGTGCTGCTCCTCGCGCTGACCTACGTGCAGTTCTTCGCGGCCCGTTCCCTCGAGGCGCACCCCTGGAACAACCGCAGCCTCTACGACCAGTTCGGCGCGGACCGCGGGGCGATCCTCGTGGACGGCGACCCCAAGGCGTCCTCGGTGCCCTCGGAGGACGACTTCGAGTACCAGCGCGTGTACGCGGACCCGCTGGCGTACGGGCACCTCACGGGCTACTTCTCCCTGGTCTACGGCGCCACGGGGCTCGAGGCGGCCCTCGGCGAGGAGCTCTCCGGCGCCTCCGACGAGCAGTTCTACGACCGGGTGGTCTCGATGTTCTCCGGGAGCCAGCCCACGGGGGCGTCGGTGGAGCTCACCATCGACCCCGAGCTGCAGCAGACCGCCGCCCGGCTGCTCGAGGGCCGGAAGGGCTCGATCGTGGCGCTCGACCCGGAGACGGGGGCGATCCTGGCCATGGTCTCGAGCCCCGGCTACGACCCGAACGAGCTGGCCTCGCACGACGCGGGCTCCGTGATCGCCGCCGCGGAGCGGCTCAACGAGGACCCCGACGCGCCGCTCGTCAACCGTGCGATCGCCGGGGACCTCTACGCCCCCGCCTCGACGTTCAAGATCATCGACACCGTGGCCGCCCTCGAGTCCGGGGACTACACCACGGAGACGCTGATCCCGAACCCCCAGGAGCTGCCGTTGCCCGGCACCGACGTGACCCTGCCCAACTTCGTGGGCGGTGGGTGCACGGCGCGGGCCCAGGCGGACCTCGAGTTCGCGCTCGAGCAGTCCTGCAACACCCCGTTCGCCCAGATCGCCCTCGACCTCGGGGAGGACAGGATCCGGCAGACCGCCGAGGCCTTCGGCTACGGCGAGCCCCTCTCGGTCCCGCTCAAGGTGACGCCCTCGATCTTCCCCGACGAGCTCAACGACGCGCAGCTCGCGCTGTCCTCGATCGGCCAGTACGACGTGCGCACCACGCCCCTGCAGGTGGCCATGACGAGTGCCACGATCGCCAACGACGGCGTGATGATGAAGCCCCAGCTCGTGGAGACCGTGCGCTCCGCCGACCTGTCCGTGATCGACGCGTTCACCCCGGAGCAGCTGCGCCGCTCCACCAGCGCGGACGTCGCCGAGACCGTCACGGACCTGATGGTCGAGGTCGTGGAGGACGGGATCGCCCAGGGTGCGTCCGTGCCCGGGGTGGAGGTGGCCGGCAAGACCGGCACCGCCGAGATCGGATCGGAGGAGGGCCTCAACGACTCCTGGTTCACGGGCTTCGCCCCGGCCGACGATCCGCAGGTCGCCCTCGCCGTCGTCTTCGAGGACGTCGACGTGGCGACCGGCTCCACCCTGACCACCACGAGCGCCAAGCAACTCTTCGAGGCGGTGTTGAACCAGTGAGACCATCGTCGAGCACCGTCCTGGGCGGGCGCTACGCACTGACCGACCGGATCGCGATCGGCGGCATGGGCGAGGTGTGGAAGGCCAAGGACCGCGTCCTGGGCCGGATCGTGGCCGTGAAGATCCTCAAGGAGGAGTACAACGGGGACCCGAACTTCCTGCAGCGCTTCCGCGCGGAGGCCCGGCACACGGCGCTGCTGAACCACCCCGGTGTCGCCAACGTCTTCGACTACGGCGAGGAGGAGGGCTCCGCCTTCCTCGTGATGGAGCTGGTCCCCGGCGAGCCGCTGTCGAACATCATCGAGCGGCAGAAGACGCTCGCCCCGGACACGGTGCTCAACTACATCGGGCAGACGGCCCGGGCGCTGGCGGCCGCGCACGCCCAGGGCCTGGTGCACCGCGACGTGAAGCCCGGCAACCTCATCATCACCCCGGACAACCGGGTCAAGGTCACCGACTTCGGGATCGCCCGCCTGGCGGACCAGGTGCCCCTCACGGCCACCGGGCAGGTCATGGGCACCGCCCAGTACCTCGCGCCGGAGCAGGCCACCGGTCAGACCGCCACGGGGTCCTCGGACATCTACTCGCTGGGCATCATCGGCTACGAGTGCCTGGCCGGACGCCGCCCCTTCACCGGGGAGTCGCAGATCGCGATCGCCCTCGCCCAGGTCAACGACCCGCCGCCCCCGCTGGCCGACAGCGTGCCCGAGACCGTCCGGGCGCTGCTGATGTCGATGCTGGCGAAGGACCCGAGGGACCGCCCGGCCACGGCCGGGGCCCTGGGCACCGCCGTGGACGCGATCCGGCGCGGGGACGAGGACGCCGCGGTCGCGGCCGTCCCCGGGATGCGCCCGTTCCTCGACCTGCCCGACGACGACGCCACCCAGGCCTTCGACCCCGTGCGCGACGAGCCGACCAGGCCCCTGGACCGCGAGGGCGCGGCCGCGGCGGCCGGCGCCGCCGCGGCGGGAACGGCGCGCCCCATCACCGCCGAGCTGGACGTCGTCGAGGACCCCGGCGGCCCCGGGGACGACCTGCGGGACGACGACCCCGGCGCGGACCGGCCCGGGGACCGCCGCTCGGTGTGGTCCTGGCTGCTGCCGGTGCTGCTCGTGCTGCTGGTGCTGGCGGGGCTGCTGTGGTTCTTCCTCCTGCGCGAGCCGGCGCCCGTGAGCCAGGAGCCCTCCCCCACGGGCACCGTCTCCACCTCGCCGGTGCCCGGCACGCCCACCTCCGCCGCGGCGCAGACGCCGGACGCGGCGGACACGGTCGAGGTCCTCGCCGCCCGGTACGAGGGCCGGCCGGTGGACCAGGTGGTGCAGGAGCTCTCGGACCTGGGCTTCGCGGTGGAGCGCTCGGGCCGGACCTCGGACGCGGAGGAGAACACCGTGCTGTCCCTGGACCCCGTGGGGCAGGTGGCGCGGAACGCCACCATCACGGTGGTCTACTCGACGGGCCCGGACACCGTGCAGCTGCCCTCGGGGATGGTCGGCCGGGACGCGGATCCGCTGATCGACGACATCCGGCTCCTGGGCGTCAACATCATCCGCTACGACGAGACCACCGAGGACGCCGAGCCCGGCACCGTGCTGCGCACCCAGCCGCTGGGCGGGTCCACCGTCCGGCCCGGCGACACCATCGAGATGTGGGTGGCCGCGGCCCCGGAGACCTCCCCCGCCGAAGGGTCGCCCTCGCCCACCGCGACACCGACCGGGCCCGGCCGGGAGGGCTGAGCCGTGCCGGGCCGGAACCCCGTTCCCCCCCTGATCAACGACCGCTACGAGGTGGGCGAGACCATCGGCCGCGGGGGAATGGCCACCGTCCACCTCGGCCGGGACCGGCGGCTGGGCCGACGGGTGGCCATCAAGGTGCTCCGCCCCGAGCTGGCCCGGGACGGCACCTTCCACGAGCGCTTCAAGCGCGAGGCCCAGTCCGTGGCGGCCCTGAACCACCACGCGATCGTGTCGGTCTACGACACGGGCGAGATCCTCGCGGAGACCGACGAGGGCGTGGACCGCCCCTACATCGTGATGGAGTACGTCCCGGGCCGGACCCTGCGGGAGCTGATCCACGAGAACGCCGTGAGCCCCCGGGAGGCCGTGGACATCACGCTCGGGATCCTCGACGCCCTGGAGTACAGCCACCGGGCCGGCATCGTGCACCGGGACATCAAGCCCGCCAACGTGATCGTCACCCCCGAACGGCAGGTGAAGGTCATGGACTTCGGCATCGCCCGGGCCGTGGAGGACACCTCGCCGGCCCTGACGCAGGCCCAGGCCGTCCTCGGCACCGCCCAGTACCTCTCCCCCGAGCAGGCCCGGGGCGAGTCCGTGGACGCCCGCTCCGACCTCTACTCGGCCGCCTGCGTGCTCTTCGAGATGCTCACGGGGCGGGCGCCCTTCGTGGGCGGCTCCTCGGTGGACATCGCCGCCCAGCACGTCCGGGACCGAGCGCCGGCGCCCTCCGAGCTGGATCCCCGGCTCGACGGCCGGGTCGACGAGTTCCTGGCCAGGGCCCTCGCCAAGGACCGCTCCGCCCGCTTCCAGGACGCCGGTCAGATGCGCCGGGCGTTGCGCGAGCTCCGCCCCGCGGTGCCGGAGGACCTGGACGCCACCCAGCCCCTGCAGGCGGTGCGGAAGCGGGACGAGGACACCAAGACCCTCCCGCCCGTCCCGGTCGCGGCGGCCCCGGCCGCGGGACCCGCCACGGCCCCGGTGCCGGTGGCCGCGGCGACCCCGCAGGACGGGCCGGTCCCCGCCCGGCGACGCCGGCGCCCCCTGCGCACGGCCCTGCTCGCCCTCCTCTCCCTCGCGGTCCTCGCCGTCCTGGGGATCGTGGGACTCCAGTGGGTCCAGGACCAGCGCAGCGGGCCGGCCTTCGTCGCCGTGCCCTACGTGGCCGGGATGGACGCCTCGGTGGCCGAGACGGTGCTGCGCAACGCGGAGCTCGTGCCGCAGCGCGAGGAGGTCTTCGACGACGAGGTGCCCGAGGGCGACGTGGTCGGCACCGACCCCGCCGCCGACACCCAGGTCGAGGAGGGCACCACCGTGGTCCTCGGCGTCTCGAGGGGACCCGCCGAGGTGGAGGTCCCCGGGGACCTCGCGGGCCGCTCCGAGGAGGACGCCCGGGACGCGCTGGAGTCCGCGGGACTCGAGGTCGCCGACCGGACCCGCTCGGTCAACAGCGCCTGGGTGCCCGAGGGCATGGTGGTCGCCACCGACCCCGCCGGGGGGACCACGGTGCGCAGCGGCTCGGAGGTGGAGCTCGTGCTGTCCACGGGACGGGTGACCGTGCCGCAGGTCGTGGGGCTGGGCCGGCAGGAGGCCGTCGCGGTCCTCGGCGCGGACGACACCCGCCTCGCGGCCCAGGTCGTGACCACGCCCCGGTCCGGGGTGCCGGCCGGGCAGGTCCTGGGCCAGAGCGTCGACGCCGGACGGTCCGTGGCGCAGGGCGCGACGATCACGCTCACGGTGGCGGTCGCCCCCGAGCCGGCCCCGGCTCCGCCGCCCTCCCCCTCGCCCACCCCGTCACCCTCCCCGGAGCCGACCGAGGACGAGCCCGAGGAGAGCGCCGCCCCGGACGACGCGGAGGAGCCCACCGGCTCGCCCGAGGACTCCCCCGACGACTCCCCCGGGGAGTCGTCGGAGTCCTCCCCGGACGCCGAGGCCCTCGCCGGGCGGGACGAGGTCCCGGAGCCGGCGGCCGCCCGGGCCCGCGAGGTGCTCGAGCAGCCCCGGGACCGGCCGAGCGGGCGCGACCAGCGGTAGCCCGGACGGGACCGGCGGAACGACCGGACGGGACCGTCCGGACGGAGTGGTCCGGGCGGGCCCGCCCGGACGTGGTCCCTGCGGGCCCGCCGCGGGTCAGACGGTGATCAGCGGGGACAGCGAGGCCGCCGCCCGGGCCGCGCCCTTGAGGCCCACGAGCTCCAGCCAGTTGCCGAGCATGAGGTAGCCGCCCTCCGTGAGGACGGACTCGGGGTGGAACTGCAGACCGTGCAGCGGGGCGCTCCGGTGCCGCAGGCCCATGATCACCCCGTTCGGCGTGCGCGCGGTGACCTCGAGGACGTCGGGCACGGACTGGTCCACCACCGCCAGCGAGTGGTAGCGGGTCGCCGTGAACGGGCTGGGCACCCCGCCGAAGACGCTGGTGCCGTTGTGCTCCACCCGGGAGGTCTTCCCGTGCATGAGCTCCTCGGCGTGGGTGACGGTCCCCCCGTACGCCTCCGCGAGAGCCTGGTGGCCGAGGCAGACGCCGAGCAGCGGCTGCTGCGTCTGCTCGGCGTGCCGGATCAGGGCCGTGCACACGCCGGCGTCGGCGGGAGCCCCCGGCCCGGGCGAGAGCAGGACGCCCTGGTGCTCGTCGGCGAGCGCGCACGCGGCCTCCGTGCCGAGGTCGTCGTTGCGGATGACCGTGGTCCGGGCGCCGAGCTGCTCGAGATAGCCGACGAGGGTGTAGACGAAGCTGTCGTAGTTGTCCACGACGAGGATCTTGACGGTCACAGGATCTCCTGGGAGTGGGGTGCCTCTCGGCGCGTGCGCCCGTCCAGCTTACGCGCCCGGGGGACGGTGCGCACCGGACGGCTAGACTGGTGGGCGGACCCCCCGCCGTGCAGACGGCCCGCTTGGTGACCAGGAGGATCAGTGCCCGAGTCCAAGAACCGCCGCAAGAAGCCCACCCGCCGCCCGGGCGGCTCCGGACGCCCGGGGACGGGCGCCGCCCCGACCGTCGACGCGGAGCTGGCGCGGATGGCGGCGGAGGGCCTCCCCGGGGGCTCCACCGCCTTCGACCCGGAGGCTGCGGCCAACGCGGTGGCGCAGGAGCTCACCGAGCGCTCCCGGCACGGCTCCCCGGAGACCCACGCGCCCACCCCCACCTGGTACAAGGCCGTCATGCTCGGCCTGCTGGTGGTCGGGCTGCTGTGGCTGATCCTCTACTACCTCTTCCAGGGCGCCTACCCCGTGCCCGGGATCGGCACGTGGAACATCGGGGTGGGCCTGGCCCTCATGATGGCGGGGCTGATCATGACCACGAAGTGGCGGTGACCTCCGTGTCGGCGTCCGGCACCGGGTCCGGCGACCCGCACGAGTCCGATCCCCGGCCCCTCGAGGACGAGATCGCCCGGTCCCGCCCGGCCGAGGGGCGGCGGATCGACGCCGCGCGGTTCGAGGTGCGGCTGCGCCGGTGGGCGCTGCTGCTGCTGATCGCGGGCCCCGCGGTCTGGTTCCTCGTGCAGCAGCTGCGCTGAGGCCGGCCGGGCACCGACGCCAGCGGCCCGCACCCCGGACGGGGTGCGGGCCGCTGGCGTGAGCGCGAGGCGCTCGCCGGGATCAGGCCTGGGCCGAGACGGCCTCCTGGCCCTCGACGGTCTCGGCGGGGTCGTCCTGCGGCGCGGTGAACGCGACGTCGAGGCTGATGACGACCTTGTCGGAGACGAGGACCCCGCCGGCCTCCATCGCCGCGTTCCAGGTGATGCCGAAGTCCTTGCGGGAGATGGTGGTCTCGGCGGAGAAGCCGGCGCGGGTCACGCCGAAGGCGTCGACGACCACGCCGCTGAACTCGGTGGCGAGCTCGACCGTGCGGGTCACGCCCTTGATGGTCAGCTCACCGGTGATGGCGCCCTCCTCGCCGTCGAACGCCACGGCGGTCGAGGTGAAGGTCATCGTGGGGTACTCCTCGACCGCGAAGAAGTCGGCGCTGCGCACGTGGGCGTCGCGGTCCGCGTTCTTGGTGTCGATGGAGGCCATCTGGACGGTGGCGTTCAGGGTCGAGTTCTCGACCGGCTCGGCGACCTCGAGCTGGGCGTCGACCTCGCCGAAGGTGCCGCGCACCTTGGAGATGCCGGCGTGGCGGACGGCGAAGCCGACCTCGGAGTGGGCGGGGTCGAAGGTCCAGGAACCGGGGACGAGACCGTTGAGCTGCGACATGGTGTTCTCCTTGGTGGGTGACGAGCAAGTGGTTGCTTCGTCAACTACTCTACGAGCACCTTGGTGATGTGTCAACAACCAAGATGGGAGAATGTCCGCGACGCGGTGCAGGGCCGGGTGCCCGGGGCTCAGGCCTCGGGGTCGAGGGCGGAGCGGTCGTTGAGCTCGTGGAACCGGCGGCGATGGTAGACGAGCGGGATGCCCGTGCCCTCGTGGCCGAGGACGTCGACGACGGCGGCGTTGAAGACGAGTGCCGGTCCGGCCTTGATCCGGGCCAGCGGGACCGCGCGCAGCACCCGGGCGACGCCCAGCAGCCGGGGCTCCCCGGTCTCCAGGTACTTCCAGGGCATGTCCGGCCCGAACCGCGGGGCCCCGGAGACGGCGAAGGACCGGGCGAGCTCCAGGTTCTCGGCGTCCAGCAGGTGCACCAGGAAGGAGTCGGCCTCGGCCAGCAGCGCGGCCGAACCCTGCCGTGCCTGCAGCGAGAAGCCCAGGATCGGCGGGACGACCGACACGGAGGACACCGAGGACGCCGTCAGGCCCACGGGACCCTCCGGACCCCGCGCGGTGATGATCGCGACCCCGGCCGGGTGGTGGGCGAACGCCGCCTTGAACGCCTCGCCCACGTGCTCGAGCTCCTCGAGGTGGTCGGCCGGGACCTCGAGGTCGGCGACCTCGGCGGCCGCGCGCTCGGCCGGTGCGCCGGGCCGCGGGAGGGCGGTCGGCGGGGACTCCTCCGGCGCCGGCGGTCCGCCGGTGGGCGCGGCGTCGTCGTGCCCTCGGCGAGGTCGGCGTTCGTGCTGCTGGGCCGCCATGGGATTCCTTCCGTGCAGAGCCGTGGGAGGGGTGCCGCCGGGCGGCCCCACCGGACCACGCTAGGACCAGAACCGCCGCGGGGACAATCGGTTCCGTCGCTGACGGGGCGGAGGACATCCGACGTCACAGTGTTGCACGAGTGCCGTCCGCCCGTCCGTGCCCCGGGCGGGCGGCCGCCGCAGCGGGTCAGCGCGTCACGCCACGGTAGCCGCGGGCGTAGTGCACCAGCGGGTCGTCGGCCTGTGCCTCGGCGACCCCGCGGCCCATCGCGGTCACCTCGCCCACGACGAGCCGGTGCGTCGCGGCGGTGTGCACGGCCACGGTGGAGAGCTCGAACCACGCCAGCGCCCCGTCCAGCACCGGCGCCCCCGAGCGCGGCGCCCGGCGGAAGGCCACCCGGTCCAGCAGTCCCTCCACCGGGTTGCCCGGGCTCGCGAGCCAGTTGGCGGTCCCCTCCTGGTCCCGGCGCAGCACGGAGAGCGTCCACGCCCCGGCGGACTCCACGGCGTCGCAGATCCGCCCCTCCTCGAACAGGCTCACCAGCATGGTGGGCGGGTCGTAGGAGACGTCGAGGAACCCGGTCACGGTCGCGGCGACGTCCCGCCGCCGGTGCCGGGCGGCCACGACCGCCACGCCGGAGGCGATGTCGGCGGCGAGCAGACGGTAGGCGCCGACGTCCTCGGCGTCCGGCGCCGCCGGGTCGATCGGGTGCCACGGTGCGGGCTCGGGCAGTTCCATGCCGTCAGTGTGGCACGGGGCTCGTCGCGTCAGCCCGCCCCGTCATCCGCAGGGTGAGGTTCAGCCGCCCGCCCCGCATGCCCAGCTCGGCGGGTCCGGTGCCCGGCAGGACGCGCGGCACCCCGTGGAAGGCGTAGCGGGAGGGGCCGCCGAAGACGAAGAGGTCGCCGCTGCGCAGCTCCACGTCGCGGTACGGCGCCGAACGGGTCTGCGTGTTGCCGAAGCGGAAGACGCAGGCGTCCCCGAGGGAGAGGGAGACGATCGGCGCGGCGGAGGCCTCGTCCCGGTCCTGGTGCATGCCCATCCGCGCGGCGGCGTCGTAGAAGTTCACCAGGGCGGTGTCCGGGTGGTAGCCCGGCACGTCCGGGGCGCCCGCCCCGTAGGCGTCCAGCACCGCCCTGCGGCCCAGCTCGCTCAGCCACGGGGGCATGTCCGGGGCACGCTTGCGGTCCCCCGTGCGCAGATAGCGGTAGGGCTGCCAGTCCCACCCCAGGGTGGTGGAGCGCACCGACATCCGGCCGCCTCCCGGGAGCACCGCGTGGCGCAGGGGCGCCGGCCCCACGGCCCACTCCCGGCACCGCAGCACCAGCTCCCGCTGCGCCTGCGGCGGAAGCCACCCCGGGACGTGGACGGCCCCGGGGGCGATCTCGGCGCGCTCCCGGGGCAGCTCGAACAGCTCGGGCGCCGCCCAGGGGATCGAGGGGTCGGTCATGCCGCCGAGCGTAGCCGTGGGCACCGGGACCGCGCACCTCGGCCCGCTGCCGGCCGGCACCCCGGCCCGTGTGGGGCCCGCCACGGCGCTCCCGGGCCAGGAGGAGTAGCGTGGAGTCTCCCCCGATCCCCAGGAAAGGTCCGCCGTGCCGCTGCCCCTGTCCGTCATCGACTTCGCCACCGTCCGCCGCGGCGCGTCCGTGGGCGAGAGCTTCGCCGACTCCGTGCGGCTCGCCCAGCACGCGGAGCGGCTGGGCTACCTGAGGGTCTGGTACTCCGAGCACCACAACATGCCCACGATCGCGTCCTCCGCCCCGGCCGTGCTGATCGCCCACGTCGCGGCGCACACCACCGGCATCCGGCTGGGGGCGGGCGGGGTCATGCTGCCCAACCACTCCCCCCTCGTGATCGCGGAGCAGTTCGGCACGCTCGCCGAGCTGCACCCCGGGCGCATCGACCTGGGCCTGGGCCGCGCCCCCGGCACGGACCTGCGAACGGTGCGGGCCATGCGCCGCGACCCCTCCGCGGCCGAGCAGTTCCCGCAGGACGTCCGCGAGCTGCAGGGCTATCTCAGCGGGCGGTCGGTGGTGCCCGGGGTCAGCGCCGTGCCCGGCGCCGGGACGGACGTGCCCCTCACGATCCTGGGCTCCTCGCTGTTCGGCGCCCAGCTCGCCGCGGCCTACGGGCTGCCCTACGCCTTCGCGTCCCACTTCGCCCCCGACGCCCTCGTGGAGGCCGTGGCCGCGTACCGAGCACAGTTCCGGCCCTCCGAGCAGCTCGCGGAGCCCTACGTCGTCGCCGCCGTCAACGTCATCGCCGCGGACACCGCCGAGGACGCCGCGCAGCAGCTCGGGACCGCCCGGCGCGAACGGGTGCGGGCCATGGTGGGCCGCGGCCGCGAGCTGAGCGAGGCCGAGCTGGACATGGTGATGGACAGCCCCGCCGCGCAGCAGATCCTGCACATGCTGCACTGGTCGGTCGCCGGCACCGGCGACACGGTCCGCGCGGGCCTGGAGGACTTCGCGGCCACGGCCGACGCGGACGAGCTCATGATCGCCCCCGCCTCCCCCACCCAGGAGCAGGTGCTGCGCTCCCTCGACCTCCTGGCCGGGGCGTGGGGAACGGACCGCACTGCGGACCTTCCGTCCGGGGCATCCCGACTGTAAATTCAGGGAGTCGGCGGCCCCGCCGCCACGGCGCCGCCCCCGGGAGGCGCCCATCCCTCCCGGAAGGCCCTGTCCATGCGCTCCCTGCCCGCTCGTCGCACCGTCACCGCCCTCGCCTCGGCGCTCGCCCTCGCCGCCGCGGCCGCCTCGCCGGCGGCCGCGAGCCCCCGCACCGTCCAGCTCGTCAACCTGGGCGACTCCTACTCCGCGGCCTTCGGCACGGGCGGGATCCGGCCGGTCGAGGGCGTTCCGGGCTGCCTGCAGGGCACGGGGCGGGACCACGTCGACAAGCTGGACTCCCATCCCCGGGTCGAGGTGACCCTGGACGCGGCCTGCGCCGGGTACGAGACGTGGCAGGTGCGGGACCTCCTCGACGACGGGACGGTGACCGATGCCCTCGAGGAGGCGGACGTGGTGACCCTGACCATGGGCGGCAACGACATCGGGTGGAGCGAGATCATCCAGGCGTGCAGTGCCCCGTTCGAGGCCGTCCAAGGACCGGCGACGTGCAACGCCCGGCTCGGGGAGGCGCCAGCCCGCATCGACGAGGCCGCCGGGTCCGCCGCCCGGACCGTCGCCGCCATCGAGGAGGCCTCGGACGCGCGGATCGTGGTCCTCGGCTACCCGCGGCTGTTCGACGAGCGGCAGGACACCCCCCTGCTCTCCGCGGAGCGGGCCGCGGAGCTCAACGACTGGGCCGACGTGCTCAACGCCGAGCTCGCGGCGGCCGTGACGGAGGAGGGTGCCGTCTTCGTGGACGTCACCGACCGCTTCCGCGGTCACGGGGTCGGCTCGGAGGACCCGTGGATCTTCTTCGACCCGACCGTCCCGGGGAACCCGAACAACCTGCACCCGACCGAGCGCGGCTACCTCTCGGGGTACTTCCCGCAGCTCCTGGGGCAGGTCGCCCGGGCCCGCTGACCACCTGCCGGCACGGGGAGGGCCCCGGACCGTTGCCGGTCCGGGGCCCTCCCCGTGCTGACGTGGCCTCGGCCGCCGAACGGCCGGGCGTGCTCAGGCGTTCTTCGTCTCGTCCTTGACGGAGCGCGCCGAGTCCTGGGCGGAGGACTTCAGCTGCTGGGCCTCACCCTGGCCCTGCGACCTGACCTCCTGGGCGCCGGACTGCGCGGTCTCCTTGACGGACTGCGCCGCCTCGCGGGCGGGCACCTTCAGGTCCTCGGCGACCTCCTGGGCCATGCCCTTCGCGGACTCGACCGCGTGCTGGGCGTGGGGACGGACCCGGTCCGCCGCGTCGGAGACCAGCTCCTGCTCCTTCTGCGAGGAGGGCAGCAGCGAGCCGACGAGCCATCCGGCGCCGAGGGCGATCAGCCCGGCGGCCAGCGGGTTGCCGCGGGTCCTCTCCCGGGCGGCGGCGGGGGCGTGCTGCACCGCGTCCCGAGCCTGCTCGGCCCGCTGGGCCGCCTGGTCCCTCACGTCACCGCCGGAGCGGCCGCCCCCGGCGTAGGGGTCGTCGGAGGAGCCCATGACCCGCTCCCGCACTCCGCGCACCGTGTCCTGGACCTTGCTCTTCTGCCGGTCGACGACGCGTCCGGGTGTCACCTTCTCGGCGACGGCGTCGACGTCGGAGCCGAGCCGGGCGCGCGTGGCCTCGATGTCGGCCCGGATCTGTTCGGGGTTCTGCTGGCTCATCGGTTCTCCTTCGGGGAGGGCTTCACGGTGTCCGGGATCTCGGTGACGGTCTCGCGGGTCAGGGGCAGCGGATCCCGGGTGGCGTCCGTCATCTCCTGCTTGCCCCGGTCGATGTTCTTCTTGCCGAGGGCGGCCAGGACTCCGGCGACGACGGCCCAGACGACCGCCACGATCACCGAGGACCAGACCAGGCCCACCAGGCTGCTCAGCGCCCACATGAGGGCGAGGGAGAGGAAGAGCAGGACGAAGTGCCCGGCCACTCCGGCCCCGGCGAGCATGCCAGCGCCCTTGCCCGCGTCGGTGGCGGACTGCTTGGCCTCCTGCACCGCCTGCGTCGCCTCGGCCTTGGCCAGCGCGATCTCCTGCTGGATGAGGGTGGAGAGGTTGGTGCTCAGCGAGGTGAACATCTCGCCGAGGGACTCGCGCTCCGCCCTGTGCTCGGCGTCCGAGGGAGGAAGGGGATGGCTCATCGAGGGTCACCCTCCTGATCCGGGTAGACGGTGCCGGGCACGCGGTCGGTGTAGGTGCGGGCGGCCTCGCCCTGCTCGTCGGAGCGGTAGGCGTAGGGATCGGCCGGCGTGTAGCCCGAGGTCTCGGTCCCGGTGAGGTTGCGCTCGTAGCCCTGGTCGTACTGCTGGGCGTCGCCAGAGACCCCGAAGTACTCCTGGGCGCCCTGACGGTCGGTCGCGATGTCGTCGCTGTCCCGGGCGCCCCGGGTGGCGCGCCCGGCCAGCAGGCCGATGCCGGCGGCCACGGCCAGGAAGGTGCCGGGACGGCGGGCCGCGAACCGGCGGACGTCGTCGAGCAGCTCCCCGGCGTCCTTGGTCTCCAGGGAGGAGGCGAGGGACTCCACCCGCCCGGAGACGCTGCCGAGGAGACCCGTCACGTAGTCGGACTCGGGCTTCTCCCCGCGGGACAGCGCGTTGATCTCGTCGCTGACGGAGCGCACGGTGGAGGCGAGGCGGTCCTGCTGGGGTCCCGTCTGCTCCCGGAGGTCGCTCCGGAGCCGGCCGAACAGGTCCTGCGCCTGGTGGGCGGCCTCCTCCTTGACCGTCACGGCCTGGTCCTTGGCGGTCTCCTTGACACGGCGGCCGGAGTCCACGGCCTCGGTCTTCAGATGCTCCGCCTCGGCCCTGCCCTGCTCCGCGGCGACGTCCTTCTTCGAGGCGCCGGTCTCGGCCGGGTGGCTCGAGCCCGCCTCGTAGGGGGTCGCGTCATAGGGGTTGGTGGTCATGATTCCGCCTTTCTGGAACATTTCATAAGTCCACTGATGGTGCGGTTCGTCCCCAGCCTAGAGCGGAGGCCGCGCGGGGCCAAGACCCCGCCCGCGGGTCGGTGCCCCCTCCGCGCGACGGCCCGGGGCGGGGGCCGTCACGGCGAGGGGCTGCCGCCGTTGACGTTGAGCGTCTCGCCGATGACGTAGCTGGACTCGGGCGACGCCAGGAACACGTAGGCGGGGGCCAGCTCGGTGGGCTGGCCCGCCCGGCCGAGGGGCGTCGACTGCCCGAACTCGGGCAGCGCCTCCTTCGGCTGCCCGTCCGAGACCTGCAGAGGGGTCCAGAACGGACCCGGCGCCACGGCGTTGACTCTGATGCCCCGGGGAGCGAGCTGCTGGCCGAGACCCTTGGTGAAGTTGTTGATCGCCGCCTTCGTCGACGCGTAGTCGAGCAGGTCCGGGGAGGGCTGGTACGCCTGGATCGAGGTCGTGTTGATGATCGACGCCCCCTCGGGGAGGTGGCGCAGCGCGGCCTTGGTGATCCGGAACATCGCCACGATGTTGACGGTGAAAGTGTCGGTGAGCTGCTCGTCGCTCAGGTCCTCGAGGCGCTCGACCGCGACCTGCTTGCCGGCGTTGTTGACGAGGACGTCCAGGCCGCCGAGTCCTTCCACGGCGTCCTCGACGAGCTGCTCGCAGAAGGCCCTGTCGGTCAGGTCACCGGGCAGCAGGACGGCCGTGCGCCCGGCCTTCTCGATGATCCCCTTCACCACCTGCGCGTCTTGCTCCTCGTCCGGGAGGTAGTTCAGGGCGACGTCGGCGCCCTCCTTGGCGAACGCGATGGCCACGGCCGCGCCGATGCCCGAGTCGGCCCCGGTGATCAGGGCCCTGCGTCCCTCCAGGCGGCCGGTGCCCCGGTAGGAGAACTCCCCGCGGTCGGTGCTCGGCTCGAGCTCGACGTCCAGGCCGGGTTCGGGCTGGTCCTGCTTCGGGGGCGCGACGGCGGGATAGCGCGTCACGGGGTTCTGGAGCGTGAGCTGGTCCACCGCCACGCGGTCGGCGTCGTCCGAATTGCCGCTGTTCGTCTCGGTCATGTCCACTCCTTGTCGTCGTGCACTGATGTGGACAGCATACTTATCACTGCGCGGGGATGTCACCGGTTCTCTCTCGGAGAACAGCACACCCGGTGCTCCCCGGCGGAGGAACCGCCGGGGAGCACGGGGTGCGGTGGCGCGGAGACAGCCCTCCGTCGTCGCCCGGTCGCCGCTCAGGCCTCCAGGCGACGCAGGAAGCCGTCCAGGGCCTCGTCGAAGGCGGCCGGCTGCTCGATGTTCGGGGTGTGCCCGGCGCCGTCGACGACGACGAGCTCTGCCGCGGGCGCCAGCTCGGCCATCCGCTGCCCCGCGCCCCCGTCGAAGGCGTCGTCCGCGCCCACCACGACCAGCACGGGGATCCGGGCGCCGCGGAGCACCTCGGTGAAGTCCCTGCGCTCGGCCCGCCCGCGCATCGCCGCGGCGGCGCCCTTCGCCGGAGCCCCCTGGAGCATGGCCAGGACCTCGGCGGCCACCCCGGGCCGGGACTCCACGGTGGACTCGGCGATCATCTTGGGGAGCACGCTGCGCCCGTAGGCCTCCATTCCGCCGATCAGGATGGCGTCGGCGGTGACGTGACGGCGCCTCCGGCCGGCGGAGTCCTCGGCCTCCGGCACGGTGTCGTTGATCACCAGCGCCCGGAGCCGGTCCGGGTGACGGTGCAGGAGCTCCAGGGCGATCTGCCCGGACATCGAGAAGCCGACCACGACCGCCCGGTCGATCCCCAGGTGGTCGAGCAGGCCCGCGACGTCGTCGGCGAACTCCTCCGTGTAGACGATCCCCTCGGTGATCTCCGAGTCGCCGAAACCACGCAGGTCGGGGGCGACGACCCGCCACCCCCGGCCGGCGAAGACCTCGATCTGGCGGGCCCACATGCTCCGGTCGTAGGCGTGTCCGTGCAGCAGCAGCAGCACGGGCCCCTCCCCCCGGTCCGTGTAGGTCATGGTGACCCCGTTGATCCGGGCGGTGGCAGCACTGACGTCGGGCATGGTGGGAGACCCCTCTCGCGGGCATACGGCAGGAACACTCCCAGCGTAGCGAACGGCGATGGTGGACTCCGGGCCGCCCCGGCCGGTGGAACAGGCGGGCCCCTGGAACGCGGGCAGGCCCCGCACCGTGGTGGTGGGGCCTGTGCGGGGGTTAATGCGGGGAGCCCCCGCACTCTGGTGTGCGGGGGCTCGACCCTGGTGGTGTGGTCCGGCGGTGTCCTACTCTCCCACACCCTTCCGGGTGCAGTACCATCGGCGCTGTGGGTCTTAG